>JAHFPT010000142.1 GCA_023266625.1 Novosphingobium sp. | reverse complement strand
AATCGGGGCGGTCGATGACGACAATGCGCGGCCTGGGTGCCGGGATGGCGGCGTCGAGGTGCTTGATTGGCCGCGCCGTCGCCGGGCTCTGCCATCCGCCAAATGCGGCCTCAAGCAGCGGTAAAAGCTGGGCCATCGTCACATCACCGGCGACGGTGATGCTGGCCAGATCCGGACGCAACCACTTGTCATGCGCAGCGCGCAGCAACGCCGGAGTCAGCGCCGCAATCGACTTGGCATCGCCCAGCCCGTCGCCCGGCTGGCTATAGGGATGCGTGCCGAACAGGATGCGGCCCAGCTCGCGCGAGGCCAGGCTGCGCGGGGAAGCGAGCACCTGCGCCAGCGCTGCCTGCTGCTGGTCCTTGACCCGCGCCACATCCTTATCGGCAAAGGCGGGATGGCGCACGACATCGGCCATCAGCGCCAGCGATGGCGCGAGATTGGCGCTGAGCGCGGAGAGGGTGACGCTGCTCTGGTCGATGCTGCCACTCGCCGAAATACTGGCGCCGAGCCGCTCCTGTTCCTCGGCGATGGCCATGGCGTCGCGGCCCCCACTGGCACTGGCCGTCCCCTCGTCGAGCATCGTCAACATCAGCGACTGGGTGCCGGGGGTATCGAGCGCATCGGCGGCATAGCCCGCGTCGAATGCCATGTTGACGATCAGCTTTGGCACCGCCGTGCGCCGGGCCAGCGCGACCGGGATGCCGTTCGAAAGCTTTGCGTGTTCGATAGCCGGGAAGGTCAGCTCGGCGACCGGGGCAATCGGTGGTGCGATACGTTTGGGGCCGGGCGCAATCGCAGCGGCGGGCTTCTGGCGCGGCGGTGCAGGTCCGTCGCGAACCGCGTCCAGGGCCTCGTCGCCCCAGCCGCCCATGGCCTCGCCCCGTTCGGTGCGCTTGCCGGGCGATACGGTCAGCGAAAACACCGGCCGCGTCAGCCAGCGCTGCATCGCGGCGCGCACGTCCGCCGGGGTGATTGCGGCGATGCGGGCGAGGTCGGCCTTATATTTGGCCGGATCGCCCGAATAGAGCTGGCCCTCGGCCAGCGTCGCGCCCTTGCCGCCAAAGCCCCCGGACACCTCCAGCCCACCAATCTGCGCCGACACTGCCCCGGTGACCGCGCGGCGCACTTCGTCTTCGCTCGGGCCTTCGGCGATAAATTGGGCGATCAGCTGATCGAGGCGGGCTTCGGCCTTGGCCCGGTCAACCCCCGGCTTGAGGTCCAGTGCCGCCTGGACGAAGCCGACCTGCTCGAAGGTCTGTGCCCCCGCTGTCACCGAGACCGCCAGCTGCTCGGCGCGGACCAGCGTCTTGTCGAGCCGCGAGCTGGCAAGCCCGCCCAGCACCCGCATCGCCACTTCGAGCGCGAGCGAATCGGGATCGTTGACGCCGGGGCCGCTCCAGTTGCGGGTGATGCGGGTGACGGGCACAGCATCGACCATTTCGCGGGCTACCGGGGCGGGCAATGTCACTGGTCCGGCGACGACCTTGACGACCTCGGGCCCGCGCGGAATCGCGGCGAAGTATTTCTCCACCAATGGCCGGGCGGTGGCAGCATCGATGTCGCCGGTCAGCGCCAGTACGACATTGTTCGGCGCATAGTGATCGCGGAACCATTGGCGGACATCGCCAAGGCTGGCTTTGTCGAGGTCGGCCATCGAGCCGATAGTGGCGTGGCGATAGGGGTGGCCGACGGGGAACAGCCCCTCGCCCACGGCATAGTCCATCAGCCCATAGGGTTCGTTATCGTTTTGCCGCTTCTCGTTCTGGACGACGCCGCGCTGCTTGCTCAGCTTGTCTTGGCTGACCGCGCCGAGCAGATGCCCCATGCGGTCGCTCTCCATGAACAGCGCCAGCTCGAGCGCGCCCTTGGGCACGGTCTCGACATAATTGGTGCGATCATACCAGGTCGAGCCATTGGTTGCGGTCGAGCCAGCGGCCTCGAGCGGGACATCGAAGCTGGGCACATTTTCCGAGCCGCCGAAAAACAGATGCTCGTAGAGATGGGCAAAGCCGGTCTTGCCCCGAGGCTCGTTTTTCGAGCCGACCCGGTAATAGAGCGTGACGCCGACGATCGGGGCTTTGCGGTCGGTGTGAATGAGCGTGGTTAGGCCATTGGCAAGCGTGAATTGCGCGAAGGGAATGTCGACTGCCTTGACGAGCTCGGCGAGCGGCGCGGGGGCGGCGACCGGTGCCGGTGCGGGAGCGCTGGCGAGGTTTGCGGGCGGCTGGGCGGCGCAAGCGGTCAGCGATACGGCGGCAAGCGACGCGGCAAGAAATCGGCGCATGGGTATTCCTCTGACAGCGGCGAAGACCGGTCCTTGGGGCAAGTGATACGGTGCTAGCCGCAACTTACCAACCGGAGATGAACGGACAGCAGCACAATGACCCAGGATCGGCAGGTCATAGCGAGAAAATTGACCGGCTTCGTGGTTGCCGCCTCCGATTGATGCAAAAACGCATGGCTTGTTGCGGGCCTACCGGCTATTGCGCTGGCAGGATCGACAGGAGTCAAGCGGCGGTGAAGCATTGGCTCGTCTGGCTGGTCGCGGTGGCGGCGATTGCCGCTGCGTTCGCGGGTGTCTGGCTGTGGCGCGAGCGGCCGGTTGACGTCATGGTAGCGAAGGCGAGTGCCGGACTGGCGGTAGAGCTGGTCTATGCCACCGGTTTTGTCGAGGCGCAGCAGCCGGTGTCGGTGGCCGCGCGGCTGACGGCACCCGTTTCCCAGGTCCTCGTCGCCGAAGGTGCGGCAGTGCACCGGGGCCAGCCGCTGGTCCTGCTCGCCGACGATGAACAGCACGCCCTGCTCGATCAGGCGGCGGCGCAACGGCGCGCGGCAGAGCAAACCGAATTCCGCATGGTAACATTGTTCCGTCAGGGCTGGGTGACAAAGGCCGCGCGCGACCAGGCGGTAGCCAATGCCGACGTTGCGCGCGCTGCCCAGCGCACCGCTGCGGCTCGCCGCGATCAGCTTGTCGTGCGTGCCAATATCGACGGCATCGTCACCAAGCGCGATGTCGAGCCGGGCGACCTTGCAACACCGACACGCGTGCTGATGTTGCTGGGCGATCCGGGGCGCATACGGATTACCGCCATAGTCGACGAACGCGATATCGCCAGGGTGCGGACCGGGGCGGCGGCGATGATGTCGAGCGACGCATGGCCCGGCAAGACCATAGCCGCTCACGTCTCGGAAGTGACTCCCGGCGGCGATCCGGCACAGCGCGCGTTCCGGGTCCGGCTGCTGCCCGATGCGGCGGGCAACCTCCCGCTTGGCATGACGCTCGAAGTTAATATTGTTTCGCGTAAGGACGATCGCGCCGTTCTGGTCCCGGTCGCTGCGCTTGCCGACGGTCACGTCTGGGTGGTCGCTGCCGGAAAAGCCCGGCAGCGGCAGGTCAGATCCGGCATCGATGGGACTGACAAGGTGCAGATCCTGTCCGGAGTCCGGCCGGGCGAAAGTGTCATCGTTGCCCCGCCAGCGGGGCTCAAGGACGGGCAGGCGGTGAAGGAGGCCGCACCTTGAACGGGCGGCTAGCCCTACTTTTCCACATCGCCTCCAAACACTTGCTGGTGCGGCGGCGTCAGACGCTGGTTGCGGTGAGCGGAGTGGCGGTGGGTGTAGGCTTCTTTCTCGCCGTCTCTGCACTCATGGTTGGCAGCCAGGCCGATTTCGTCAAAACACTGATCGATGCAGCACCCCACATCATCGTTTACGACGAACTGCGCAGCCCTCCGCCGCAGCCCGGGGTGCGCAGCTTTCCCGGCGGAGCAGTCGCTCTGCGTGGCTACAAGGTCCGCAACGAAGTGCGCGGAATCAGGGATTGGCCAGCCATAGTCAGGACCATCGATGCTATTCCCGGTGCGATCGGCTCGCCCAGCCTGAGCGGTGCGGTCACGCTCCGGATGGGCGGGCGTGACGAGCCGCTGGGCGTCATCGGCATCGACCCGACGATTGAAACCAGGGTGAGCACTATCGCCGACAAGCTACGCAAGGGCCACCTCAGCGATCTTGAACAGGTCCAGGGGGGTGTCATCATCGGCGAAGAAATGGCCATGCGGCTGGGGCTTGGCATGGGTGACGTCGTTGGTGCCACTTCTGCGGGCGGCGCGACGCGCTCGCTCAGGATCGTCGGCCTGGTCAAGAAGGGTCAGATCCAGCTCGGTCAGACGTCGGGTTATATGTTGCTGCGCGAGGCGCAATCGCTGCTGAACCGCCCCTACATCATCAACCGCATCGGCATCCATCTTGCTGACCCCTATTCGGCGGAGGAAGTCGCGCACCGGCTTGAGACGCGATACAGTTACAAGGCGGAGAGCTGGCATGAAAGATCCGCCGATTTCCTCGGCCTGCTGGTGACCCGCAATGCCATCATGTACACGGTAGTTTCGGCGATCCTGCTGGTGGCGAGCTTCGGCATCTATACGGCGGTTTCGAACAGTGTCGCGGACAAGCGGCGCGACATCGCGATTTTGCGGTCGATGGGTTTTTCGCAGGGCGATCTCCAGCTGGTCTTCGTAATGGAGGGCCTCGCACTCGCATTTACCGGGATACTGGTCGGCTGGATGCTGGGCTTTTTGCTGATGAACATCCTCGGCTCGCTCGATTTCCCGATTGGTGGTGAGAACCAGAAGTTCCCAATCGATCGCAGCTTCCGGCAATATCTGATCGCCGCCGCCTCATCGCTGTTAGCTGGCGTAGTCGCTTCCTGGTTGCCGGCGCGCAAATCGGCGAGGGTCGATCCAGTGGATATTTTGCGCGGTGCCGCATGAGCGCGATCCTTACCGCCGAGCAATTGTCGCGGGTCCTGCCCGTCGATCCGCCGGTCACGCTGGTCGATAACGCCGACCTCACGATCGAGACCGGGTGCTTCACTGCGATCGTCGGCCCGTCCGGTTGCGGCAAGTCTTCGCTGCTCTATCTACTTGGCCTGATCGACCGGCCAACCGGCGGTCGGCTGCTGCTTGAGGGCGAAGAACTGACTTCACTCAGCGGCGATGAACGGGCGCGCATCCGGCTCGAACATTTCGGTTTCGTCTTTCAGTTCCACTTCCTGCTGCCGGAATTCAACGCGCTGGAAAATGTCATGCTGCCGATCCGTCGGCTGGGGCGGCTGGACAAAGCGGGAGCCGAGGCGCGCGCGCGGCAATTGCTCGGCAATATGGGATTGGGCGACAAGGCTGAGAAATCGCCCGACAAGCTGTCGGGCGGCGAACGCCAGCGCGTGGCTATCGCCCGCGCGCTCGCCAACGATCCGCAGATCATTCTCGGCGATGAACCGACCGGCAATCTCGATAGCGCGAACAGCGCCCGGGTGGTCGATCTGTTCCGCCAGCTTGCGCATGAGCAGGGCCGCGCCGTCGTTTGCGTCACGCACGATCTGGCGATCGCCGATGTCGCCGATGTCCGGGTAACGATGCTCGATGGGCGAATTACCGACGTTCGCCACCAAACGTGAATCTAACCCCGCCGGAATGTCTGCCCGCTGTCGAACAGGCAAATCCGCCAGTGCCCATCGCTCTCGCGGCGAACTTCCATGCGCACATCCGCCACGGCAGCCGGATCGCAGGTGTCGAAGGGCGGAGTGCCGACGGCGGCGAAGAACAGGAGGAGGAAGCCGACTTCGGCCCTATCACCGCCAGCGTCCTCTGCGGTGAAGCCAACGCGGTAATTGGTGATCAGATGCCGCATCACCGGTGCGCCGCCCGCCGCTTCGAGCCGGGCTTTGCGCTCCTTGTAGAACTGCGCGGTTGCCGCCAGCCCCTCGCGCCATTCGCCGCCGACGAAATAGCGGCAGTCCTGGGTCAGGACATCTGCGGCGATCATCGTGAGGCCGTCGTTGCGGTCAAGCTCGTCGCCCCATTCGTTGATGACCTGCTTGATGGCGGCGACTGCTGCTGCCTGCTCCGCACTGAACTTGGCCATGACCGCTCCCTTTTCTGCTTCTGCTAACTGACGTCGTTATGCGCTGGCGAGCGCGAGGCCAAGCCCGCCAATGCCATATGATGTGAAATTTGATCTAGGTCCTTGTGTTGCGATTTGGCAACACTATCTCTCGAGCTACAGGAGGCAAGTTCCCCATGAACCTCGAGAAATTCACCGACCGCGCCAAAGGTTTTTTGCAATCCGCGCAAACCGTTGCGATCCGCCTCAATCATCAACGCATATCCCCAGAACATATCCTTAAGGCGCTGCTTGAAGACAATGAGGGTATGGCCGCCGGACTGATCCAGCGCGCCGGGGGCAATGCGAAGATTGCGACCGAGGAAGTCGACAAGGCGCTGGCCAAACACGCGGCGGTATCGGGCGGCGGGGCGCAGCAGACGCCGGGCCTCGACAACGATGCCGTGCGCATCCTCGACCAGGCCGAGCAGATTGCCGCCAAGTCGGGCGACAGTTTTGTCACGGTGGAACGCATGCTGGTCGCTTTGGCTCTGGCCAGCACTACGGCGGCGGGGCAGGCGCTCAAGGCGGCGAATGTCACCCCGCAGGCGCTCGAAGCCGCGATTACCGCCCTTCGAGGAGGCCGCACGGCGGATTCTGCCTCTGCCGAGAATGCCTATGAGGCGATGAAGAAATACGCCCGCGACCTGACGCAAGCGGCGCGCGACGGCAAGCTCGATCCGGTGATCGGCCGCGACGAGGAAATCCGCCGCACCATCCAGATCCTTGCCCGGCGCACCAAGAACAACCCGGTGCTGATCGGCGAACCCGGCGTCGGCAAGACCGCGATTGCCGAGGGCCTGGCGCTGCGTATCACCAATGGCGACGTACCCGACAGCCTCAAGGACCGCCGCCTGATGTCGCTCGACATGGGCAGTCTGATTGCGGGCGCGAAATACCGCGGCGAGTTCGAGGAACGGCTGAAGGCGGTGCTTGACGAAGTGAAGGGCGCCGAGGGCGAGATCATCCTGTTCATCGACGAAATGCACACGCTGATCGGCGCGGGTGCGTCCGAGGGATCGATGGACGCTTCGAACCTGCTCAAGCCCGCGCTGGCGCGCGGCGAACTGCATTGCATCGGCGCAACCACGCTCGATGAATACCAAAAGCATGTCGAGAAGGACCCGGCGTTGCAGCGGCGCTTCCAGCCGGTGTTCGTCGGCGAGCCGACGGTCGAGGACACCATCTCGATCCTGCGCGGCCTGAAGGACCGCTACGAGCTGCACCACGGCGTTCGGATCACCGACGGGGCCATCGTGGCGGCGGCGACGCTGAGCAACCGCTACATCGCCGACCGCTTCCTGCCCGACAAGGCGATCGACCTGATGGACGAGGCCGCCAGCCGCATCCGCATGGAAGTGGAGAGCAAGCCCGAGGAAATCGAGGTGCTCGACCGGCGTATCGTCCAGCTCAAGATTGAGGAAATGGCGCTGGCCCGCGAGACCGATCAGCCGTCGAAAGACCGGCTCGATACCTTGCGCGAGGAGCTGGCAAATCTTGAACAGCAGTCCGCCGAAGTTACCACCCGCTGGCAGAACGAGCGCGACAAGATTGCCGCCGAAGGCGACATCAAGGCGGCGCTCGATGCTGCCCGGGTCGAGCTGGAGCAGGCGCAGCGCAATGGCGACTACGAGAAGGCTGGGCAGCTGACCTATGGCCGGATTCCCGAGCTGGAACAGCAGCTCGCCGAGGCAGGAGGGCAGGCTGAGAACGCCTTGCTGCGCGAGGAAGTGACGGCTGAGGACATCGCCGCTGTCGTCAGCAAGTGGACCGGCATTCCGGTCGACCGGATGATGGAAGGTGAGCGCGAAAAGCTGCTCAAGATGGAAGAGATCATCGGCCAGCGCGTCATCGGCCAGGCCGACGCGGTGTTGGCGGTATCAAAAGCCGTGCGCCGTGCGCGGGCCGGATTGCAGGACCAGAACCGGCCGCTCGGCTCCTTCCTGTTCCTTGGCCCGACCGGCGTCGGCAAGACCGAGCTGACCAAGGCGCTGGCCGGCTTCCTGTTCGACGATGACAACGCGATGGTCCGCATCGACATGTCCGAATTCATGGAAAAGCATGCCGTTTCAAGGCTGATCGGCGCGCCTCCGGGCTATGTCGGTTATGACGAGGGCGGGGTTTTGACCGAGGCGGTGCGGCGGCGGCCTTATCAGGTGGTGCTGTTCGACGAGGTCGAGAAGGCGCATCCCGATGTGTTCAATGTGCTGCTCCAGGTGCTCGACGACGGGCGGCTGACCGATGGGCAGGGCAGGGTGGTGGATTTCACCAACACACTGATCATCCTGACCAGCAACCTCGGTAGCCAGTTCCTCGCCAATCTTGAGGAAGGACAGGACGTCGAGAGCGTCGAGCCGCAGGTGATGGAAGTCGTGCGCGGGCATTTCCGCCCCGAATTCCTCAACCGGCTCGACGAGATCATCCTGTTCCACCGGCTGGGCGTCGAGCACATGGCGCCGATTGTCGAGATCCAGGTGGGCCGGGTGGCGCAGCTGCTCAAGGACCGCAAGATCACGCTCGATCTTACCGATGCTGCCAAGCGCTGGCTGGGCCGGGTGGGCTATGATCCGGTCTATGGCGCGCGGCCATTGAAGCGCGCGGTGCAGCGCTATTTGCAGGACCCGCTGGCGGAGAAACTACTGGCCGGGGAGATTCCCGATGGGGCGAAGTTGCGGATCGACGAGGGCGAGGGGGCGCTGAGTATTGTCGTGGGGTGACGACTGCGCGGCCTCCTTATCAAAACGGGAGGGGGCCATTTTGTAATGGCGGCTATGGGGTGGGCAGCGGACTGTCCGCATTTGGAAGTGAACAGGTGAAAGCGGACATCGTCCCACTGACTGAAATTGGGAGGCGAGCTTCCACCTGACCGCTCGCTTTTGCAACTGGTGGTTAGCCAAAGATTGTCGATTTGCCTTTGTGTCTGGTCGGGCTTTTTGAACATCTCCGTATTTTTTATACCAATCGCCCCATCCCTTGACTCGCCATGACGAAGGATATGGGTCAGCTCATAGGCCCGTTGGTATTAGTTAACACGTCTGTAAGTTTCTAGGCTGTAAACATGCCAGCATTGTTCCTGGCATCTAGGATTTGACCAATGCTTTTGCCCGATCCTCCTCAGAAGAGCCCAAACAATACTGACCATGCTGCCATCCTCGCCTCGCTTTACGAGGTAGTCCAGGAATTGGATGCACTAGGCTGCCATCTTGCCGCAGCCCATGTGAGCAGTGCGATCGATGCGCTTTCAAATGCGAAAAATGATTGATCCGTTTAGATCATCCTAACTCAACATTTTAAGGTCTTTCATTCGCCGAGGCAGGTAAGCTTGTCTCGTTGCAATTCCAACATCAGAGTCGCTCGGGGAATGTGAAAGATGCCAGCAAAGGTAGGAGAACTGGGCCGCATAAGGGGCCATTTGCTCACCATCATTAGTGCCTTGGATAGCCCAGCCTTTACGGTGCGTGGCGACAATCCTGATGCAGTTAAAATTGCGATTGAACATCTCAACCGCGCTGTGGGCGAGTTAGACGCGCAAATTGCTAGACTAGGGAACGACTGAACGGCAGCAAAGCCAGATTTGGCCGCTTTCAAGCATCATTCCTCCGCATTTGAACGACCGGGATGGGTCGCAAGCTACCCTCACCCCCGCTTCTTCACTGACAGCGCAAACCGCCGCCCCCGCGCGTCGCCTATCGTCGCGGGGATGATCGCGCCGTTATATTCCTCGCCAACCCGGTTGAACAAATTGGTCACCGACAGAGTCAGCTGCAAGCCTTCCAGCGGTTCGACAAATAGCGCTGAATCCACCGTCACAAAAGGCTTGAAACGATCGAACTCGCGGGTGTCGTTGGGGCTCTCGCCGCGCCCTGTAACGCTGGCGATCTGGGTGCCGGTGTAGTTGATCTGGTGGCTTATTCCCCAGTGCTTGCCGGCATAGCGCAGCCGCAATTGCCCTTGCCAGTGGGGATCGGTGAGAAGTCCGTCCGAACGTAGCGGCGCAATGCCGGTGATATCGACCAGCCGGTGCCGCAAATGGAAGAGCTGGCCGCTCACTGCAAGCCGGCCGGGCAGGCCGAGTCCGCGCAGCCCGGTTGCGTAATCCAGCGAGAACTGGATGGCGCTCATGCGGATCTGCTTGCCATTGACGAAGCCCGTCGTGACGCCGGGGTTCTGGGCATCGGACACGATCTGCCCATTGGCGTCGCGCCGGATCAGCGCGCAGAAGCCATTGCCGTTGGCGGGGTCCGCAGCGTCGAATTCGGGATTGTCGAAGCAGCCTTGCGATATCTGGGTCGCTGTCAGCGATGAAATCGGATTGCGGATGGCGATGCTGAGATAGTCTGCCGACAGCGACAGGCCCGGCAGGAAGCGCGGGCGGATCATCGCGCCATAGGTGAAGCTGTCCGCCGCTTCGTTGCCCAGCGCCAGATTGCCGCCGCTCCATGCCGGTACGGACAGCGCCGCAGCGGCCAGTGGCGTCGCATTGGGGTAGCGGGCGAGGAAGGTGCTGCAATTGGCCCGGCGGATATCGGGGGCCGGACCCGCGCCGATATTCGCCGATGAACACAGGTCGGGCATGAATGCGGAGAAGACTGTGCGCGGGGTAAACAGCTCGGCAATCGCCGGTGCGCGGAACGAGCGGGTGAAATTGCCGCGCAATTCGGTGTCCGGGATCGGCGCCAGCGTGCCGCCCGCCGACCAGGCGGTGAAGCCGCCGCCGATCGAGCTGCCGGTGTGGCGGACGCGGGCGAAGGCTTCGAGCTTCGCAATCGGCAGGCGGTTTTCCGGACTGATAAGAGGCACCAGCACTTCCCCGAAAACCTCATTGAGCCGATAGCTTCCGGTAGTAGGCGTGACGGCTGCGGCCCGGCCGAGGCCCTGTTGCAAAAAGGGATCAGGCGCGAAGCTGCCCTTCTCCGCGCGGTGTTCGAACCCGAGGTTGAAGCGCACCGGATTTCCGAACAATTCGAACGGCGTACCGCCGATGTTGGCTTCGGCGACGAACTGCTCAAGCCTGCTCTGCGTGACGGTATCGCGCAGCACATAGGCCAGCGCGGCGGCCGACGGCGCGCCATCGCCGAACAGATTGAGCGGGACGCAGGCTGCGTCGGCAATCGGTGTCTGGCCCGCTGGCAAGCCGCTGACGGTTGCCGTCGCCGAACAGACGATCTGGCCGCCGGAACTCGCGACATTGACCGCATTGACGAAGCGCTGCTGGTCGATGGTCTGGCCGAAATCGGTGAAGTCATTGCGGCCCCAGGTCAGCGCAACTTCGTAGTCATAGTCGCGGCTGCCCAGCTTCAGCTTGCCCTCGACCCCGCCAACGCCGCGATAGAGTTTGCTGTCGGAATATCCGGTGAGATCGGCGAGGTCTGCATTGGCGCGGCTGAGCTGGAAGCTGGAGCCATAGCCCAGCGCTGCCAGCTGCTGTTTCGCCTGAGCGGTGAGGAAGGGATTGTCGCTGCGGAAGGTCAGTGCCCCCGAGGAGCCACCGAACAGGGTGGCGTTGAAAGCCGGCTGCTGGACCAGCTCGTCGGCCTTGCCCTGATAGAACATCCCCTCGGCAAACAGGCGGGTGCGGTCCGACAAATCGTAGGTGAAGAACAGATTGGCGGAGAGCCGCTGCAATTTCGAGGCGATCTGGACATAGTCGTTGAGCGCCAGCCCGTCGCCGCCCGAAGCGCGCGCGGCAATCGCCAGTGCGCCTGGCACCGGCGCGCCGTAGATGATGCCCTTGTTATAGGCGACGAGCGATCCGTCGGGGGCGAATTGCCAGCCATAGGCACCCGCGCCGTTCGAGAGGACACCGCCGCGCGAAATCGTCGGCAGCGCCAGATTGCGGATCAGGATCGAGCCGGGAAAGCCATCGCTCAGGCTGTCGTTGAAGCCGATCGCGGAATTGATCCGGCCGTCATTGGCAGGAGAGCGACCGGTTGGGCCAAGTGCGGAAACCAAATTGCTCGCCGTGCAGACCCCGGCCTGCAACACCGTGCAAGGGTTAGGGGCAGGGCCGACATTGGCGCGGTAGAAGTCCCGGGCATTGCCGGTGACGCCCTGCTGCCGGTCGAAGCTGATGGCACCCGTTAGATTCGCCAGGCCTCCGGCGAAATTCACGCCTCCCGCTGCCGAAATATTCCAGCGAAAGCCATCGCCCTCGCCGGTGATGCCAGTGGTCGCGCGGGTCTCCAGCCCGGTGAGGCGGCGCTTGAGGATGACATTGACCGTGCCCGCGATGGCATCGCTGCCATAGGCGGGCGCGCCGCCAATTGAGACGATCTCGATCCGGTCGATCAGGATTGCCGGCACGATGTTGAGATCGACCTGGCCGCCCGGATTGGCGTTGCCATTGATCGTCGGCAAGTTCGACGAGACCACACGGCGGCCACCCAGCAGGGTCAATGTGCGGTTCGAGCCGAGGCCGAACAGATTGATGAAATTGACCCCCTGGCCGAACGTCGCCTGCGATCCGGCCGGGGTCACCGAGCCGGGGATGCCGGGCAATTCACCCAGCGCATCGGCGGCGTTGGTCAGGCTGCGTTCGTCGATGGTTTGGCCGGGGAGGGTGAGCAGGGGTTCGAGGCTCGAAGAGTCGCTCCGGCGGATGCGCGATCCGGTGACAGTGATTATGCGATCTTTGGCAGAGTTCGCCTGACGTGTGACGATACCGGTATCGTCCGGTGGCAGCCCGCTGGCATGCGCCTGAGCACCGGCAGCCATGGCCAGCCCCATCGCCAAGGACCACGCCATGCCGCGCAGTACGCTGCTCCCAATCCTGATTCTCATCCCAGCCTTTGCCCCGTTTATAGAATGCCCGCCGGATATGGAAGCGGCACCCCCTTTTTTGATGCGGGCGTAAGCGTTGCTGCCCGGCATGGCAAGCACTGGGCCAGCACTGGGCAAGCGCTGGGCAAGCGCTGGACAAAGCAGCGAACCAAGCCGATTGACCAGCCTTGCCTTGGTGTTTAACCGGCTGCTTAATTCGCCCCTCATTTACCCTTGGGCGGGGCTGTCAGTGCCAAAAGGAACGACTCCATGATACTTGATTCAAACATTGCCGCCATAGTCACCGGCGCGGCTTCCGGCCTGGGCGCAGCGACCGCACGGGCGCTGGCGGCCAAGGGCGTCAAGGTCGCAATCTTCGATTTGCAGGAAGAGAAGGGCAAGGCCATCGCTGCCGAGATCGGCGGCATCTTCTGCGAAGTGAATGTGATGGACGATGCCAGCGTCGATGCCGGCCTTGCCAAGGCCCGCGCCGCCCATGGCCAGGAGCGCATCCTGGTCAATTGCGCGGGCACTGCCAATGCGATCAAGACGGTCAGCCGCGACAGGGAAACAGGCGCAATCAAGCACTTCCCGCTCGACGCCTTCATTTTCATCGTCCAGCTCAACCTGATCGGCACTTTCCGCTGCATCGCCAAATCGGCGGCGGGAATGGTGACGGCGGAGCCCATCGACGAATTCGGCCAGCGCGGGGTGATCATCAACACCGCCTCGGTCGCCGCCGAGGATGGCCAGGTCGGCCAGGCGGCCTATTCGGCGTCGAAGGGCGGCGTCGTCGGCATGACCCTGCCGATTGCACGCGATCTGATGAATGAGGGCATCCGGGTCAACACTATCCTGCCAGGCATCTTCGAGACGCCGCTGATGAAGTCACTGCCGGAAAAGGCGCAGGAATCGCTGGCC
>JAHFPT010000141.1 GCA_023266625.1 Novosphingobium sp. | reverse complement strand
GCCGATTTCGCCGTCGCTGACCACATCGACTCCGCAGTCTACCTGCATCGCCACAGCATGATCGACCGCAGCCGAAACTTTGGTATCGAATTCGGCAGCATCGTAGGCATCGCCAGCATCGCGGGCGCGCAGCAGCGGGGTCAATTCCTCGCCGCGCGGCATCGAACCGACATGGGTCGTCGCGATTCGCCTCATTTCACTCCCAAAATCTTATCGCGGGCAATTTGCCCCCTTGCTTTTTGTAAGTGTTACAAACAAAGTCTGCCCAATGGCAAGCGCAATCTTGCATACAATGATTTGGGGGAGAAGCCGCATGGGCGGTTTGCCGACATCAGATGAATCCGGATGGCGCGGCTGCGACATGCTGGCGACACCCCCTATCCCGGCGGCCATTCCGGCGCGCTCCGACCGGAAGCCCGCGCCGCCCGAAGCTGACGATCAACTGAAAAGGAACCAAAACCGATGAGTGACTTTGCCGCCATGGAAGCCCGCATCGCCCGGCTCGAGCACGAGCTCGCCATCCAGCAGGACATCCACCAGATCCGCCGCATCCAGTACACATACGGCTATTTCATCGACAAGTCGCAGTATGACGAAACGCTCGACCTGTTCTCCGACGATGCCGAAGTCTGGTTTCTCGGCGGGGTCTACAAGGGCAAGGTCGGCCTGCGCCGCTTGTATATCGAGCGGTTCCGCAAGGCCTTCACCCAGGATCACAACGGCCCGCGCTATGGCTGGCTGCTCGATCACCCGCAGTTGCAGATGGTGATCGACGTCGCCCCCGACCGCGCCAGCGCCACCGCGCGCGGCCGCTCGATGATGCAGGCCGGACTCCACGAAAGCGCCGAGGGCCAGCAGCGCGCCTGGTGGGAAGGCGGCATCTACGACAACCGCTATGTCCGCGAAGCCAATGATTCGGGTGAACTGGTGTGGAAAATCGCGCGACTGGGCTATTTCCCGTTCTGGCATGGCTCATTCCAGGATGGCTGGGCCAAGACTCCGATCGATTTTATTCCCGCGCCTACGGTCTGCTATCCTGAAGACCCGCTCGGCCCCGACTTCATCCTCAAGCCCCAGCCGCGCCTGTGGCCGGCGACCGACATCGTCCCGTTCCCCTATGACCATCCGGTCACCGGCAAGCCGATCGTCTGCGACAACAGCCGCGCGCGCGAGGGGTTCAAGGACTGAGCCAGATGAGCGAGCCAGCCGCCGAAATCCGCACCAAGATCGACTACCTCTTGCCAACCAGCCGGATCAACCGCCGCTTCTGGGCGCCGGGCGAGGAATGCAACACCGGGGTCTATGCGCCTTACGAGGTCACCGTGCGCAACGCGCGGCTGGCTGGGCCATTCACGTTCGACTCGCATGGCTTCTGCCTGGCACGACACCAAAGCGCGATCACCGACTGGGAAGCAAATTACACCGCCGACTGCGCCTATAGCGCCGAGGTGGCCGACGTGGTCAGGCGGCTCACGGGTGCCGATCTGGTGGTGCCGATGGGCGGCATGCTGCGCACGTCAGGCCTGACCAGTGCAACCATGCAGCCGCCCGCTGCCGAAGCGCACGTCGATTTCACCACGAAATCGGCGCATCACCTTGCCGAAACGCTCTACAAGTCGGTACGCGGCCAGGGCGCGGGATATGACCGGTTCATCGCCTTCTCGCTGTGGCGGGCCCTGTCACCGCCGCCGCAGGACATGCCGCTGGCCCTGTGCGAAGGCGGCAGCGTCCGTGACGATGAAGGCACGCACAACACCAAGGTCGATGTCGATGAAATTCCCGCTGGCGACGCGCTATTCGCACCGATCGATGGCGAGGAAGACATGCCGGCGGCGACGATCTTTCACCATTCGCCCGATCACCGCTGGTGGTATTTTCCCGACATGTCGCCTGACGAGGTGATCCTCATCAAGTTCCACGATAGCGACCATACCCGCGTCTGGCGCTGCCCGCATACGGCGTTCCGCGATAGCAGCCGCGCCGACGCCATCGAGCGGCGCAGCATGGAATATCGCGGCATCGCTTATTTCACGCGCGACCACGGAGATTGACTGCATGACCGCCCTTCCCGCCACCAGCGACGATGGCGCTTTCTGGGACCTCTGGCTGACGCCCTACTACCTCCCCTGCGTGACCGCTGCCGACGAGCTCGGCACTTTCGCCGCCATTTCGGGAGAGGCGCTGGGGCTGGACGAGCTGGCCGCGCGGATCGACGTCGATCCCCGGGCACTCGGCGTCCATCTCGCCCTGCTGGCCAGCCTCGGCATGGTTGAAAGGCGCGACGGCAGGTGGCGTGCCACCGCCATGGCGCGCACCTGGATGCATCCCGAGGCGGAAGGCTACTATGGCCCGCTGCTCGGCGGCTTCCGCGCCGAGCAACCGATTCACGCTGCCATGGTCAAGTCACTCCGACCCGGGAATGGCAAGACAGGCGAGAGCGGCCACGTATCTTTTGTCGAGGAATGGGAGCGCGGTGAACTGCCGGTCGAGCAGGCGCGCTTCATCGCCGCGTTCATGCACTCGCACAGCGTCGCCAATGCCAAGGCGGTCGCGCGCCTGCCCGAACTGGCCGGGATACCCTCGCTGCTCGATGTCGGCGGCGGTTCAGGTGTTTTCGCGATCGAGGCGGCACGTACCCATCCCGGCATTACCGCGACGATCATGGAGATCGCCGCAATGTGCGTCGCGGCGCAGGACTATATTGCCCGCGCCGGTATGGAGGAGCGCGTCCTGACCACAGCAGTCGACATGTTCCGCGAAGAATGGCCAAGCGGGCATAACGTCCATTTCTTCTCCAACATCTTCCATGACTGGTCGGAGAAAACCAACCAGCTGCTCGCCGAAAAGAGCTTCGCCGCGCTGCCACCGGGCGGGCGGATCATGCTCCACGAGATCCTGATGAACGACGATGGCACCGGCCCGTTGATCGCGGCGGCCTTTTCGATGCTGATGCTGCTCGGCACGCGCGGACGGCAATACAGCCTGGCCGAACTGCGCGGTATTCTTGAAGCTGCCGGCTTCGTCGATGTCGAGGCTCAACGCACCGGCGGCGGCTATTATTCGCTGGTCACGGCGAGGAAACCCTGATGGAGTTCGCCACGCTTTCAACGATGGAGCGCCCCCACCTCGAATTCGCCTTCGAATGCCGGCTTCAGTTCACCCGCGTCTTCGCCGTACCCGGCGTGCACAACGGCGGCTTCCGGTCGGCGGTGCTGGTCGATGGCGGTCAGTTCGGGGGGCCATACTTCAAGGGCCACACTATCCCGAATTCGGGCGGCGACTATGCCCACTTCCGCGATGACGATACCGCGGTGTTCGATGCCCGCTATCTGCTTGAAGTCGATGACGGCACTGTGATCTACATGCAGAACCGGGGCTACCTGTGGGGCCGCAAGCCGGATGCCATGGCAGCCTTGCGCGCCTGGGCCTTCGAAGGCGGCGAGCCGGTGCCGCACGAGGACTATTACCTGCGGGCCCAGCCTACCTTCGAAACGCCAAAGGGCAAGTACGACTGGATGACGCGGCACGTGTTCATCGGCGTGGGCGAGCGCAAGCCGGAAGGCAATTTCGTGCGCTACTACGCGGTGACCTAGAGGGCTTCCGACTTTGATTGCATCTAATCCACCACACTATTTCCTTGGGGCCAGTTCGATGTCGACCGAGCTGAGCGAGACATCGGTGAGGGGGCCGCTTGGCGGCGCGCTGGGGAGCAGTTTCCCGAGGCCCGGCCGTCCGAAATAAGTGGCGTGGAGCACGCGGTAGAGCACGGGAATCTTCTGGCGATCGACGCCCGTTCCGTCGATCAGCAGCGAGGCGACGGCCGCGCGCGGGCCACCGGTGCTGTCCGGATCGAAACGGACCGTGATGTCGTGCGGCCCGGGTGCAATTGGCGACTGTGCGATCAGTCGGACACGGTCTTGCGTCCGACCGGTCGGATTATAGAGGTACTGCGCGAACCCGTTCTCCAGCGTCAGGGCATGGCCGCCAAACTGGTCGCCTTGAACCACGAGCGTCCCGCGCGCTTCGCTCGAGCCGACATTGATGTGGGCGGTCACCGACCAGCCTCGCGCCAGCGCGGGAACCGAATTTTCCGGATAGCGCGTATCGCCGGGATAATAAGTGAAATGGGTGCGACCCGCGAGCAGATTGGGCCGGTTCGACGGATCGAGGCGAGTCATCAGGTTCGATCCGAGCGGGTAGACCTTGTACTGGGCCGCGGCGGCATCGAACTTTTGGCGTAGCTGCGCAAGCTTGGCCGGAAATTCGGCAGCGATGTTCTTGCCCTGCGAATAATCGCGATTGAGGTCGTACAGCTCCCATTTAAAGCTATTGGCGTCGACCGGCGGATGCGCCCGGTCCCAGGGCGCGATTTCGGGCGTCGTCGAGGCCATCCAGCCATTGCTGTAGTAGGCACGGTTGCCCAGCATTTCGAAATATTGCTCGGTGTGACGGGACGGCGCATCGGGATGATCGAAGCTGTAGACCATACTGGTGCCGTCGATTGGCTGCTGCTTGACACCGTCGACGCTCACCGGTGCCGTAATACCGGCCGCTTCATAGATGGTCGGCGCGATATCGATGACATGGCCGAACTGCGTGCGCAGGCCGGACTGCTTGATCCGATCGGGCCAGCTGATAGCCAGCGCATCACGCAAACCGCCCAGATGCGAGGCGACCTCCTTGCCCCATTGGAACGGCGTGTTGGTCGCCCATGCCCAGGGCGCGGGATAGTTGCCGAACGAATCTCCGCTACCGTGGCTGTCGATGCCCTGTTCAAGCTCCTTGTCGCTCGGCTCCACGCCATTGAGACTCGCCATCTCGTTGTTGGCGCCGTGCAAGCTCTCGTCGCTGGCGCCATTGTCGCCCTGGATGAACATGACCAGCGTATGGTCGAACTGGCCGGTCTGCTTCAGCCAGTCAATCACCCGGCCGATCTGATAATCGCACTGGGCAAGCTGGGCGGCGGCCACTTCCATCATCCGGGACGCGACATGCTGCTGCTCGGGTGTCAGGCTGTCCCAGGCGGGCATGGCAGCCGGGCGCGGGGTCAGCACGGCGTCTTGCGGGATGATGCCGAGCTGCTTTTGCCGCGCGAAGGTCTGCTCGCGCAGCTTGTCCCAGCCCATGTCGAACTTGCCCTTGAAGCGGGCGATCCAGTCCGCCGGTGCCTGATGGGGCGAATGCATGCTGCCCGGTGCCCAATAAGCGAAGAACGGACGGTCGCCCCGCACCGTGTGATGGATCGCCAGCCAGCGCAGCAGACGGTCGGCCGCGTCGCGGTCGAAATTATAGGTCGGATCATTGGCTGGCGGGTCGATCGGATTGCGGTTTTCCACCAGCTCCGGCGAGAACTGGTCTGCCATCGCCGCGTTGAAGCCGTAGAAATAATCGAAGCCCATCGCGTTGGGCCAATGATTGAACGGGCCGGTGGGGCCGGTTTCCCACACCGGCGTATTATGGTTCTTGCCGACCCAGGCCGTGTCATAGCCATTTAACTGGAGCACGCGGCCTATCGTTGCCGCGCTGTCGGGGATGACCGAGTTATAGCCCGGCTCGTCCGTGGCGAGATTGGAAATGGCACCGCTGCCGACAGCATGATGGTTGCGGCCAGTGAGCAGCGCGGCGCGGGTCGGCGAGCACATGGCGGTGGTATGGAACTGATTGTAGCGCAGCCCCTCGCGCGCCAGCTGATCGAAGGCCGGAGTCGGAATGGCACCGCCAAAGGACGCCGAGGCGGAGAAGCCGACATCGTCGGTCATGATCAGCAGGACGTTGGGTGCACCCTTCGGAGCCTCGGGCTGCTGGGGATAGGCCTGCCAATGCTCAGCGGGCGGCGATGCGGGCTGGCTCTGCGCGCCGGCCGGAAGAGCTTGTGCGCAGAGCACCGTAGCGAGGACCGAACCGACCAGTTGGCGGCAGCGTCGAGCGGGGGAAATCATGGCGTAAGTCTCTTCCTGATTGTGGAGTTCTGAGCTGTCGTCGCGAGCGCAGCGTAAGGGGAGGTTGGCGAGGCTCATGGCCTAGAGCTGTCCCTTGCCGCCGATGAGATCGACGTCGATTTTCTCGATCGTCCCAGTGAAGCGGAACGGCGCGTCATAGCTGTCGTCGATCGCGCCCATGCTACGGCCGATCGTCGGGTCTGCATTGATCAGCACCGGGATGGTGCGTGGCAGCGCGGCCTCGCCTGCATTCGCGCCGTCGATGGCGAGGTGCAGGGTGCCCGGCTTGCCCTGGCCACCATCTTGCAGTTCGACCGTGACGTTATGCTGCCCTGGCGTCAGGGCCCGATCCGCGGTCAGCCGCGTCACTCCGGCGTCGCCGTCGGTGGTTCTGTAGAGGACTTCCGGACGCCCCGCGCGCATGATCAGTGACCAGCCGTTGAACTGATTGCCATCGGCGAGGATCGTTCCCTGCGTGTCCTGCGCGCCGATCATGACTGTTGCACTGACGCGCCAGGACCGCCCGGTCAGGTCCGGGAAGGCACCGCCAGTGATGCGTCGCTCCTGCGGGAAATAAGTGAAATGCGAGCGGTCGCCGAGCAGCGACGGGCGGTTGGACGAATCCCAGCGCGGGAAGGAGCGGTTGTCGATCGGCAGGACCTTCCCTGCCGCCGCCGCCTTCCAGAACGCGGCCTTGAGTGCTGTCAGCCTGGCCGGGTTCTTGGCGGAAAGATCCTCATACTGGGAATAATCGTGCCGGACGTCATAGAGTTCCCAATGGCCTTCGGGGGGTAGCGAAGCCTTGCCGCCGAAGACCCAGGGCAGGCGGGTTGGCGTGGTACTGGCCATCCAGCCATCCCGATAGATCGCGGCATTGCCCTGCATTTCGAAGACCTGGCTGCGCCGACGCGAGGCTGCGCCGGCATCGTTGAACGTATAGTCCATGCTCACGCTGTCGAGCGGCTGCTGGAGCACGCCATTCACTTTGGTCGGCGGCACGATGCCCACCGCCTGGTAGATGGTCGGCGCGATGTCGGCGATATGATGGAATTGCTGGCGGATGCCGCCCGGCTGGCGCATCGCTTTGGGCCAGCTGATCACCATGCCGTTGCGCGTGCCGCCGAAATGGGAAGCGACCTGCTTGGTCCACTGGAACGGTGTGTTCATCGCCCAGGCCCAGCCGACCGGATAATTGTTGTAATGATCGGGGCCGCCGATCGTGTCGATTTCCTTGAGCATGGTCGCAACATCCGGGCGCATGCCGTTGATAGCGGCGATGTCGTTGGTCGAGCCGTCGATACCGCCTTCACCGCTGGCGCCATTGTCGCCCTGGATGAAAATGACGAGCGTATTGTCGAGCTTTCCTTCGGCGGCCACTTCCGCGAGCACCTGGCCGATCTGGTCGTCGCAATGCGCGAGCGCGGCGGCATAGACTTCCATCATGTGGGCTGCCAGCCGCTTGCGCTCGGGGCTGAGCGAATCCCAGGCAGGTATGACGGCGGGCCGGGGCGTCAATCTGGTATCCGGCGGAACGACGCCAAGCGCCTTCTGCCGCGCCAGGCTCTGCGCGCGCATCACGTCCCAGCCCTGGTCGAACTTGCCTCTGAATCTGGCGATCCAGCCGGCTGGAGCATGATGCGGGCTGTGTGACGTGCCCGGCGCATAATAGAGCAGGAAGGGCTTGTCGGGGTTCGCCGCATTGAGCTGCCGCAGCCAGCCGATGGCATGATCGGCCAGATCATGATCGAGAATGTAATTCTTGTCCTGGGGCGGCTTCTCGACCGGGGTCGTGTTTTCGAACAGCAAGGGGTTCCATTGGCTGGTCGCGCCGCCCATGAAGCCATAGAAATAGTCGAAGCCCAGGCCCGTCGGCCAGCGGTCGAACGGCCCGACCGCGCTTTGCTCCCATTCCGGGGTGTTGTGATTCTTGCCGAACCAGGCCGTGGCGAACCCGTTCTGGCGCAGCACTTCGCCGATCGTCGCCGCGCTTTTCGGCAGGATGGTGGTGTAGCCGGGATAGCCGGTCCCCATTTCGGTAATCGCGCCGAAGCCGACTTCGTGGGGATTGCGACCGGTCAGCAGCGCGGCGCGGGTTGGCGCGCACAGCGCGGAGGTGTGAAACTGGGTATAGCGCTCGCCGCGCCTGGCCACGGCATCGAACGTCGGCGTGGGGATCGGGCCGCCGAAGGTGCTCGATGCGCCATAGCCGACATCGTCGGTCAAGATCAGCAGAACGTTAGGCGCGCCGGGCGGTGCTTTCCCATCCTGTTGATAATAAGGCGGCGTCGAGCTTTCGAGCGCGTGGCCGAGTTTGTCATCCCGAACCTGCGCGGGACGCGGCAGGACGTGGGTCGGGCGATAGACGCTGTGGTCGATCGATCCATCCGGTGCGGCGCCTGCGGCGGTGGCGACAGCCAACGCCACCACGGCCGCACTTGCCGCAAGCCCAGGCCCCGCTCGGTGCATCAGAAGCTTTTTCTGACGCTGATCGACCATTGGCGCGGCGCTGCCGGCTGACCGGTCACCGATGAGATCGCTGGCCCGCGGAATTTGTTCAGATAGTAGAACTTGTCGAACAGGTTGGTGACTGCGACCGTAACCTGCAGGTCACCGTGCGGCGACTGCCAGGTCAGGCGTGCATTGGCTGTGGTATAGGACGGTGTCAGCGAGGCCGGATTGTTGTCGATGGCCGTGAAGAACGACGACTGGTAGGCGACGTCGAGCCGCGGCGACAGCGAGCCGGAATTGCCCAGATCGGCGCGATACTGAATGCCGCCGGCCGCCTTCCACCTGGTCACATAGGGCGCGATGTTGGCCAGCGTGATCGTGCCGAGCGAAGCGCCCGCCGCGCCTAGCCGGACGAGGTGGAAATCGAGATAGCTGACATTGCCGTCGAGGCTCAGGCCCTCGAACGGCTGGATGGTCAGTTCGGCCTCAACACCCTTGAAACGACCGTCGCCGGCATTGATCGGCGTTCCGTTCGCCGCGCTGATGACAACGCCGTTGACCACAGTTGGCGCCGTGTTGCTGAAGATCATATTATTGTAATTATTGATGAAGGCCGAGAGGTTCAGACGCAGCTTGCGATCGAACAGGTCGGTTTTGACGCCGACCTCATAGGCGGTGAGCGTTTCCGGAAAGAACGGCACTGCCTGCTCCACCACAAACGGACGCGGGTTGACGCCGCCGCCGCGATAGCCGGTCGAGAACTGGGCGTAGCCCATGATGTGATCGGCGAACTTGTAGTCCACGTTGACGCGGAAATCCCAGTGATCGCCCTTGTAGGTCGAGGACAGACCGTCGATCTTCGCGGCAGTCGTGTAAGTCGGCTGTCCCGGCAGAAAGACGTTGGTGCGGCGGAAGAAATAGCTCTTCTTGTCGTTGGTGTAGCGAATGCCGCCGGTGAGATTGAGACGGTCGGTGATGTGCCACACGGCATGGGCGAAAACCGATTTGCTGATCGTCGGGATATAGTCGTCGACGCCGTTGACGGTTTCGTTGGCCAGGCCGACCGAGATGAAATTGACTCCGGTCTGATAGCCCTTGCCGTCATAATAATAGCCGCCAAGCGTCCAGTCGATCACCTTGGCGATAGAGCCGCTCAGCCGCAGCTCCTGCGTGAACTGCCGATATTTCTGCCCGAAAACGCCGCCGCTGATACCGAAGGGAGTGACGTCATTGTCGGTGCTGAAGCGACCGTCGGTGACCTGATAGGCCGTGATCGACTTGATCTGCATGCTGCCGAGATTGACGTCGATCGTCCCGGACGCGTCCCAGGCGCGGATGCGGTTGTTGGTCGGAAAGGCCATGGCCGGATGGGTGCCGGTCCCGGGCAATCCGAGATAATTTGCCGGGTCGGTGAAGGATTGAATCTGGTAGGATGAATAGTTGGTGTAGGAGGTCGGATCGGTGATGAACACCGCGCGATCCGGGAAGCCGGGCGTATTGGCCGCAGGCGGGGCGAGCGAAATCAGCTTGGTCGCGGTCGGTTCGCTGTCGTCGACGAGGCGAGAGGCCGAAATATTGACCTCGACCCGGTCGCTCGCGATCCAGCGCAGGGCGAGGCGGGCGGCTGTATAGTTCTGTCCGCCTTCGCGACCGGCAATGCAGTCGCCGCCGGTCGCGGTCGACGTCGGCGCCTGCGTGCCGGTGGGATGCGTGCAGTTATAATCGAGGCGCTTGAGATAGCCCTCGCGGTGCCGCGTCACGGCCGAAATACGCGCGAACAGCTTGTCGGGAACCAGCGAAAAGTCCGCCGCACCCTTGAAGTCGAGCCGGCGATAATCGCCCGCCGTCGCTTCGACATAACCCGTTCCATCGCCCTTGGGCTTGGCGGTGAACAGTTTGACGGCACCACCGATCGAGTTCTTGCCGGCCAGCGTACCTTGCGGACCGCGCAGAATCTCCACGCGATCGAGGTCGAGCAGGTCGAGCGCCGAACCGAAGGTGATGCCGCGATAGACGTCGTCGACGTAGATGCCGACACCCGGATCGGTCGCGAAACTGGAGTCGGTCTGGCCGACGCCGCGAATGAAGACTGTCGCAGCCGGTCCGAAGACCGAGCCGGAAGGCTTCATCACCACATTTGGCGCACTGTCGGTGATATCGGTGATGCGATCGAGTCCCTTGGCCGCCAGTTCATCCTTGCCAAGCGCGGTGATGGCGATCGGAGTGTCCTGGCTGCGCTGCCCCCGGAACTGAGCGGTGACCACGATGTCCTGAATCTGGTTTTCATCCGCCGCATCTGCACCGCTGCCGCTTGCGGGCGCACTTGCGCCTCGTGCTTGGTCCTGCGCCGTGGCCGGTGCCGCAAGCGCGACGGTTAGCGGCAGAATGCTGACTGAAACCAGAATGCCCCTAAGTTTCATCTCTCTCTCCCTGGATGGTTGTCCGGCGGCATCGATCGAATGATCGACCGCCGGTCGGTGACTTGTTTTCTGGCCAGTGCAATCCGGGAGGGCGGTTTGCAAAGCAATGCCGCAGAGGGCTATCAGATCGATAGTGAATAGGTTATCAGTTGAACCGGATATGACAACTGGCAGGCAACTTGAGATCTTTGTTGCGGTCGCGCTCGACGGTGGTTTTCGGCGCGCGGCCGATCGGTTGGGCATAAGTGAGGCCTCAGTAAGCAAGCAGATCGCCGCGCTCGAGCGGTCCTGCGGTGGCCAGCTGTTCGCCCGCAAGACCGGCAGCACGGCACAGCTTTCGGAACTGGGCGGGCGGGTGCTCGAAACGGCCAAGAGCGCATTGCGGCTCCAGACGCAGATCGAGCGCGCGGCCCACCGGGGCCTTCAGCCGGATAGTCCGGAATTACTGGTCAGGCACTTTCTGCTCGAGCGCTTCGTCCGCCCGAATCTGTCGCGAATGATCGCGGCGGGGTTGCCTGCTGAAACCCGCTTCACGGTGCTCGATAATGCGGTTGAGATGGTCGCACGGGTACGGGCCAGTCCCAATGTCTACGCGCTCTACCGGGGAGATACGCCGTCCGACAGTCACATCCAGTCGGTGCTTCTGACCCCGGCCACATTGTCGATCTACGCCTCGCCTGACGTGGCGGCTGCCATTCGAAGTGGTGCCCGGTCAATGGAATCGGTGCCGTTCATGTTACCGCGATCAAGTCCGAATATCCGCGATTTCACGATGCGTAAGTTGTTCGACGCAGAATTTTTGCCCGAGCAGTTCGTCGACGGCTCCCAATTCGCCGAGGACTGGACCGAGCAAATCGTCGACGGCCGAGCAATTGCGCTCTTCTACGACGAGCACGTGCAGGATCTCGTCAAGCGCAAGCTCATCGAGCCGATACCGCCCAGGATCGGTTCTTCATGGCTGGTCCTTGCCGCTAACCAGCGCGCCGACCCGAAGCTCTTTTCATCCATCGTGGACGCCTGTCGCATCGTGCTGGACGGGCCGGGGGTCAACTGAGGACGGCTTCGCCATCACCCCGCAAGACTGGACCATCGAGCGAACGGAAAAAGCCCCGGAGCCGCCTGGCATGGGCATCGGGGATGGCGGGATTTATGTAGAGCCGCTTTCCCCATCGCGCGGTCAGTCGCAGGGGCTGGAGGATCTGCCCCGGATCCCGCGCGGCGAATTGAGTGACGCGCAGCTGGCGCAGATTGCTGCCTATCTGGCTACAGGCAAACAGGAGAACCCAAGATGAAGATCGCGATGTGGTGAGCCACCGGCTTTGTCGGCGCGTTCATTCTGGCTGAGTCTCTTTCAAGACCGGAACTGGAAATGACGGCGATTGTCCGCAATCCCGATGCGGTTATGCCGCATGAGCGGCTGTCAGTGGTGAAGGGCGATGTCTTTGAAGCGGCCAGCCTGACCGATGCCCTGCGCGGTCATGAAGTGGTGAGGCCCCTTTGTTTTTGGGCCGGAAGATGTCGTGCTTTATGGCAGGAGATTGTGCGAGACGTTATCACTTTTCTGCCGCTTTGACCTGCCAAGTCATGCGACCACCATCGTCGACTGTACAGCCCAAAGCAGCTCTGGCACTTGTCCTGACGATCAATGCTCCTTCGACAATTTCGGGCTCGTTATTCGCGGCGCGACCATTGATTGCATTGGTCAAGTACAGGATGATGGAGTCGATCATCAGGCCAAGCGGCTGTTCATAGGTTGTCAGGCCAAAGGCCGGCCATCCGGCGATTGCCACATTGTCAAATCCGATGATCGAGAGGTCGTGCCCAATGTTGCGACCAAAATCACTCCGCGCCGTCTGGATCGCGGCAAAAGCCATGTGATCATTGGTGCAGAAGATAGCGTCGGGCGGTTGCGCCAGGCTTAATAGCTTCCGCGTTGCCTGGACAGCGCCGTCGAAAGTGTAGTGGCCGGGCTCTATCGCAGGCTTTTCAAACCCTGCGCGGGCAACCTCACTGGCAAATGCGACGCGGCGTTCGATGCTTGTGGTGCTCGCCTCAAGGCCCGAGATCAGCCCGAAACTGGTGTGTCCTGCCGCAATGAGATAGGCCGCCGCAGTCCGCGCGCCGATTTCATTGGCCGGGGCGACGCTTTTTACCCGGGCCTGCGGATCGACGCTGTTGAACATGACGACAGGAACGCCCGCATTCTGGCATTCAAGCGCCACACCGGCAGACCGGCTGCTCGATGCAAAGACGACGCCGTCAACGCCGTAGCTCAATATCTCATCCAGCACTGGATCGAGATTATCCTCGCCGTGGGTGATGAACAGGACGATGCGATAGCCGCCCTCTGCGAGACAGTCCGACAGCTTCTGGACGACCTCGGGATAGAATTGGTTGTCAAGATATGTCACCGCGATGCCGATCAAATGCGAGCGATTGGTCGTGAGCGAACGTGCAGTGTGGCTGGGTCGGAATTTGAGCTGCGCTGCTGCCGCAATGATTTTGGACCGCGCCGCTTCGGAAACCTGGCCGCCGGTATAAACGCGGGACACGGCTGATTTTGACACGCCGGCAAGACGTGCAACGTCGGACCCTGTAGGGCGGCGATTTTGGCTGCGGACAATAACCATATCTGTTCCTGCTATCCTCAACACCCGCGCCGTCCAACCTAGCAAATCGATAGGCTGCCATCCATAACTTCGCTTTGACCGTGCGGTCCTTTGTTGAAAGACGGAGGCTACCAAAGTCCGAAAATTATCGGGAAGGGGAGAGGTGATGAAAGCGCAGCTTTTTTTTAAGGCCGCACTGGGAGCGGTTGCAGTATCGCTGGCGATGCCTGCTTTGGCTCAGAATGCCACGGCTGCCGATGGGGAAGCGAATGGTCTGCAG
>JAHFPT010000332.1 GCA_023266625.1 Novosphingobium sp. | reverse complement strand
CCCTGCAACGCCCCAAGCGCTTCTTCGGCGCGGCGCGCAATATCGAGGAAGGCGGTTCGCTGTCGATCATCGCCACCGCGCTGATCGATACCGGCAGCCGCATGGACGAGGTCATCTTCGAGGAGTTCAAGGGCACCGGCAACTCCGAAATCGTGCTCGACCGCAAGGTTTCCGACAAGCGCATCTTCCCCAGCCTCGATGTCGGCAAGAGCGGCACCCGCAAGGAGGAGCTGCTGGTCGAGAAGGACAAGCTGTCGAAAATGTGGGTGCTGCGCCGCATCCTGATGCAGATGGGCACGATCGACGCGATGGAATTCCTGCTCGACAAGATGAAGGATTCCAAGAGCAACGAAGATTTCTTCGCAACGATGAATCAGTAGGGAGGCATGGGCGTCCGCGCTCCGATGCGTTCTGTTATAACCGGCGGACCGGGTGCCGGAAAATCGTCATTGCTGTCGGCGCTTGGTGCGGCGGGAGTGGCGACGTTCCCGGAAGTGGCGCGGACTATACTTCAGGCTCCGGGCGGGATGGCGTTGCGTGCCGAGTGTCCCGCCAAATTTGCAGAAGCGATGATCGGGGCGCAGCGTGATTCCTGGGACGCGACCGGCGCTGGAGCAGTCATTTGTGATCGCGGCTTTCCCGATATAGTCGGCTTTCTGCATCTTGAAGGATTACCGATCCCGGACGAGCTCGACCGGTGTTGTCGCAAGCTGCGTTACGATGGCCCGATCTTTCGAGCTCCTCCATGGCGCGACATTTATGTGCCCGACGCCCAACGGATACAAAACTGGCAGGAAGCGATTGCAAGCGACGCAGCGATATGCGCGGCATGGCGCAGCTTTGGCTATGAGCTGATTGACCTGCCGCGAGTTCCCGTTCCGGTGCGACTTGCCTTTGTCCTGAATTCTCTCGAAATGACTGACGAAAGCGATAGGCTCTAATGCTCGAACACTTGGACTTCGCCGCAGTCTTCACCGCAGGCGGCCTCGCCATGCTGGCGCAAGTCATCATCGCCGACCTGACCATGGCCGGTGATAACGTGCTGATCATGGGTACGCTGGCCTCGGGCCTGCCCGAGAAGGACCGCCGCAAGGTGATCCTGTTCGGCGTCTCGATGGCGCTGGTGTTCCTGATCGGCTTTGCCCTGATCGCGACCTGGCTGCTCAGCATCACCGGGCTGGTGCTGGCGGGCGGTTTCCTGCTGCTGTGGGTCGCTTTCAACATGTATCGCGAATTGCGCCCGGTGAAGATCGTGGTGGCCGACGATCCAGACACGCCGCAAGTCGAAGGCCCGCCCGCGACCAAAACCTTCCTGCAGGCAGCGGTGCAGATCACCCTTGCCGACCTGTCGATGAGCCTCGACAATGTGCTGGTCGTCGCCGGCATTGCGCGGGAAAATCCGGCGGTGCTGTTCATCGGCCTGACCTTTTCGGTGCTGCTGATGGGGACGGCAGCGGGGTTTGTCGCCAAGCTGATCCAGCGCTATCACTGGATCGCCTGGATTGGCCTGTTGCTGATACTCTATGTGGCGCTGAAGATGATCTGGGAGGGCTGGCATCAGGTCCATCCGCAGGTGATGTATTTGCTTGGCTAAAGTTAACCGAACAGGAAATTGCCCACCCGCAGGCCGGGTCTCAGGGCAAACAGGAATGCAGAACACAGGCCGATGTAGCTATAGAGCATGGCTCTGCGGTGCGTGGCGACATCGCCATTGATGATGCGGTAGATTCCAATCGGTACTGCAGTGAGCGTCACTACTGCAAAGATATGAATCGGGCCGATATGCCCGGTGACTTCGCGGATAAAGAAAGTATCGATTGCGGTGACAAGCATCAGCGCGGCCCAGATTTTCCCCAGAGTCCTGTGGGCAAGATCGCCCTTGCGGCTAAGCAGCACATAGGCACCCAAAGGCAAGGCCGGGATGGCAGTGAGGAGATGAATCGCGATGGCCCAATGCGGGGTCTGATATTCGTCTCCCGGGGTTCGGCCAATTGCGACTGTCAGACCGATGACCAGGCCGGTTATAGCAATCAGCAGGATAGCAGCGATCACTGGCTCGGCTTTATTCGTGCGTTTTCTGGCAACCATGCGTGCGGACTCCCTTGTTTGTATGGAGGGATGAGTGGGCCAGGACCGTTCGCGGGCAAGGCGTAGTTCGCGGAATGCAAAAATGTTTCGCGAAACAGGCTGTTCCGCGCTAGCTCGCCATTTCACGCATCGTGAACAGGCGCAAGCGACCCGGGGGATTGCGAAGGTTGAAACGGCGAATCGCCATCGAACTGCTGGTCGCCGTGATGATCGGGGCGCTGCTGGGGCTGCTCGGACCATTCGGTACCTTTAGCATGGGTGTCGGGCCGCGCATGGCCTACTGGATATTCATGATCCTGGCCGGTCAGGCGATTTTCCGCCCGACCCTGATTGCCAGTGACTGGCTGGCTGCCGATCTTGGCCTACCAAACTGGGCGGCAGGCGGGGTGGCGATTGCGATCGGTAGCCTGCCGATGACATTGCTGGTCGCCTGGCTATTCAATGGCTTCGATCTCGCCCGCGCCTTGCGCTTCGCCGGTCTCCCGATGCTCTATGGGCAGGTGCTGCTGATCAGCGTTCTGACTTATGGTGTCTATCGCGTTATATTTCGGACCGACGTCGTGATGTCGCCAGTACCGCAGCCGCTTGTCGCGCCAAAGCCTTCCACAGAGATCGAGCGAGCCGCGTCGGCCTTCGATGCACGCCTCCCCGCAGGTTTCGGCTCCTTGCTGGCCCTGAGTAGTGAGGACCACTATGTCCGCGCGCATGGCACCACAGCCACCACCCTGATTCTGATCCGCCTGCGTGATGCCATCGCCGAGCTCGATCCCGCCGTGGAAGGCATGCAGGTTCACCGTAGCTGGTGGGTCGCGCGCCGGGCTGTCACCGGCCCCAAGCGAAGCGACCGGTCACTACGGCTCATCCTCCTCAGCGGGCTTGAAGTGCCGGTTTCACGCGACCGGATTGCCAGTCTTAAAGCGAGCGGCTGGCTCTAACCTACATTCGCCGCGAAAAACGCCGCCGTCCGCTTTTCCGCCAGTTTCGCGCCTTCGATGTTCCGCCGCGCCCCGAAGGTATCGGCAAAACCGTGGTCCAATCCTTCGTAATCATGGATCGTCACATGCATATTGCTGTCCAGCCCGGCGTGCATTGCCGCCTGCGCGGCTGGCGTCACGAAGCCGTCGGCAGTCGGTACATGCAGCAGCAGCGGCTTGGCCAAGGCGTGGCTCTCGTTCAGCATCTGGTCGATGCCGACGCCGTAATAGCCGACCGAGGCATCGATGTCGGTGCGGGCTGCGGCCATATAGGCGACCTTGCCGCCCATGCAGAAGCCTTCCAGCCCGACGCTGGCGACGCCCTGATCGCGCCGGATCCAGTGAATCACGGCTTCGACATCCCGGATCCCGAGATCGAAATCATGTTTCATCATGTAACCGACAGCTTGCTGAAATTCTTCGGGAATATCGGGATCGAACTCCAGCCCTGGTTGCTGGCGCCAGAACACGTCGGGCGCGACAGCCAGATAGCCTGCCGCCGCCCAGGCCTCGGTTTTCTTGGCGATGCCGGGGTTAACCCCGAAAATCTCCTGAATGACAATGATCGCGCCCCTTGGAGTAGAATTGGGCAGTGTTCCTGAAGGTTTGACGACATAGGCCGGAATGGTGTCATTGCCGTCAAGCGTCGGGATTGAGGTGTTGGTGGGCATGGCTGCGCTCCGCGATGTGGTCCTGGTGCCACTATGCGCACATCATGGACTTTGCCAAGTCCATGTGTCAGCTAGGCTGTTACGCCTGGGGCGCGGAGAATGGCCATGAAAGTCAATGTCGAATTCGATTGCACGCCAGAAGAGGCGCGGCGCCTGCTGGGGCTGCCCGATGTTACCAAGGCCAATGAAGCCTATGCCGAGGCGACCGCCAAGCTGATGCAGGGCGCAGGCAGCATCGATCAGCTGCAAGAGATAGCCAAGCAAATCGCGCCGATGGGCGAAATGGGCCTGAAGATGTTCCAGAGTTTGCTCGCTGGTGGCGCGGCGATGGCGATGGGCGGGAA
>JAHFPT010000331.1 GCA_023266625.1 Novosphingobium sp. | reverse complement strand
CCTCCTGCTCCTTCAAAACCCCGATAATCTGCTCTTCGCTGAACCTGCTGCGCTTCATGCGTCCGACTCCTTGTGTGTCGGACTCTACTCATTTCTGGTCACATTTCAGGGGAGCACGTCATATCTCCACGGGTATATCTATTCTTAAAATTCCTTTGCAACGTCGAGCTGTGCTTTTATTATTATCTTCTGCGGTTCGGATGTCCTCTATTTTGATATCGATCCTATCGAGGGCTGATCGAACTCCCGAAGGGCCGATACCTACCTGCGAATTGGGGTCTTCACTAGATAATTGTTTCATCACTTCGTTCTGAATACTATCCTTGACGATAGATATAACGGATTTCGTTGCTTCCTCATCGGAACAGCCAACCCCAGTTTTCCCGCAAGATGTAAGTGCTACGGTCAATGCGAGCAAAAATACGAAACGTCGCATCACTCCCCCTTGCTTCAATGGTTGACCAACTATCTATATCCAATAGCAATCCAGATTACGAATCTCAAATCGGGCTTTGCCATTTGCATCACCTACGATGATGGTGCCTACAACGAAGAGGACGAACAAGCGCAAATTCGCCCGTGCAGCCTGTATGATTTCATGATCTTGTGATGCGCCTGACGAAGAGCTGGACGGATGCGATCAAGAGCCATGCGGTTGCCGAGAGGATGGTCTGCTCGAATTCCTTGGCTAGACGGCGGTTGCGATTGAGCCATGCGAGAGTGCGTTCGACGACTCAGCGTCGGGGCAAGAGTTCGAAGCCCTTGAGATTACGGAAGATTATGGTGACAGTTTACTTTACCCCAAAATCCCCCCTCTCCCCACCGCAAAAACCCTCTACCCTCCGCCCCATGACCCAAATCCGCCCCTTCACCCTCGCCGTCCCGCAGACCCAGCTCGACGACCTTAACCGCCGCCTCGATGGCGCCCGCTGGCCCGAACGCGAAACAGTCGATGACTGGTCGCAGGGGGTGCCGCTCTCCGCGCTGCAAGACCTCGTGGCCTACTGGCGCAACGCCTACGACTGGCGCAAATGCGAGGCTCGCCTGAACGCCCTCGGCCAGTTCGTCACCGAAGTGGACGGCCTCGACATCCACTTCCTCCACATCCGCTCGCCCCACGCGGACGCCGCGCCGCTGATCCTCACCCATGGCTGGCCGGGCTCGATTGTGGAGTTTCTCGATTGTATCGGGCCGCTCACCGATCCCACCGCGCATGGGGGAAGGGCGGAGGATGCTTTCCACCTCGTGATCCCTTCGCTGCCGGGTTACGGCTTTTCCGCCAAGCCGGAGCGGGCCGGGTGGAATGTCGAGCGGATCGGGCGGGGCTGGGCGGTGTTGATGGAGCGGCTTGGCTATGACCGCTACTTTGCGCAAGGCGGCGACTGGGGGGCGATTGTTACTACGGCGATGGGCTCGCAGGCCCCGGCGGGGCTCGCGGGGCTGCATGTCAACATGCCGATGGCGCGGCGCATGAAGGAGGATTTCATCGATCCTGGGCCGGAGGCGCAGGCCGCGATTGCGGCGGGGGAGCATTATCAGCGCTATGAGTCCGGCTATTCGGCGCAGCAGCGCACCCGGCCGCAGACTATCGGCTATGCCCTCGTCGATTCGCCAGTGGGCTTGGCGGCGTGGATCTATGAGAAGATGATGACCTGGACCGACAATGCGGGGGCACCCGAGGATGCGCTGTCGCGCGATACGATCCTCGACAATATTATGCTCTATTGGCTCTCCGCATCGGGCGCTTCGGCGGCGCGGCTCTATTGGGAAAGCTTCGGCGGGATTGGCGATGCGCCGCCGGTGACGGTGCCGTCAGGAGTCAGCAATTTCCCCAAGGAAATCATCAAGTCGCCGCGCGAGTGGGCAGAGCGGACCTATCACAATCTGGTTTACTGGAACGATGCGGAGAAGGGCGGGCATTTTGCCGCGTGGGAGCAGCCGGGGTTGTTTGTCGAGGAGGTTAGGGCGTGTTTTGCGCTGATGCGTTAGGGGAATGATTCCTCTCCCCTTGCGGGAGAGGATACGAAGGTTTGGTCGCGAAGCGGCCTAGCCGAAGTTGGAGAGGGGGGCGAAGCAGGATACCGCCGCCCCCTCTCCAAGCTTCGCTAGCCCCGTTGGGGCAAGCTCTCGCTATCCTCTCCCGCAAGGGGGGAGGAGATCACTTGTCGCCCCGGGTCACCGGGATCAGGGCGCCGTTGATCGCCCGCGCGGCCGGCGAGGCGAGGAACAGGATGACATCCGCCACTGCTGCCGGCTGGACCCATTGCGTGGTGTCGGCATCGGGCATGTCGGCGCGATTGACCGGTGTGTCGATGATGCTGGGCAGGATGGCATTGACGGTCACGCTGCTCCCCGCCAGCTCTTCGGCAAGCGCCTCGGTCAGCCGGTGGACGCCCGATTTGGAGGCAGCATAGGCGCCCATGCCCATCCCCGCCTTGACTGCCCCGCCCGCGCCGATGTTGACGATGCGGCCCGCGTCCGATTGCTTCAGCTGGGGCAGGGCGAGCCTGGTGATGGTGGCATTGCTGATCAGGTTCATCGATTGCATCCGCGCCCAGCTCTCGATGCTGCCGCCCTCCAGCGTTTCCCAGGTGAAGCCGCCCGCGACATTGACCAGCACATCGATGCCGCCATGGGCTGCGGCGACTTTGTCGAGCGCGGCCCCGGTCGCGGCGGCATCGGTCAGGTCCACCCCGCCGATATCGAGGGCTCCTGCGAGCGGGAAGTGCGCAGCGGGGACGAAATCCACCCGCGCGACCTTGTCGCCCGCTGCGGCAAAGGCCTCCGCGACTGCCTGGCCCAATACCCCGAAGCCCCCGGTAACGATGATCGAACGTGCCATGTATTGTCTCCTTTGCCGTCACCCGTATCGGTCTGCGGGGATCGGGGCAAGACGTGGCAAGGTATGGCAGGCCCGATCCTACTTGCCCTTTTGCGCAGTTCCGGGGAGGATTTGGGGAGGTGCGACCTCACCAGCACGGGAACGGCCCTTGCGGATTGTCGTGTTGCATTGCACAATGCGGCGATGCGGATTGCCATCATCGACGAAAGTGCGGCGCGCGCCTCGGTGATCCAGGAGGGCCTGGTCGCGCTCGAGGATTGCGAAATCTTCGTGGTGACCGGGCGGCACGGATTGGTCGCGCGGATTGGCGAGATCGCTCCCGATATCGTGTTGATGGACCTCGGCAATCCCTCGCGCGATGTGCTTGAGGAATATTTCGTGGTCAGCCGCGCGCTGGCGCGGCCGATTGCGATGTTCGTCGATGAATCGGATGCGGAATCGATTGCCGCATCGGTCGATGCCGGGGTGTCCGCCTATGTCGTCGATGGCTTGTCGGCGCACCGCATCCGGCCCCTGCTCGATCTTGCAGTGCGGCGCTTCAATGCCTTTGCCCGGCTCCAGTCCGACCTCGACGACGCCAAGGGCAAGCTTGCCGAGCGCGACACGATCGACAAGGCCAAGCGCATCCTGATGGACAGCCGCGGGTTGCCCGAGCCCAAGGCCTATGCCGAAATCCGCAGCGCCGCGATGAGCCAGGGCAAGCGCATCGCCGATATCGCCGAGGCCATCGTTACCGCGCATGGATTGCTGGGGGGAACCCGATGAACACTGAACTTACCATCGGCTTCCTGCCCCTGGTCGATGCCTGCCTGCCGATCCTCGCGCGCGAACATGGCTTTGCCGAGGAGGAAGGGCTGTCGTTGCGGCTGGTCAAGGATATGAGCTGGGCGACAGTGCTCGACCGCTTGCTCTATGGCCATAGCGACGCGGCGCATTTGGTCGCGCCGCTGGCGATAGCGACGACGCTGGGGCGTGGGCGGCCGGCGCAGCCGCTGTCGGTGCCCTTCGTGCTCGGCCTGAACGGCAATGCCATCACCATGCGGCCAGACCTTGCCGCGCAGGTCGCGCCGCCGGGCAGGCTTGGCGATCCGGCGGCGGTGGGAGCGGCGCTGAAGCGTGTGGCCGGGCAGCGGCTGGCGGCGGGCGATCCGCTGCGTTTCGGCGTGGTTCACCGCTATTCCAGCCACAATTACATGCTGCGCTACTGGCTGGCCGCCAGTGGCATCCGCCCCGATCA
>JAHFPT010000330.1 GCA_023266625.1 Novosphingobium sp. | reverse complement strand
AGGGGTATCGAATGTCCCCGGTAGGATCGTGTTCACCCGAATGCCATAACGGCCAAGGTCCCGAGCAATCGGGAACGTCATGCCGATGATCGCAGACTTTCCCGCAGCATAGGCGGCCTGTCCCAACTGGCCATCCTGGGCGGCAACCGAAGCGGTGAAAACAGCGGCGCCGCGTTCACCGTCAATCGGCTCGAGCAGGGCAGCTCCGGCGGCGAAGCGGGTCATCGTGGCGAAGGTTCCCATGGCGTTCAGGGTCACCACGCGCGCGAAATCAGCGAGCGGAAACTGCACCAGCTCACCCGTGGCCCGGTCCTTGCCGAGCGTCAGCTTGGCATTGCCGCCACCGGCACAGGCAATCAGCAAGCGTTCTTGCCCATGTGCGGCGCGCGCCTTTTGGAACGCAGCGTCGAGGCTTTCCTCCGAAGTCACGTCAGCCTGGCAAAAGACCGCGCCCAGCTCGGCCGCCGCAAGCTCACCGGCCTCCGGGTTGAGGTCGAAAATGGCGACCTTGGCGCCGGTCGCCCGCAAGGCCCGGGCGCTTGCGAGTCCGAGCCCGGATGCCCCGCCCGTCACGATTGCTGAAACACTTGCGTCAATCTTCACACCAATCTCCTGTCATTGAAATGAGTGCCCCGTATGGGCAGGACTCACACGAAGGGTCCATCGGGCACCAGGCTTCGCGGCAGCCCAAGCCCCGCCACCGATCCGGATTCCCGGCCGGGCGTGAATCCTAAACATATAGCCACATCTCCCGCTTCCCATTCCGCCTCCCTCTCACAAAGCGCGCGCTCTTGCCACTGGCTTGAGAGGCACATGTATCACCTTCACGGCAAAGCTGACAGGCGGGCCGGTTGAATCTCCCCTCCACTGATGCAATAATCGTCTTTCATTCACCGCCGGAGCTGTGCCGTCGCTAGCCGGACGGCCTCGGTTCGGCAGCAAGAAGATCGACAAGCGGAGTTACATCTTGGCGACGTCAACAAGCAATCAGAGTGCAGAACCGCCCGGCCTGCGCGATCTCAAGAGGGTGGCGGTGACCAAACGCATTTTGGGAGCGGCACGAAAGGTTTTCATCGCGCGTGGCGTGAATGACGCCGATCTGGCCGAGGTGGCCCGAATTGCGGAAGTCGGGCGCGCCACGCTCTATCGCTATTTCGACGGCAAGGACGCCTTGCTGGTGGCACTGATGCACGAAGATTGGAACAGGCAGGCCGAGCTTTTCCGACGGCTCGTCGAAGTGCCCGAGCTCGGGTCGGAGCAGATTTACAATTGGCTGAGCATGCTGGTCTCGATCGCGGATGCCGGGCGGTCCTCCATCCCCATCTATCAGGCCAGCTTCCAGGCATTGGATATGGGCAGCGCTCTTCGCCAGCACCGCGAAAGGTTGATGGATATCCTGGCTACGCGTTTCATGGGATTCGGCAATACCGCTGGGCGTGGGCGAATCAAAGGCGCTCTCAGGCTGGTTCAAATCGAACAGTTCGCGATCTATTCGGCTTACAGCAATACCCCTGAAACGACTCATTACGCTTGCAAGCTCATGACCCGTAAGCTCTGTTCCTGGCTGCGAAACGCAAAGACAATTTCGTGCCTATCCGCTTGATGCTGACAGGACCGCGTCGGCGGACATGCTGACCAACATGTCGAGGTGGGTGAAACGTAACACCAAGCCCCGATGAGTTTGATACCTTGCCAGCGGGCTTCCTGCGATCAAACCCATAGCATCTGGCTCTAAGCGAATAGGCACGGACAATTCCCCGCGATGGGGATTGTCAGACTGAAGATTCTGGTTCATCTGTCTCACTTCTTAAGGAGAGTGCGGGTGAATGCAGTGAAGAAGGACGCGCCGGCAGACGGTGATACCGGCGAAGGATTGGTCGATTTCGAAGCGGTAGGCGCATGGCTTGATGTTCATGCTCCTGCGGCCGGCTCGGGGCCGATGACCGCCGAGCGCATAGCGGGAGGGGCAACCAACGCGGTTTTCCTTGTCGATCGGGGTGGCACCAAGACAGTTCTTCGCCGTCCGCCCCGAATCCCGCGGCCCGATAGCGAAAAGATTCTGGGACGCGAGGCAAGGGTGCTGGGCGCGCTGAATTCAACCGACGTGCCGGCTCCGCGCCTTGTAGCTCATTGCGACGACCCATCGGTGAACGGGACCGCTTTCTATGTCATGAGCTACGTTCCCGGCTGGGTGGCGCTTGGCGGCGAATCCGCTTTTCCGCCCCCGTATAACCGGGCCGGTCCCGAGCGCGAGGCGATTGCCTATCAGTTGATAGACGGCATCGCGAAGTTAGCCAACGTCGATTACAAGGTTGTCGGCCTCGACGGTTTCGGCAAGCCCGACAACTTTCTTGAGCGCCAGGTCGACCGGTGGCTCTACCAGCTCGAAAGCTACCAGCGGACCGACGACTACAAGCCACGCGATCTTCCCGATCTCGCCTATGTAAGCGACTGGCTACGCGCCAATCTCGTCACGACGCCGCGTCCGGGAATCATTCATGGCGACTATGGTTTTGCCAATGCCATCTTCGCTTTCGGGAACGAGCCGAAGCTCGAAGCGATGATCGATTGGGAATTGTCCACGATCGGGGATCCATTGCTCGATCTTGGCTGGGTGACTTACGGTTTTCGCTCGCGTAACGATCCACCTGGCGGGCAACAGGGCTATTTTGACGCGACACTATTCCCAACGCGGGAAGACGTTTGCGAATATTACGCAGAGAAAACCGGGTTGCCGCTCGGCACGCTGACCTATTATCATGTGCTCGCTCAGTTCAAGCTAGCGATCCTGCTCGAGCGCAAGTGGGCGGAGGCACAGGCAGGCCACAAGCCCAAGGAATATGGCGAGACCTTCGGACGGTGGACCCTTCGGCTGCTGCGTCAGGCCGGAGAGATGGCACGAAAGGCCAAGTTCTGATGGTGGACAGCAAAGTGCCAACCCCGGCCGAACTGTTCGACTTCACCGGCAAGGTTGCACTGATAACTGGCGGCAGCCGTGGTTTGGGGCGCGAGATGGCGCTCGGCTTTGCCGCCGCCGGCGCGGATATCGTCATCGCCAGCCGCAAGATCGATGCGTGCGAAGCCGTCGCCCGCGAGGTTGAGGCGCTCGGGCGGCGCGCCTTTCCTTATGCCTGCCACATCGGTCGCTGGAATGAACTCGACGGTCTTGCTGAAGCCGCCTTCGCGAAGTTCGGCAAGGTGGATGTGCTCGTCAACAACGCGGGCATGGCGCCCACCGCGCCTTCTGCGCTGGAAACCAGCGAAGAGTTGTTCGACAAGGTGCTCGGCGTCAATCTCAAGGCACCATTCCGCCTTTCGGCGCTCGTCGCGACGCGGATGCGCGCCGGCGATGGCGGATCGGTGATCAACATCTCAACGACCGGCGCGTTGCGTCCGCAGCCCGAATTCACACCCTATGCTGCGTCAAAGGCGGGGTTGAATGCAATGACCGTGGCTTTGGCGCACGAGTTTGCGCCGAAGGTGCGCTTCAACGTCATCTCACCCGGCGCCTTCTACACCGACATTTCGAAGAGTTGGGCCATCCCGGGCGAGGACGTGCCGACGGCTCCGCTGCGCCGACGCGGCTACCCGCGCGAGATTGTTACGGCCGCCCTCTACTTTGCGAGCGAGGCTTCGTCCTACACGACCGGTGCCCTGCTTCGCGTCGACGGTTTGGCGCCAGCGTGAGGATGGTTTCCCGATGACTACTGGTTGCATCGTAACCACAACGGCGGGCCATGTGCTGACGATCACGATAAACCGCCCGGATAGCCGCAATGCGCTCGATTCTGACGCCAATTATGAGCTGAGTGCAGTGTTCGATCGATTCGATGCCGATCCGGATCTTTGGCTGGCGATCGTCACCGGCTCGGGCGACCGCGCATTCTGTGCCGGCGCCGATCTCAAGCAGGCAGCAGCAGGCTATAAATCCGATCGTCCCGTCGTGCCCGCTACCGGCTTCGGCGGGCTGACTGCGCGTTTTGACCGCAGCAAGCCCGTGATTGCCGCTGTCAACGGAGTGGCTACCGGTGGCGGCTTCGAACTGGCGCTCGCTTGCGATATCATTCTTGCTTCGGACAACGCCAGCTTTGGCCTGAC
>JAHFPT010000140.1 GCA_023266625.1 Novosphingobium sp. | reverse complement strand
ATGCCGATTTCGTAGTCGTCAATCCTTTCCGGCCGCCAGGCTTCTGCGAGGACATTGGATTCGTTGACACCGCCGCCACGATAGCCGCGCGCATATTTCGCAAAGATCAGGAAATCATCGTTTGGCTTGAAATCAAGATCTATCAGCCATGTGGGCCGGTTGGACTGCTGGATGAAGGTGCGGCCGATCCCGCAAGCCCCGCTGGAGAGGAGCGCGATGCCCGGGTTGGGCGATGGCGTCACGGCGCGCGTGCAAACGAAGGCGGTCGGCCCTGCCGCGGTCGCCGTCACGCGGACATTGTCGGCGGTCTCTTTTACCGAGTCCCAGGTATTGCGGATACCCGCAGTCAGGCTGAACTGGCTGGAGAATTTGTAGGTAGCCTGCGCATAAAGGCCATAGTTGCGATAAAAATACAGATTTTTTGCAGCCCCGATGCTGCTGGAGCTGAACAGCGGCGCACACTTGAAAGTGTAAATGTCAGTACAGTTCGAATAGACCGCAGTATATTGCTCCTGCCCGCCGATCGGGTCGCTGAGCTCCATGTAGCCGCCTGCCTGCCAGGTCAGCTTGTCACCGCCAATAGAGCCCTGAAACTGCAACTCCTCGCTCAAGGTCCATTGATGGCCCTGCCCGAAATTCGGTCCCGGATAAGTGGTGACGAACGGGGTGGGAATATTGTCGCCGTTGATATTGTACGAGTAGCGCTCCTTGGCCTCGCCATAGCTCAGGATGTTCTTGACCGTCAGCGAATCGCTGGTCTTCCAGGTGGTCGTGTTGATCGCCTGCCAGGTGCGCTGTATGACAAAGGGGTTGGCGTCGTTGTTCTCGACATCGTAATAGCCGAAACCCTGGGCAGCTTCGCGGTCGAACTGATCGCACAGACCCTGCCGGGTGGGAAGCAGCCTGCCTGCCGAGCCGACCACCGTGCCCCGGTTGCAGAAAGCGATCTTGCCGACCATGCCGCGCGTATCGGACTTGGTGTAAGTGAACAGGGTATAATTCTCGAGGTTGGAGGCGATATCGGCAATCACGCTCAGCCGCGCCGCGAAATAGTTGATATCATTAAAATCTTTGGGGCCGATGCCCGAACGGTTGATCAGATAGCCATCACGCTTGTAGCGATCGATGCCGGCTCTCACCCTGATCGAATCGGACAGCGGCACATTGACCACCGCCTCGACCCGCCCGGCATTGTAGGTGCCGACGGTTCCCTCGATATATCCCTCGAAGCGGTCGGTCGGCTTTTGCGGCACGAGCAGAATGGCGCCGCCCGTGGTGTTGCGCCCGAACAGCGTGCCCTGCGGCCCTTTGAGCACCTGCACGTTCTGCAAGTCGAACATCGAGCCCGGTCCGGCACCGTTGCCGCCGCCGATATTCGACTGGAGCCGAGGTGCGACGACATCAGCGAAATAGACCGCGACCGTCGGCGCCGTGTTCAGCTCCTGCGTAAAACCGCGCAGCGCGAAGCTGGCCTTGTCCGGGCCGAAGCGGGTGTTGACCATCAGCGAAGGCGTATATCTCCCCAGATCGACGGTGCTGGCGATATTACGGTTCGACAGCTGCTCCTGGTTGAACACCGTGATCGAGATCGGGACGTCCTGGAGCTTTTCCTCCATGCGCCGCGCGGTGACGATGATGTCGGCACTTGTGGTGCCATCCTCTGCCTTCGCGTCCTGCGCCAGTGCCGGCATAGCCAGCAGCGAAGTCAACGCGCTCGCGGCGAGCGCGCATTGCCTGATCGTCGATTCCCTCATGTCGTCCTCCCTTATATTCCCTCAACCGGTCGTATCAGAACGCGGCCACAGAAACCATAGCTTTTCAAGCCCATGATCAAAAAACCGACCATCGCCGCCAGCGTCAGCGGCCAATGCGCGCGCCATTCGCCGAGCGCCGTTGCGTTGTCACCGGATTTCGCGTTCTCGCCGGATTTTACTGCGTCTTGTCCTGCCCGATGGCCTCCTTGTGCCATCTTCGCTCGGAAAAGCAAGCGGCGGCCCCCGCATCTGGGAGCCGCCGCTCGTTTCAGGCGAGGTCAGTTGCGCTCAATCGCCGAAGCGGAACTTCAGACGCGCACCGACCATGCGCGGTTCGCCAAGGATGGCAAAATCCGCACCCAGCGTGGACAGGCCGTTGCCCGACGAGACCCGGTACTTCTGGTTGGTCACATTGGTCGCGAACAGCGCAAAATCGATCGGGGCACCCCCGACATCCGCCCAGCTCAGATTCAGTGTGAGCAGGTCGGTTGGAGGCACGAGGCCGACGTTGTACGGAATGGCACCGATTGAAAAGGCATGGTCGCCGGCATGACTGGCATACTGCTGGTCGGTATGAACGAATGTCGCCCCCAGCGAGATCTTGCCAATGCTTTCGTCCAGCGGCAGCGTGTAGGTACCGGTTACGGTCAGGCGATTTTTGGGCGAGAATACCAGCTCATCGCCGGGCAGCAGGTAAACCGAATCGACGCAGGCGAAACGTATCGGGTCGCAGCCCGGGACGTTGGTTTCCAGCACCTTGGTATCGATATAAGCATAGCCCACCTCGAGGCGGAAGCCATCGAAGGGTTCCAGCATCAAATCGGCTTCGATGCCCTGGATACGCGACTTGCCGACGTTCTGGATGCCGTTGATGCCGACCGGAGCCGGGCTGCTGCACGGAATTGTCGCGCCATTGATGACCTGAGACGTCCCGGCGGTGCAGGCACCGATGAACACCGACACCTGCTGGTCCTGGAAATTGTTGTAGAATCCGGTGACGTTGAATGTTCCCCGGACCGCTCCACTGAAGCTCGTCTTCACACCCAATTCATAGGTATCGACCCTCTCCGGATTCCACTGCTCGAAGCCGACGCTCGACTGGTTGACGCCGCCGCCACGATAGCCCCGCGAATATTTGGCATAAGCCATGATATCGTTGGTCGGCTTGTATTCGAGATCGATCGTCCAGGTCGGCTTGTTGGATTTCTGCGTGTATTCGCGGAAGCAGGCCTTGTTGGTCGGGAGGTTCGCGCGAACTACCGGATCGGTTGGTGTCGCGGCCTGAGAGCACCTGAACTGGTTGGCCAGTCCGCCGAACAGCGTCAGCCCAGTCGGTGAAACCCTGGTGCCGTTTGTCAGTCCGTTGCCGGTAGTATAGCCGTCGCCGGTTGTGCGCACCTTGTCCCAGGTCCAGCGACCACCGGCCGTCAGGCTCAGCTGGTCGGTAAGCTTGTAGGTACCCTGGGCATAGACCGCCGTATTGTTGAAGAAGTAGTCGTTGCGTGCGACCGAGACGTTGCCGACGGCGAAGGAACCGCCCAGGATCGCGAAGGGCGTGCACTGGAAGGCATAGACATTGGTGCAATTGGCGAAGATCGCGGTATGCTGTTCCTGCGGTCCGATCGGCGAGCTCTTCTCGAAATAGAACCCGGCCTGCCAGTCGAATCTGTCGTTGCCGCTGCGGCCCTGCAGCTGGAACTCCTCGGTGAAGGACCACTGCTGCCCCTGCGGTCCGATAGCGCCCGGATAGGTCGTGACGAAGGGAGTGACCGTGCCGTTGATCAAGGCCGCGTCACCGTTGAGATTGAACGAATAGCGCTCTCTTGCTTGGCCATAGCTCACAATGTTCTTCACTGTAAGCGTATCGCTCGCCTTCAAGGTGGTGGTGTTGATCACCTGCCAGGTACGAGATTTGATGAAGGGATTGGGATTGGTTCCCACGACGTCATAGAAACCGTAACCATTGGCAGCCTCGAAATCGATCTGGCCGCAATAGGCCAGCCGGAATGGGGTGACGGTCGCCGAAACGTTGCCATCCCGCCCGGTCCCGATACCGTTCCGGTTACAGACTGCCACTTTTCCCGTATAGCCGTTGGTATCGGACTTGGCATAAGTGGCGACCAGGTAGTTTTCCAGGTCGGGCGTCAAGTCTGCAAGCACACTAAGGCGCGCTGCGAAATAGTTGACGTCGTTGAAGTCCGCTGGGCCAATGCCTGAGCGGTTGTTGAGATAGCCGTCGCGCTTGTAGCGGTCTACGCCGAGCCGTACCTTGAAGGTATCGGACAGAGGCACATTGAGCACCGCCTGCACCCGCATGGCGTCATAATTGCCATAGGTGCCCTCGACATAGCCTTCGAGCCGGTCCGTCGGCCGTTTTGGTACCAGCAGGATCGAGCCGCCTGTGGTATTGCGGCCGAACAGCGTACCCTGCGGCCCCTTCAGCACCTGCACGTTTTGCAGATCGAACATCGAGCCCGGCCCAGCACCGTTGCCGCTGGTGATGTTGGACGACAGGCGGGGTGCGACGACATCGGCGAAATAGACACCGACCGAAGGCAGCGTATTCAGATCCTGCGAGAAGCCGCGGATCGCGAAGCTCGACTTATCGGGGCCGTAGCGGCTGTTGATCGTCAGCGAAGGCGTGTAGGCCGCGAGATCGGTGGCGTTGACGACGTTGCGTGCCGCCAGTTGCTCCTGATTATACACCGAGATCGAGATCGGCACGTCCTGGAGCTTTTCCTCGATGCGCCGCGCAGTGACGATGATGTCGCCGCCGGATTTGTCGTCTGCCCCCTGCGCGCCCTGCGCAAAGGCGGGCACCGCCAGCAGTGACGTGAGCGCCGATGCGGCAAGGGCAAAGATCCGGATTGTCGATTTACGCATTGCTTCCTCCCATGAAGTTGACTGCAGCCCCGTAACAGGCAGCTACCCGGCTGCCCTTTCGGCCATGCTGCGCTTTACTGGCATCGCTCGTCAAGCATGACGGGCCTATAATGCAATTCTAGTCAGGCATTGTAACCTATTCGCCACAATCGCCCCGCCCGAGCAATCCATTGACACGCCGCCCCATGGCTGTGATGAAGCAGGCTGCGGCTCTGGGGAGAGGCCAGTTGACAGAAACACAACTCAGCACGGCGGGGCAGGAATGGAAGGCGCACTGGCCGCTGGTGCTCGCCGGTGCCTCAGGCATGTCGCTGAGTTCGCTGTCGACGTCCTCTTTCGGGGTGATGATGGTGCCGCTCGAACAGGCGCTGGTGCTGGAGCCGGGCGAATCTGTCTGACGCCGACGATGACGTAATCGAAGGGCCCCATGGTCAAAAGTTGTAGCGCCGCAGGATCGAATGGAAGCGCTGCTGCATCTGGCGTGTGCGTTCCTCCGGCGTGACTTTAACTGTGTCGGTAGGGAGATGGCTGGCGAGCTCGGCATGCTTCACCACCTGTGTGCGGAATTCCGTCCCCTCGCTGGTGAAATTGTTCCGCGCACAGAGATGACCCACTTCGAAGCCTTGCGTGTCCATCCAGTTGTGAAAGCCCGGGTCGCTATGCGCGAGGACAATGCGGATCTTGCCGTCGCTGTCGATCTTGGTGCGCGCGGGGGAATAGCTGACCGGGCGGTAGAGGTAGTCCATCGAATTCATGAAGGTGCCCATGTTGGTGAGCATCCAGAATTTATCGTTCCTGTCCCATTCGACGATCAGCGCCTCGTCGGGTTTGAGCCGCCAGCGCATGCTGGTAATCGCCCTTCCGCGCACCTTGTCGAGCTGCGGATTATAGACCGGATCGTCGCTGCGGCGGCGTTTGGTGGCAAAGCTGTTGTCGCCGTCGGGATCGAAGTCTTCGGAGAATTCATAACTCCAGTCGGGCCAGTCGCGCATCAGTTCGGAGACGAATGTGCCTGCCCAGTTCATCGCTTCGATCATTTCGGCGGGCTGAGGCATCGGGCGCGGCTGCGTCATGCCGATGCGTTCGATCCGCATCGTCACCGGCAGTTCGGACCAGTCGTCGAAGCCCTGGCGGATGAACAGTTTGCGGGTATCGGGAGTAGTCGGCAGCCAGTTGGGACATAGTTTGGGGTTGGGTTTCTCGCCGCCGATGGTGACCTCAAAGCTGCCGTCCCAGCCGACTTCCATGTCATGCCCGAACAGGTTCGCCTGCGGCGTATCGCCAAACGGGTCGTGCAGCCCGCGCATGCCCGGCTTGGACTCGGGCCGCGCGCCCTGCACGGCAATGTTGAAGAAGCGGCAGGTGCCGATGTTGCCGGAGATGCGATAGACCGAACTGCCGTCGATCCAGGCCTGCTGATAGGTATAGTCGGCATTATCTCCGCCCAGCTTGCGGAACGGCGAGCAGAAGGAATGGATCACCGGGTATTGCGTATTCTTCGTCTCCAGCGCGAGATCGAAGGCCTGACCCAGGTTTTGCGTCAGAAAGCGGAAGCCATCGGCGCGGTGGATGCCGGTGGCGGGGTTGTGGTCCTTGAAGGCCTTGTCACCCGCTTCCTCGAGATTGCGGCAGAACTGCTGCCAGGCCGAGCGCAGCATTTCGTCTTCGGGGTGATCGCCATAGGCCATTGGAACTTCCTCCTGAATCCCCCTCCCCGGCGGAGAGGGGCCAGGGAAGGCGCGGCAGCCCGCTCAATGCGCCTGGGGAGCCGCTGCCGCTGCGTTGTCTGGCAAGCCGCCCATCTGGGAGACCAGCTTGGTATAGGCGTCGATATAGGCGAGCACGATGATCTGGCCGATGGCGGTATCCTGATAGCCGCCGCCCTCAGCGCCGCCGAAAGTCCCGCCAAAGAAACCGCCGCCGCCTGCGCCGAAGCTGACATCGCTCTTGCGGGCATAGCCTTCGGTCAGCGCCATTTCCTCGGTGGTGCGGGCATTGACTACTGACAGCGTGACATTGGCCTCACCCTTCTTGACGCTGATCGAGCCGGCAATTGAGCCAAGGCCGTGACCGAACATGCCGCCGATGCCGCCGAGCACTGCGCCGGCACCGCCGCCACCGGAATTGCGGTTGGCCGAGACGATATCGGGCTCGAGGAAATAATCGGCAGTCTTGACCTGGCCGCGACCGAGGTTCGAGCCCCTTTGCAGTTCGCCATTATCGGCCATCGCCCGCTCCATCGAGCGGCTTTGCATCGCGCGACCGCGGTTGACCAGGCCGAAGCAGCCCGAGCGCTGGACGATGATCTTGAGAATCGCCTCGGGGCTGCCGAGATTATATTCACGCCACCACTGATTGTCGGGCTCGACAATGGCGAGGGTGCCGAGGTTGCGCGTGCAATGCGGAATATCCTGTGTGGCGCGCTGCTGCGCCTGGTGGCCCGATGAGCCGCGATCTGCGGCATAGCTCGGCCCACCTGCCAATACGGCTGCTGCCGCGATCATACCGGTGACAATATTCTTCATGGATTCCTCCTTTGGCTGCCTTTGCCATGTTGGCCACAGTGCCGGCCCCAGTCCGGGCGACAAGGCTTAAGCCTCATTCCTTAAGTCTTTTAGACGCTGCCTTGTCCAACGCAATTGGCTAAATTCGACAGCATTCGATTGCATGGGTAAAACCCTAGTCAGTCTGCTGAACAGTCATACCGCCATATTGTCGATCAATCGCGCCTTGCCGATGCGGGCGGCGACCAGCAGTCGGGCGGGCGCATCGCTTTTCGCGACGAGTGGGGCGAGCGTATCGGCGTCGCACAGCTCGGCATAGTCGACCGAAGCGAAGCCGGCAGCGAGCAGCGCCTGCTGCAATTCGCCAAGGCAGGCCGTGACATCCCCTCCATCGGCGATTCGGGCAATCGCGCCGCGCATCGCCTGCGGCAGCGCGGCTGCGCGAGCCCGCTCGCCGGGGGTCAGATAGGCGTTGCGCGAACTCATCGCCAAGCCGTCCGCCTCGCGCACGGTCGGCACCCCATAGATATCGGCTGCATAGGGCCGGGTCAGGTCGAGATCGTGCGCCATACGGCGAATCACCGTCAGCTGCTGCCAGTCCTTCTCGCCAAACAGCGCGAGATCGGGCTGCACCTGGTTGAACAGCTTGCAAACCACCGTGGCGACGCCGTCGAAATGCCCGGGCCGCGCCGCGCCGCACAGGCGATCACTGACCCCGCTAACCGCGACATTGGTGGCATAGCCGGGCGGATACATCTCCGCCATTTCCGGTGCCCAGACCAGCGAAACACCCCCCGCCTCCAGCAATTCGAGATCGCGCGCGCGCGGCCGGGGATAGGAGGCGAGATCCTCGCCAACGCCGAACTGGCGCGGATTGACGAAGATCGACACCGCGACATGCGCGGCGAGCACCCGCGCCTCGCGCACCAGCGTCAGATGCCCCTCGTGCAGCGCACCCATCGTCGGCACCAGCGCCAGCGGGCCATCCTGCCGCAGCTGCTCTACTATACCCCGCAGTGGAACAAGCTGTTCGACGATTTGCATGGGCCCTGTCCCTTCGCCTATGACCGGTTGACCGGCCTGCCATAGCTGCCTAGCGCCGGAAGCCCGCGACACCAACCCTTTCAAGAAAGCGATTCCCCATCCGTGTCTGCGCACCGCATTGTTTTCGCCAATGAAAAGGGCGGAACCGGCAAATCGACCACCGCCGTGCATATCGCCGTCGCGCTGGCCTATCGCGGCGCCAGAGTCGCAGCGATCGATCTCGATCCACGCCAGCGCACGCTCCACCGCTATCTGGAAAATCGCGCCGAGACCGAGCGCCGCCGCACGATCAGCCTGCCCGGACCACGCTTTGCCGTATTCGAGGGCGAGTCTATCGAGGAACTCGAGGCGCTTACTGCCGAAATCGGCGCGGGTACGGATTTCCTGATCTTCGACACGCCGGGGCGCGACGACCCCTACGCCCGCCACGCCGCCACTTCCGCCGACACGCTGGTCACCCCGCTCAATGACAGCTTCGTCGATTTCGATCTGATCGGCCAGGTCGATGCCGAAACCTTCAAGATCCGCCGCCTGTCGTTCTATGCCGAGCTGATCTGGGAAGCGCGCAAGAAGCGGGCGATGGCGACAATCACCGACAAGAAGCGCGAAATGGACTGGGTGGTGGTGCGCAACCGCACCCAGCATGTCGAGGCGCGCAACCAGCGGCGGCTCGAGGGCGCGCTGACCGAGCTGTCGAAGCGCGTCGGATTCCGTGTCGCGGGGGGGCTGTCGGAGCGCGTAGTCTATCGCGAGCTGTTTCCCTCTGGCCTCACCCTGCTCGACAAGGGCCATCTCGGCGAGCTCGGCACCAGCCATCTCGTCGCCCGGCAGGAATTGCGCACGCTGCTGGCCGGGCTCAATCTGCCTTTGCCCGCGCTGCCGCAGGCCGAGCTGGCGCTCGCTGGCCAAATAGCCGCCCTGTCATGAAGCTGGTCTGGCTGCTGGTTTTGGCGGCGGTGGCCTGCAAGCTGTTTCTCCGGCGCTGGCCTTGGGAACTGCTGGGTGTGCCGCACGCCACGCCGGAGAAGGAACGGGCGCGTGCGCTGCTGGGGGTGCGCCGCGATGCGAGCAGGATTGAAATAATTGAGGCGCATAAGCAACTTGTTGCGCTTATCCACCCAGATCGCGGCGGCACCAACGAGCATGTCCATGAGGCCAATGCCGCGCGGGATTTGCTGTTGGCAGGCCTGCCGCCCCGCGTACCGGAGTAATCATGACCCACTGTTTCCACCCCACCGTCCTTCGCGAATACGACATCCGCGGTATCGTCGGCGAAACCCTCGGCCCGGACGATGCCCGCGCCATCGGCCGCGGCTTCGCCACATTGCTGCGCCGGGCCGGGGGTACGAAAGTCGCGGTCGGCTATGACGGGCGAGTCAGCTCGGTCATGCTCGAAGCAGCGCTGGTGGCCGGCTTGCTGGAAAGTGGCGTCGATGTCGTGCGGGTCGGCATGGGGCCGACGCCGATGCTCTATTACGCCGAGGCTTCAGCCGAAGATGTGGACGGCGGCATACAGATAACTGGCAGCCACAATCCCGTAAACTACAATGGCTTCAAGCTGGTATTCCAGGGCTCTCCGTTTTTTGGCGCGGATATTCTCGAGCTTGGACGCATGGCCGAGCGGGGCGACTGGCTCGATGGCCCAATCGCTGGAGTAGACGGCAAGGCCGAGCACCGCGAAGTCCTCACTGCCTATATCGACCGTCTCGTCGAGGGACTGGCCGGGGTCTGCCACGATTGGCTGTCCGCTCTGCGGATCGGTTGGGACGCGGGCAACGGCGCTGCGGGGCCTGCGCTCGAATTGCTTGTCGCGAAACTGCCTGGCGAGCATCATCTTCTCTTCACCGAAGTCGACGGGAATTTTCCGAACCATCATCCGGACCCGACCGAGGAGAAGAACCTTGCCGATCTGAAAGCGCTGGTCGCGGAGAAGAAGCTCGATTTTGGAGTAGCTTTCGACGGCGATGGCGACCGCATCGGCGCGGTCGATGGCGCCGGAAGAGTGATCTGGGGCGACCAGTTGCTGATGATTTATGCCGAAGACCTGCTGCGGATGGTTCCCGGAGCGACGATTATCGCCGATGTGAAGGCATCGCGGGCCTTGTTCGAGAAAGTCTCAAGCCTGGGCGGCCAGCCGCTGATGTGGAAGACCGGACACAGCCTGATCAAATCCAAAATGAAGGAAACAGGCGCGCCGCTGGCGGGCGAGATGAGCGGGCATGTGTTCTTCGCGCATGAGTATTACGGCTTCGACGATGCGCTTTATGCCGCGATCCGCCTGATCGCCGCCTCGGCGCGGCTGGGTAAGTCGGTGACGCAGCTGCGCGGCGAGATGCCGCCGCTGGTCAACACCCCCGAGCTGCGCTTTCAGGTCGATGAGAGCCGCAAATTCGCGGTGGTGGATGAGGTCAAGGCGCGGCTTTCCGGTTCGGGCGCGGATGTCGATGATACCGACGGGGTGCGGGTCTCGACCGCCGACGGCTGGTGGCTGCTGCGCGCCTCGAACACCCAGGACGTGCTGGTGGCGCGGGCGGAGAGTTCGGATCAGGCCGGACTCGACCGGCTGCTGGCGCAGATCGACGCGCAGCTCGCGGCGAGCGGATTGGAGCGGGGGGAGCAGGCGGGGCATTAAACGCCTCGCCGGGCGAGCTTTCTATTTGGGCAAATCCTCCCCTAGCGACGAACTCGGGGCGTCAGGGCGAAGTTCCCTCAGTCGGCAGGTGCCCCTCACCGCACCCGCGTCTCATAAGCCGCCTTGCGCGCCGCGACCCGCGCCCGGCGCTGTGCCGGGGTGACGCGCGGCAAGTCCTCCATCGCGGCGATTTCCGCCAGCTTGGCCACGCGGAAATCGCGGATCAGTCCGTCGCCCATCAGTCCCGCCGGGATGTTCTGCCAGCGGATGATGGCGAGGCCGTCGCCATAGCCGGTGGTGTCGAGCCAGTTGGCCGCGCCCGGGTCACTGGCGGCGATGACATAGGTGGCGGTGCCATCGGCATTGGGCGTAATCTGGCTGCCGTTGAGGCAGACCTGCCGACTGCGCGCGTCGGGGGCGATCATCCAGGGATCGTTGATCTGGAAGCCGGTATATTTCGCGCCGCCGCTTGTCGTGGTGACCACCAGCGCCTCGTCGGGTGCGAGGTGGTAGTTCAGCCCCGCGACATAGCCCCAGCCGCCGGGGCGGGCCATGGCTGCGGAATGGGTGTTGGGCTTGAGCCCTCCGAACCAGATGTCGGGGAAATGCGCCCAGAAGCGGATGTAGTCGGCAAGGTCGCGGCGCACCAGCCTGCGCACCTGTGCGATGCCGAACGGGGGCGCTTCGATCCGGTCGATCCGGCGGATCGTCAGGCGGCTGGCGCGGTGGTTCCAGTTCGACAGGATGTCGCGCACGCCGACCAGGCAATAGCCCGAGGCGGGGATCGTCAGATGGTTGGGGGCTGTGTCAGTACCGGGGCCGTCCTTGTCGGGGCTGAGGGTGATGCGGAAAGACCCGTTCCTGGCGACGACGAACTGATCCTGGTTGATCTGCGCGGCGTTGTGAATGTCCTGATGCGCGCCGCCGGCGGTGGGCATGATGTTCTTGGGCTGCGCCATATCGCCGGCGTTGACTTCGATCAGCACCTGGGTCGGGCGGCTTTCGGGGTGATACTGGCCGAGGATTTCATAATGTCCGCCGCCTGCGATGCCAGCCGTGCGATAGACCGCGTCGGGATTGTCGCCCGAGGTGCCGACCCCGCCGAGGTGGTGGCCGAGCCAGTCGCGCGGAGTGTCGTCAGTGCTCCAGAGGAAAGCGGGGCGGGCGGTGTCCTTGCACATTTCGGCGAAGATCAGCGAATTGGTCCATAGCGCGATGGCCCCGTCCAGGCTGGCGGCAGCGTCGGGAATGGTGCGGGCGCGCGGGGAAGCGGCGAGTTCGGCGCGGACTATGGCCTGGATGCGCTTGACCTCGGGGTCGTCAAGCAGGGTGAGCAGCATCTTTTCGGCCGCGATCTGCTGGGGCGAGGCGAGCCAGGGGAGGGCGCGGGCACGCGCGGCGCGGGCGCTTACGGAGCGGGCAAGGCTGAGGCCGGGCCAGCATGCGGCGGCTGTGCTCATCACTGCGCCGATTGCTGCCAGCGCCGTGCGGCGGTCGAAGTTGGTCATCGCTGTGCCCTCTCCATTTGTGTTTTGCGAGCAGGCTAGCGCGTTGACCGCGCGCCGCAAGCCTTTGCTGTTACCCCAGGCTTGTAAAGGCGAGGGCGAGGCGGCAAGTTCGCCGCCTGAGGGAGAACAGCATGTCGGACGAAGGCGATATCCAGCGGGTCATCAACACCTACAGCCAATATGCCAGCAAGGGCGACTGGGGCATGGTGCTGCCGCTGTTCCTGCCCGAAGCCGTCTGGGAAATCCCCCACCTCGGCATGAAGCTGGATGGCAGGGATGCCATCGCCGCGACGCTGACCGCCTTCAAGGACACGATGGAATACGTCCTCCAGATCAACACCCCCGCGCTGATCGAAGTGAACGGCGACAGTGCCCGCGCCACCTCTGGCATCCGCGAATGCGGCAAGAGCGCGGGCAAGGACGAGGGCTTCGAATATCTCGGCATCTATGCCGACACGCTGGCGCGCACGGCGGATGGCTGGAAATTCCGCTACCGGATCTTCGAAGGGATCGGCTCGCATTTCTTCGCGCTGACCAGCGGCGTGGCGCATTGAGGGGGTTTCGCCGTTATCCCCTCCGTAATCCTCTCACCACTTGCCGCCAGCCTCCTCGATCGCCTTGAGCAAGGCGCGCTTGGAGGGGGTGCGGTTCTTGCCGGGGTTGCGGGGAAGGTCCGGCTCGCCCAATTCCGCGCGGCGCTTGGACAAAGCTTCGCTGAACGCCGGGAAATCGACCCTGCGCCCGGTCCATCCGGAATCAGTCTTCAAGCGCTTCGATGCCATGATCGCCCATCGTCTCTTCGCGGATACGGCGTTCGAGATACACTCTGTCGAGCGCCGGGTGAAGCCGGAACAGCGTGCGCGCCTGATCGAGCCGGTCGCGCGCCGTGCCCGAAGCATATTGCCCCATACGGTCGGCAATCAGGTCTTCGACCGAAATGACGACAAAGGCACCCTCGCCGATGTTTTCGACCAGCACCAGAGTGTCGCGGTCGAAATTACCGTCCATCGGTGTGTCTGCGACCACTTCGAAGCCCAGCGCCAGTTCCGGGTGGACCCAGCCTTTGAGCATTTGCCCGGCGCCGGAAGGGCGGACGAAGCCGAGCTTCTGCATTTCTTCTTCCAATGCTTCCTGCCGGAAGGTGCAGAGATCGAAATCGCCGGTGCTGATGGCGCTTTGCGAGTAGAACTCCGCCGCCGCCCCGCCGACAAGGATCGGGCGCTGGAAGCCGCGCGCCGCCATGGCCACGCTGACTTGCGCGAAGAGGCGAAGCGCCGCTTCGAACTCGGGGCGATAGGGGGATGGGGCAGGCATCTGGCGAGGTTAGTGGGTGGGGACGGCTTGGCAAGTATGGTTCGCGCGGAGGCGCGGGGGGCGCGGAGATTGGAGATGGGGTGGACGCCCCCCGACGGTATCGTTGTACCAAGGTGGTGTTGTTGAACATCACAAGAGGAGGCGTCCGTGGTTGAAGTTAGCACGATTGGTCTGGATATCGCAAAGAG
>JAHFPT010000329.1 GCA_023266625.1 Novosphingobium sp. | reverse complement strand
AGGGCGGAACGTTCATCGCCCCGCCATAGCGCCGGCCGCCTTGCCAAATCGCTAAGGATGTTCCGCAATATGGCTCCGGCCAGCAGCACTGGCCAGATAGCACTGGCAAGCCGCCCCGCGCTCTGCTAACCGCCTGCGCGCATCGGCACCCGTAGCTCAGCTGGATAGAGCGCTGCCCTCCGAAGGCAGAGGTCACAGGTTCGAATCCTGTCGGGTGCGCCAGGCTGCGTCCTGGCCGGGGCACCCATCAGGCGGCAAACCCCGTCTCGAGAAACCTTTCCGCCAGCCCCGCCAGCAGCGCCGCGCCTTGCGGCAACACGGCTTCGTCGAGCATCATTCGGGTCGAATGGATGCCGCAGCAGCTCGCCCAATTGTCGCCTTGCGGGGCAACCCCGAGAAAGAACATCGCGCCGGGCACCTTGTCGAGCACATAAGCGAAATCCTCCGCCCCCATGATCGGATCGGCAAGGCGAAGGAATGCCTGCTCGCCGAACAGCGCGCGCGCCGTGACCTCGCCGAAATCCACCGCGCGCGAATCGCAGATGGTGACCGGGAAGCCCTCCTCGATCGTCACCTCGGCCGTTAGCCCATGCGCCCCGGCGATGCCTACCGCCAGCAAGCGCACCGAATCGCCCAGCCGCGCGCGGTTCTCAGCGCTGAGCGAGCGCATGGTGCCGCGCAGCACTGCCCGGTCCGGGATGACATTATGGGTGCTGCCCGCATTGATGCTGGCCACGGTGATCACCACCGGGTCATGCGCGTTGAACTGGCGGGTGACCAGCGTCTGCAAGGCGGTAACAATTTCGCAGGCGACGGGTACCGGGTCGCGGGTCTGATGCGGCATCGAGGCATGACCGCCCGCGCCTTCGACGGTGATCTCGATCATGTCGGCGGCGGCGAGCAGCGGACCGGCCCGGCCCGCAACGATGCCATGCGGCGCATTGGGCATGACGTGCAGCGCAAAGGCGGCATCGGGCAGCGGATCCAGCAAGCCTCCTCCCAACAGGCCATCGTCCAGCATGAAACGCGCGCCGTGGAAGCCTTCCTCGCCCGGCTGAAACATGAAGCGGACTTCACCTTTGAGCGAAGTGCTTCTTGCACAAAGCAATTCTGCGGCACCGGCCAGCATCGCAGTATGGGCATCATGGCCGCAGGCATGCATCGCTCCGGCGACGGTCGAGGCGAAGGGCAGGCCGGTCTCTTCGGGCATCGGCAGCGCATCCATGTCGCCGCGCAGCAGCACCGAGCGTCCCCCATTTCTAGTATTGGTCCCCGCGCCGCCCTTGAGGATCGCGATCATGCCGCTGGTCGATGGCCCTTCGCGCCATTCAAGCGGCAGATGCGCCAGCGCGGCGCGCACCTTGGCGCTGGTCCTGGGCGTCATCAGCCCGAGCTCGGGCTCGGCGTGGATCGCGCGGCGCAGGGCGATAATGCCTTGCGCCCGTGAGCGGGCCTCATCGATCAGCGTGGTGTCTGGCATAGCGCGCACCATGATAGCCGCGCCTCGGCCAGTGTCGAGCGAGTCAGGCGATATTCTTGGCGATCCGTCTGGCGGCGGCATTATGCATCGCCACCGAGGCGAGGAGCAGGCCGTTGAGTACGACAATCTGGTAGATGCAATAATACAGCGGACTGCCCGCCAGCATCGAGCAGCCCAGCAGAATGGCGCGCGGGTTGGGGCCCAGAACCTTCAGAATCAGCAGCAGCGGCGGCGCTTCCTTGCGGGCTTCCTGGCCGATCCGCTCCAGCGCGTCGGGATCACCCTGCGCAGCTTCGACCGCAGCATCGATCTTCAGCGCATCGGGCGTCATGCCGCTGGCCAGGCTGAGATAGCCTGAAACAATCTCGGCAAAGCCGAATTTGCCGGTCTTGGTCTCATCCCTATGCGTGTTGCGCAGCCAGGGCACGCGATAGACCCACCATTGATATTGCCGCCGCTGCACCTCGACATGATTCGCCTGAACGAAATGGCTGACCCCGGCGGCAACAATGATTGGCCAGGCAACTCCGCCGATCTGCCACGACAGCACCCAGCCGAGAATGAAATAGACGATGATGTGGCTGGTATAGTCGCAGACCCCGTCGACCAACTCGCCCAGCGGGCTGGTCCGCCCGGTGATTCGGGCCAGATCGCCATCGGCGCCATCGACAACATGCCAGCTCATGTGCAGCAACATGCCCAGCAGCGCGCCCGGCCAGCCCCAGGAATGCAGATAAGTCTGGGCATAGACGACACCTGCGGCAACCACGAAGCAGCCGCCGATGACCGAGACCATATTCGGCGTCAGCGGCGTCTTTGCCAGCTGCTGCGCCAGGCGCCAGGCCAGCGGATGATAGAGATAGAAGTTGAGCGGATCCTGCAATTCGCGGGGGCGTTTTGGCTGGGGCGGGCTTGCCGGCCTGCCGCCGCCTGTCTGACCGGCGCCCTCACCGCCAGCCCCCTTTCCCGACGTCACTGCTTCTGCCACTCTGGCCTCCTGTTTCGCCCCATTGCTGGATGGCCCGTGCATCCTGACCCTTCATCTGTGCCGGTTCCCCGGCGCAACCACTATTTCAGACCTATAAACAGTTTGGCCATTGGGAACAGAGCGCCCTGCAGTTGGACAAAGCTTATTCGCAGCATTGCGATTTAGCTGGAGATTCCGCGCAAATCAGGCCCCGAACAGGCCAGGATGGCAGCCCGTTCAGGTCCCCCGGACGGTATTGGCTTTCGCAAACCACTTGCTTTTGCCGCGCGATTTAACAATGGAGTGGCGATCCACCGGGCGAACTGCGCCTGTCGGAAGGGATTTGAATTGATGAAGCCTATAAAGGTCGCCGTGATCGGCGTGGGCAACTGTGCCAGCTCGCTGGTGCAGGGCGTAGCCTATTACCGGTCGAATAATTCTTCGCAGGGTCTGATTCACGACCGCATTGGCGGCTATGGCGCGGGCGATGTGGAATTCGTCATGGGCGTCGATGTCGATGCCCGCAAGGTCGGCAAGGACATCGCCGAAGCGATCTTCGCCGCGCCCAATTGCACAGCCGTGTTTCAGGAAGATGTACCCGCAAGCGGTGTCAAAGTGATGATGGGCCGCATCCTTGACGGGGTCGCCGATCACATGACCGGCATGGGCGAACGCGGCTTTGTCGTTTCCGATGCGCCCGAAGCGACTCACCAGTCGATCGTCGCCGCGCTCAAGAGCAGCGGTGCCGAGGTCATGCTCAACTTCCTGCCGGTCGGCTCGGAAGAGGCGACTGAATTCTATATGGAATGTGCGCTGGAAGTGGGCGTTGCCGTGGTCAACTGTATGCCGGTGTTCATCGCCAGCCGCCCCGAATGGGAACGCCGCTTTGCCGAAAAGCGCATCCCCATCGTCGGTGACGACATCAAGGCTCAGATCGGCGCGACGATTGTCCACCGGGTGCTGTCCAGCCTGTTCGGTGCACGCGGCGTCGATATCGGGCGGACTTATCAGCTCAACACCGGCGGCAATACCGACTTCATGAACATGCTCGATCGTCAGCGGCTGGGCAGCAAGAAGGAATCGAAGACCGAAGCGGTGCAGGCGATGCTCGCCCAGCGTCTCGCCGACGAGAATATCCACGTCGGCCCGTCGGATTATGTGCCCTGGCAGAAGGACAACAAGCTCTGCTTCCTGCGGCTGGAAGGCTACCAGTGGGGCAATGTCCCGATGAATCTGGAGCTACGCCTGTCGGTCGAAGACAGCCCCAATTCCGCCGCATGCGTGATGGACGCGATTCGCTGCTGCAAGATCGCGCTCGAACGCGGCGAAGGCGGGGCGCTGATCGGCCCGTCCGCCTATTACTGCAAGCATCCGCCGCAGCAGTTCAACGACGATACCGCCGGCCAGATGGTCGAGGAATATATCGCCGATACGGCCTTGGCTGCTGAATAGCAGCTGCCATCGCGTTCAGGCCATAGCGTTCAGGAGGCTATTCGGTGGACGCGCTGATCATTGCTGCGGGCTATGGCAGCCGCTTGCGCGAGATATCCGATTCGAAGCCGCTTACTCCGGTCGCGGGCGTGCCGCTGCTTGAACTGGGCGTGCGACAGGCGCTTGCCGCAGGCGTCGAGCGTGTGGTTGTCGTCACCGGGCATCAGGCGATCG
>JAHFPT010000139.1 GCA_023266625.1 Novosphingobium sp. | reverse complement strand
ATCGCCCTTGTAACCCGGCTTGATCACACCGCGATCGAGCATTCCGCATGTAACGGCCGAATCGAGCGTCATCATCTTGATACCCTCGACCAGCGAGATCGAGCGGCCGTGGCGGCCCCGTATCCAGCGGGTCAACATGTAGGACTGCGCGCTGGCGTCGCAGATCTGGGTCGAATGCGCGCCGCCGTCGCCCAGCGCGAGCACCGTGTTGGGGTGCTTCATCATCCGTTCGATGGCATCCATCGCCTCACCGACCATGTCGGTGGAGGGCCGCATGAACATGGTCAGCCCGCCATCGGCGATCACCCGCGCATAGGCATATTCCTTTGCGGGCATGCCCAGCCGCCCGGCCATGCCGGCCAGACTGTTTTCCAGGAAAGGCTCCAGCTCGGGTTCGACCTCCCGCAGCTCGTATATCCGATCAAGCATCGTATAGGCCTTGGACGCACGATGATCGGTAATCGTCGGGAATTCGCCTAGAATGGCCTTGCGCACTTCCGGCTTCTGCATTTCGGCAACCCGCTCGGCCAGCGGCAGGTGGACGATGGCCTGATAGCTCGGGCAGAAGGTGAACGGGTGCCCAAAGACGGACAGCCCGAACAGCGTGGTCGTCGGTCGGCTCAGCACCTGGCCACGGATGACGAGGCCTTCCGCATTGGCCTTCTCAAGCATCACCATGGTCTTGTCATGCCGCTTCAGATTGTCGTCCTTCTGCGTCATCGTGAACGAAACCGAACAACCTGACTCGCGCGCCATGGCCTCGATCAGGCCAAATTCGCCCTCGTGGTCGGTAAAGTCGGTAATCAGCTGGATCGACCCGCCGCCGCCGCGCTGCACGCCCTTGGCGATGCCGACCAATTCCTCTTTGGTGGCGGTCAGAGCAGGAGAGTTCAAGCCATCGCGGCTCTGGTGGTGCGATGTGCGCGAAGTGGAAAAGCCGATGGCACCAGCCCGGACAGCCTGTTCGGCGATCTTGCCCATTTCCTCGATTTCCTCGGGCATCGCCGGCTCGCGATCTATGCCCCTCTGGCCCATGACATAGGCGCGCAGCGGGATGTGACCGATGTGAGCGGCGACGTCCATATCGAGCTGCCGTTCAGCCACGGCATCGAGATATTCGGGAAATGTCTCCCAGTTCCATTTCAGGCCGGTTTCCATCACTTCCCTGGGGATGTCTTCAACGCCTTCCATGAAGTTGAGCATCGCAGGCCGTGTTTCTGGTTTACAGGGTGCAAACCCCACGCCGCAATTGCCGATAAGCGCAGTGGTCACTCCATGGTTTGATGAAGGATAGAGGTGCGTATCCCACAGCACGTGTCCGTCAAAATGGGTGTGCAGATCGACAAAACCGGGAGTGACGATGCAGCCTTCGGCATCGATTTCTTCCTTGCCAGTGCCAGTGGCCTGACCGACTTCGATGATCTTGCCGTCCTTGATGGCGACATCACCGATAAAGGGCGCGGCCCCGGTACCGTCGACGATCATGCCGTTGCGCACGATGAGATCGGCGGGAGAATTTGTCTGGGACATCGAATTTATCCTTTATCGCTAGCCGTGCCATGACTCGAACTGCGAGGTCTTCAGGCCTCGTTCGCCCCGGATTCTCGCCATTCGCACGCAAGGCCCCCTGATGGAAGCCACCTTGGGATCGGCTATATAATCCGCTGGCGAAGTTGTCTATTAAATTGGATCGTCGATGCAGGCTTCACAACCGATGAGTTCAGGCTTCGAGGTCGCTGGTGCCTAGGCACATGGTCTTGCTAAATCGCCAAAACTGTTAGCTATGTTGGCGGTTTTGCTGATAAGCACCAAAAGTGTCGGAGCGTAGCTAGCCACTGGGCTTAACGGCGAAACAATGTCCAAAACAACCGAGTGCGAGATGCTGTTCCCTAACGAAACCGAATTGATACGAGTCCCCAAAGCCGCCGAACTGGTCGCCAATCGTATCCGCCGGGCGATTGTAACTGGTCGCCTGAAGGACGGCTATAGCCTGCCCTCGGAAAGCCGCCTGATGGAGGAGTTCCAGGTTTCGCGCCCGACCGTGCGCGAAGGCATCCGAGTGCTTGAATCGCTCGGCCTGGTCACCGTTGGGCGCGGCGCGCGCGGCGGTGCCCGAGTGACCATGCCCGATTCCGGAATCGTCGCCAGCGCCGCAGCCATGGCTCTCCAGATCCGGGGAACAACCATAGCCGATCTGTTCGAAGCCCGCACGCTGATCGAACCAGGCGCCGCCCGGCTTGCGGCCGAGCGCCGACCCAAAGCCGCCGCTGCCGCCCTTCGCGCGCATATCGAGCGCGAATTGGCTGTGATCGACGATTTCGCTTCCGTCACCCGTGCCATCGCCGAGTTTCACACCCTGCTGATGGAAGAATGCGGCAACGACACGCTTGCCGTATTCGGGACCGCGCTCAAGAACCTGTTCGAGCGCGCGATGCTGGCTGCCCAGCCGGGCGTCACGCCGATCAACAACGAAGATCGCCTGTCCTCGCTGCGCTATGGCCTTCGTTCGCACAGCAAGCTCGCCGATCTGATCGAAGCCGGCGATGGCGACGCTGCCGAAGCGCACTGGAAAGTGCATGTCGCCAAGGCAGGCAAGGTCTGGCTAAGGTCTGTCGGTGCCACCGATGTGATCGACTTGTTTCGCTAGGGCCTGCGTGCCTGCACCTCAGCGCCGCATATATTCATCGACCATACGGTGCAGATTGCGGACCCGGACTTCCATATACCGGGACAGTTGCAGCCCTTCGTCGCCCATCGCCTCAAGGCCCACCTGAACCGGGCCCATGTTCGAGGAATCCTGATCGTAAACCGGCCCCAGCGCGCCAAGTTCGGGCGCGTTGGTCCAACTCTCATCCTCACTCAGCATTCGCAACTCGGCAGGCTTCGGCCGGGGGCCATCCTTGGGGGCAAGCGTGAACAGGAACACTTCCATCAGGGTCGTGTTGTGAGTGATCGGGCGGAACCGATAGGATATCTTGTCCTTGAACCCGCCCCACATGTGGAAATTGGGGAAAATATCATAGGCAATCCCATCCAGCACGTCGGCATCGCTGTTCTCGCTGATGTCATATCCGGTACGTGCCGCGACCATCTGCCGAACCGATTCCGCCGAAAACGTGCGCGAAGACATGCCTTCAGGCAGTTCCACCTTCTTGGACGGGTCAAGCGCACGATTCCCCGCCGCAAGCATCAGTTCCAGTCGGCGATTGTCATCGATGCCACGATCGAGGAAGGGCCCGGGCGTAACACCGGTCGGCGACATGAAGCGCGAAACGTGATCCGAAAGTATGTCGTGCTGGGTCGAATCGTAACCGGAGAACAGGTTGTATTCCGGGTGCGTACAAATCACATGGTGCGGCTCGATAAATGCCTCGGCGCAAACCTTCCAATTGGCATTCACCACTTTGCCGACGTGAGCCGACTTGTAGCAGTTCGCCATCTCCCAATGGGCAAAATGCTCCGGCATCGGGGCAATCACTTCAAGCAGCGGCCGCGCATCGGGATCGAGGTTGATGAAGATGATCCCGGCCCAGGTTTCACACCGCACGGTGAACAGGGGAATGTCATCGGACCCGAGTTGCGGAAAATCCCAGGCGAAGGGATTTTCGATAAGCTTGCCGTCCAGCCCCCAGGTCAGACCATGATAGGCGCAGCGAAAGCTGGTCTTGCAAGCCGAGTGATTGACCAGCTTGCGGCCGCGGTGGCGACAGATATTCTTGAATGCCCGGATCGACCCATCGGCCTGGCGCACGACGATGACCTGCTGGCCGAGCAGTTCGTAAACATGGGTATCGCCGGAATCGGGAATCTCATCCTCGCCGCATGCGTACTGCCAGGTGCGGAACCACATCTTCTCTTTTTCCCGCTCGAAGAACTCCTTGCTGGTATAGTTGCTTGCCGGGATGGGTTGCGTGCCAAGGTCGAGCGGCGAAGGCGCGAAAAACGCGGGCGACGGACGCGGGTCCATTGCAAGCAGTTCCTGGTAGGAAACGACCGGCGGCTCCCCCATGCGTATTTTTTGATGGACCGTCATTGTCACTTTCTCCTCAATTCCTGCCTGGCCCCGCCAAAAGCGGCAGGGGGCCAGTCGCAGTCGGCGTCATAGACTAGCCAAGTTCGAGTCTGGCATAAGCGAACCGATGTTTTCTTGATTTCCCGCAAATCCATACGCGAATTCGGCATCTTGCCATCCACTGGAACGCCTAAATCGCTAAGATAGACCCACGCCGGCTTTCGTCAAAGGTCAAAGGCCGCTCGTAGGACGTATCAAAGCGATCCCGGCTGGCATGCACCCCGCCATTTAGCACGGCGCGGCCTTCGGGCGAAAGCCAGGCCGCGCCCGGATCTCCCCACCAATCGCTAACCACCTTGCGCAGCGCGATCGCCCAGCGCCCGTTGCGCCTTTCAAACCGGTCGATATAGCGCCCGCCGGACAGGGTAAGCGATGCACCTTCGACATTCATCGCGGCAAACATGTAATAGGTTTCGCTATGTGCGACATCACCATCGAGGTCACAGACATGATTGTTGATGACATGTTGCGTTGCGTGCTGCGCCCGCGAATGAAAGGAGATCACCCAGTCGGCGAATCCTTCGCGGTCGCCGACGAAGACGCCGTGATCCTCGATGGCATCCTCATGGTAGACGCTGAGCAGAAGATCGCGGTCCAGACGGTCGACCGCGCGGCAATAGGTCGCCAGACAGTCCCGGATCGCCTGACGGTCGGCAAGCATGCGCACCGTCGCTTCGAAATCGGTCGCGTTGGCACGTGCAGACAAGCAAACTCTCCCTTCCCGGCTATCAACCCTTCGGCATGCCCAGCCCGCGTTCGGAAATCAGGTTGCGCTGGATCTCATTCGAACCGCCCGAGATGGTCGAGCCAAAGGTCTCGAGAAACTCGTACATCGAAGGGCGCCAGGTCGAGTGATCCCCATACTGGCTGGACAGACCCTGCGCACGGACACGGAAAGCGCCGATGCGGTTGTTCAGGGTCGTGCGCGCCATCTTTACCAGAGACGGTGTCATCGAAAAGACGCCCGGCTCATGCGGCTCGCGCAACAGGGCGCGGATCTGCTGGCGTGACGCCTGCATCTCGGCGAACAGGGTGATGAACTCACGCCGGAGCTCCGCATCGTCAAGCCAGGCGGCACCTTCGGCACGCGCCTGGTTGTAGACATCGACCAGGAATATCATGTCCCGCTCGGCGCCATCGAAGCTCAGAACCCCCCGCTCGGACGACAGGGTCGACTGCGATACCATCCAGCCATTGTTTTCCGCGCCGATCAGGTTTTCGACCGGAATGCGCACGTCGGTCATGAAAATCTCGCCGAAGTTCGACGCACCGTTCGACTTGCGGATCGGGCGCACTTCGACGCCCGGAGTGTTCATGTCCATGATCAGGTAGCTGATGCCGTGATGCTTCTTCACCGTCGGATCGGTCCGCACCAGCAGCAGGCACTGGGTGGCATACATGGAATTGGTCGACCAGATCTTCTGCCCGTTGACGACATAATGATCGCCCCCAGAATCATTGGCGCGGACCGCGCGCGTTTTGAGGCTGGCGAGATCGGACCCGGCACCCGGCTCGGAAAAGCCCTGGCACCAAAGCTCGCCCGCCGGCACTGCCGGGAGATACTTCTTCTTCTGCGCCTCTGTCCCGTGAGGAATCAACGTTCCGGGAACGTGGTTCAGACTAATCACGAACATGTCGCTTCCAGGCGAACGGGCACGGGCAAATTCGTCGGCGATAATGATCTGGTGCGCCAGGCCCAGACCCGCGCCGCCATATTCGACCGGCCAGTTCGCAATCGCCAGCCCGACCTTGTGGCACTCCGCCAGCCACCAGCGCTGGATCTCGACCAGTTCAGGGCCTTTCGACCGGTGCCACTCATGCGCGCGTTCGGGCGGCGCCGTCTCGTGCGTCCAGCTCCGCACCGCCTCGCGAAAGGCTTTCAGATCGTCCTTGTGTTCGAGAATCACCAGTCAATCTCCGTTGTCGTGCGGCCTTCGCCCAGCGCTCCGTCAAGCAGGCGCACCGCAGTATCGCGCAGCGCGCGGTTGTTGCCCAGCAGCGCCTCGTTGAGCCGCGCACGCTTGATGTAGATGTGCGGATCGTATTCCCAGGTGTGTCCCACCCCGCCATGCAGCTGGATGCAATCGGCCGCGACGAAGACGAAGGCATCGCTTGCTCCTGCCTTGGCCAGTCGTGCCCACATGGCGGAATCGGGCGAACCATTGTCGAGGCATTGCACCGCCTGCTCAAGCAGCGATTCCTGCGTCGCGATCCTGACGATCAGGTCCGCCGCACGGTGCCGCAGCGCCTGGAACGTCGCCACCGCCCGATCGAACTGGACCCGTTCTTTCATATATTCTACGGTCTTGTGTGCGATGGCATCGGCCCCACCGAGGCTGTCCGCCGCCAGTGCGACCGCGAGATAGGATCCAAGCAGTGCGCCCGCACGCCCGTCCGCATCTGCGATCACTGCCACCACCGGCGCATCGCTGCATTCGAGCCGGGCGAGATCGCGGGTCAGGTCCCATGATTCGATCGGCTCGGCCCTGGCCGCCACACCGTCGATGCGAACCACCGCCCAGGCGGCTTCAAGCGGCACAACCGCAAATACCGTCTCGACAGAGCCTGCGACGCAACCCAGCACATCCACCTTGCCGCTTACCGTTTTGCCGTCACCCGAAAGCGCCGGCACTGCCGCCCCTTCTAGTATCGCCGGCACGGCGAAGCCAGCCTCGCCTACCACAACCGGCCCCAGCAGGGCAGCGCGCTGATCGGCGTCGGCCACCGTCACCAGCCACTGCGCCACGCAAAGCGTCGGAATGAAGCCGCCCGGTGCCGCATAGGCCCCCAGTTCGCGGCTCAGAATCTGCAAACCCCGCGCGCCCAGGCCCAAGCCGCCATCGGCTTCGGGCAGCGACAGGCCCAGCCAGCCGAGTTCCACAGCCTGGCGCCACAGCGCCGGCCCCAGATCGTTTTTCCGGTCCAGCCAGGCGTGAACCTTCCGGCTGTCACATTCCGACTTCAAGACATCCGCGATACTGTCTCGCAAAGCCGCCAGTTCGGCTTCGTCCAATGTCATTACGGGCCCAGCGTTCATATCAGTCTCTCACCAGGCCATAGCCCGAAAACAAGTTCCATGCCCTTAGCGGGCCGGCGCAACCACTCTAGCAACGCACATCGTCATGCCAATGACAGTCAAACATGACTCCATGTGGCAACAGACGCCAGACCAATGCGCACCGCGGCTCAATCACCCCGAAACCGGCCCTTGCGCTTTTGCACCATGGCCTGAGTGGCCTCGCGGAAGTCATTGGTGCGCATCGTGTAGATTTCATAGCCCAGCGACATCTCGAATGCCGCGCCGGTCATCTGGCGCATCGCCACGTTGAGCGCCGCCTTGGTATAATTGACCGCATGCGGCGGCAGGTCGCGGAGTTTTTCGGCCATCGCCTGGACATGCGCATCGAGCTGGTCATCGGCAATGCAGCCATTGATCAGGCCGATATCGGCGGCCTTTTCCGCCAGCACCGGCTCCCCGGTCATCAGGTACTCCTTGGCCCGGTGCATGCCGACCAGCAGCGGCCAGAGCAGCACCCCGCCATCGCCCGCCACCAGCCCCATCTTGACGTGCGAATCGCAGAACCGCGCGCCGGGGGCGGCAAAAACCATGTCACAGGCCAGCGCCAGGTTCACGCCAAGCCCGTAAGCCACACCGCGCACTTTGGCGAGGATCGGCTTTTCGCATTCGAGGATACCATAGACATGCTTGCGCGCCTTGCGCGATGTCGGGTTGACCGGCGCGAACTGGGGTTCGGGCGCCAACGAGCCGTCAGCCTTTCCGGCAAGCCTAGAAACGTCCGCACCGGAGCAGAAATCGCCACCCTCGCCCGTGAGGATGATGACCCGCACATCCGGATCCTCCCAAAGGTCCTCCCAGATGGTGACCAGCTCGTCGCCCTGCCGCGCGGTGATCGCGTTCTTGCGGCCGGGATTCGCCAGGGTGACGGTCATGATCCCGTCGCTCAGCGACAGGCCCAGGCCGGTATAGCGTGAATAGTCGTGGTTCATTGTGTCAGCCGCATCGGGCAATGCCCGCCTCCATCCTTGCCCCGTGCGCCTCGCAGGTCATTCGGCAGGAGTCCAGTGGCTGACGATCTCGTCGAGCACCGGGCGGTCCCGCTCTTCGAGCGGCGCGGTTGCCGTGCCGATATAGACGAATCCGGCCACTTTCTCGCCCTCACCCAGGCCCAGTTTCCGCGTGACTATATCGTCATAGGCGCACCATTCGGTCAGCCAGTTGGCGCCGAAACCAGCTGCCCCCGCCGCAACCAGCAATGTCTGGCATACTGCGCCTGCGGAAAGGCGCTGTTCCCATTCGGGGATGGGCTTTTCCGTCTTGAGCGAGGAAATCACCGCCACGACCACGGGAGCCCGCAGAAAGCGTCCGCGCTCGAACCGCTTGAGCGATTCGCTGACCCCAGCGTTACGGGCGACCAGAGCTTCGGCAAGCACCTCGCCCAGGGCGGCTCGCGCATCGCCTTCGATCACCAGAAAGCGCCAGGGGAACAGCTTCCCATGGTCAGGAACCCGGCTGGCGGCCTGAAGCATCTGGCGCAGCTGCCCGGCATCGGGTCCCGGTTCGCCCATGGCCTTGGCCGAGGTCGATCGGCGGCGCAAAAGCAGATCCAGGGTTTCCGGCGATTGCCCCTGGTACAATTCGATCATCATTTGTCCTTCCTGGGGTGGCAGATCAATGCCACCCGGTTAATCGGCTATAATTTCGTCGGTCCGCCGCCCCGTTGACTGTCACCGAGGGCCGCGACATGCCCTCGTGCGGCGCTCACGCCCGTTCGTAGCGGGGTGCCTCGGCTTTGATCTTCGGCATCGGCGCGATCACCTTGCGCAGAGTCCGGGTCGGCCCGTCGCGCTCCACGTTGCCGCGCCCATGCTGCATGGTGATGTTGTCGAATACCAGCAGATCGCCGGTCTGCCATTCATGCTCATAGACCATCTCCGGCGAATAGAGATGGTCAAATATCTTGAGCAGCAGCGCCTCGCTCTCATCGTCAGGCAGCTCGACGATATTATGGGTCATTTGCTGGCTGGTATAGAGCAGCGGCTTACCAGTGCGCGGATGTGGCTGCGGTACGGGCTTGATTGTCGAAACTTCCACATCGCGTTTCGGCACGAGCAAATCGTCACCGCCGCGATTATAGACCTGCCCGGTCTGATGGCGGGCATGCTTGCCCTCGACCTGCTTGCGCAGCTCTTCGGGCAGGGTCTGCCATGCATTGGCAGTGCTGGTGAGCGAAGTCGTCGCCGAGCCGGGCTCGGTGGTGATGGCATAAAGCGAGAGCACCTGGAACGGCTCTTCGTGCCACATCATGTCGGCATGGAACATCAGACGGCCGTTGGGCGCCAGGCCATCGTCTTCCTTGTTGGAGACGTGCATTTCCTTGCGGGTTTCGGTCGCGCCCGGCGAATCGTCGCCGATCAGCATGCGGCAAAACCGGTCCTGCCAGGCAAAATCGATATCCATTCCGCGCAGCAGCAGCACGCCACGTTCATCGAACGCCTTGCGCAGCGCCTGGCGGGTTTCGGCATCGATCTCTTTGGTTGGGTCAAGGCCGACAACTTCTGCGCCGAAGCCTTTGTTCAGATTGCGAATCTGGCAAGCTACCATGGAATTCTAGCTCCTTGATGCGACGAGAATCGGTACCGGCCGGGATCCCTGCTGGGCCTTGGTCGCGGTCGTACCGGATAGGACGACCATCCCTTCTCACCATTCCACGTCGATTCTGTCATCCGACTGACACTATATCAAGCTTCGGCATACCCCGTCAAACGGTTCGCACTTTTGCCCGCGCAACAATGCGGCAATTGCCCGGTGGTGGACCGGTGCGGACAATCAATCTGCGCGGAGCAGACCGACCAGCTCCCCGGCGTTCAGCGGCTCGTCCGAGCCCTTCCTGTCGAATTCCGCCAGACGGTTCAGCATCCACTTGTAACGGCCGAGAACCGGCTGGCTGGAGTCAATCGCCGAGCGGCCCTCGAACATCGGAAACAGGTTCATCCGATCGGTCATGAAACGGGCGGTGCTCTTGTAATTGGCTTCCTGCTCGCTGTCCCAGCCTGGGAAGACCGGCGCACCCGAAAAGCCTGCCTCCTGCCGGACAAGCTCCTTCTCCGCTTCGGGGAGCTTGCCGAAACTGTCCTCGACAAGCCGCCACATCGACAAGACGCTAATGACGAAGTCGGCGGTATTTTGCGTATTGGTATGCCCGTGCGCCAGGCTGGGATGCTCCCATTCGATCGCCCAGCTGTGCCCGCCCTTGATGGCCGCTTCGAGGAAATCGGGATCGATCGTCCCCTCGGAGCCGACCTTGCGACTGACATCGCACAGGATCGACAGGATCAGCTTTTCGCCCAGCGACAGCGCCGGGTTCGCCTGGCCGCGCAGGCCCGCCTTGATCAGCTCGGCCATGGCTTGCGGACGCGTAAACGGTGCCTCCTGCTGCGATCGCCAAGCGTCAATGCGCTTCAGCAATTCCTCGTCCGGGGCAAATTGGGGGCTATCGTCGCTCAATTTTGAAATCCTCAGGGCATCGTGCAGTTGTCGGAACCTGTAATACCGCATCTCATCGAGCGGAACCTATAAAGCCCCCCGCAGGGCAATCGCATGTGGCCCCCTCTCCCCTTGCGGGAGAGGGATGGGGAGAGGGGGCGTGCCGCGTCTGCGGCACAAAAGACTCGGGGCGAGCAGATAATTTCTGCGGCTGGTATAATTTGGCGAGCGTGGAAGTCTACTGGCTCGCAGACGCGAGCCGCCCCTCTCCCTGACCCTCTCCCGCGAGGGGAGAGGGGAAGCGCAATTCCATATGCGATCACTCTGCCCCCTCCCCCGCGCATACAAAGAATGCGCAGCCAGGGAAAACCCCGCCTGCGCATCCAGTGTACATATCTGCCTTGGGCCGACCGGCAGGATAATCGCTGTGATCATCCTGCCAATTGCGCACCTGTCGTTTCGGAAATCAGCTCCCGAAGCGAACCTTGATCCGCGCGCCGAACATGCGCGGTTGCCCAAGATAGCGGAGGTCGAAGCCGAAGGTGGAGAATAACGGCTGGACCAGCGTGTAGGTGACCTGCTTCGTCAGGTTGGTAACGAAGAACGACAGGTCAATCGGCTGACCACCGACATCGTGCCAGTCAAGGTTGAGATCGATCTGCTTGACCGCCGAAGCCTTGTCGACAGGGATCGGGGCAAGACCAGTCAAGGCACGGGCAGCGTTTAAAGCATCGTTGGTATTCGTTGCCGCAGTAATGTAGCTCGACGCATACCGGTACATCGCCGAGAACTCGAGCTTTCCAGCGCTTTCCGGGATCGGCAAAGTAAAGGTCGCCGAAATGTTTCCGCCGAATTCCGGCGTATTCGGCAATGGATCGCCGCTGGCCGACAGGAACAGGGGATTGTTGAAGTTGACCAGATACGGTGTGACGTCGATGTTCTGTTCATCAAGCCGGGATTTTACCCACGCCCCCGAGAAATCCAGACGGAAGAAGTCCGCAGGCTTGAGCGATCCATCAAACTCGATACCGTAGATATGCGCTTTGCCTGCGTTGAAGATGGCGGTGGCAGAACCACCAGCCGGGCAGGGAGTCACCGCGGGCGGCACGGGTACCGTTCGCGTGCACACCACCCCGATCGACAGCTGGGCGTCCTTCAATTTCGTGTAGAAGCCAGTGATGTTGAAATGGCCAGACACTGCACCGTGGAAGCTGGTCTTGGCACCCAGTTCGAAATTGTCCACAGTCTCGGGCTTGAAATCGTATGCGTTCAATGTGCCAACACCGGCTGGCTGGGCCGTACCCTGACGATAACCACGCGAATAGGTGCCATAGACCATCACATCTTTCGATGGATTGTACTGGGCGCTCAAGGTCCAGGTCGGTCGTGTACTCTCTGTGTGCAACAAATTGCTGCCGACCAGGCAATTGGCGAAAGCCACGTGCGTCGCCTGGCAACCAAGTGGATTTGGGACAGATACCCCATTTACTGATACTGGATTCGTATTCAGGACCGGCGCGACGAATTGTGAGAGCGGTATGGGAATAGTTGCACCCAGCGGAGGTGCTCCGGAGAAAATATAACCGAACGCCTGCGAGGTCGCCTTCGAGCGGTCATCGGTGAGACGGATACCGGCGGTCAGTTTCAGCTGATCGGTCGCCGCATAGGTTGCCTGGGCATAGGCCGCCTTATTGATATATTCGATCGCGTAGATAGACTTGTTGACCGTAAAACCGGCACCACTCACGCAGCGCATACTGGCCAGGCCCGTGTAGGCACCGACAAGGCACACCGCACCAATCGAGATCGATTCGTTGTTTGTCGGGTTACCCGGTGTGGAATGCTCGAAATACAGACCGGCCTGGTACTGAAGCTTGCCATCACCCGAGTTGCCCTGGATCTGGAATTCTTCAGTGAAGGAACGCTGGTCAATACCGTAAGCTCCCTCGCCATTGAACGCCTGGGCCGTGAAAACACGGGTGTCTATCCCGGCAGCGAAGGGGAGGGGCAGGAGGGCAGTGCCAGGCCAGTTCGACCCGAAGACGCTCTGGTTGAGGCCCTGCTTATACGACGCATAAGACACGATGTTCTTGATAGTCAGCGTATCGCTTACGCCCCACTTGGTGGTGTTGATCACCTGGATCTGCTTGAGCCGCGAACGCGGATTGCTCATGTTATTTTCGATCTGGTACGGATCGCCGCTCGCAAGCAACCGGGCAACCTGCGCGCCAGCGAGAGCCGCACGACCGAAGTTGGCTAATGGATTTGACCGGTACATCTGCGGCTGGGCGCCGACGTGATCCGAGTTGATGTAGGACATGATCGTGTAGTTCTCGATATCTGGAGACAGATCGAGCACCAGGCTTCCGCGCAGGGCATAATAATTGACATCGTTCACCTTCGCGGGGCCGATTCCCGACACATTGTTCTGCGTGCCGTCACGGGTCTGGCGATCAACGCCAAGCCGCAGCCGCGCCCATGAGGCCAGCGGAACGTTAACCACAGCCTGAATACGGAACAGGTTGAAATTGCCGTAGGACCCCTCGACGTAGCCTTCGAATTTGTCGGTCGGCTTCTTCGGGGTGAACAGCACGGCACCGCCGGTGGTATTGCGTCCGAACAGGGTTCCCTGCGGGCCCTTCAGCACCTGAACATTCTGCAGATCGAACAGGTTGCCCGGCCCGGCACCATCGCCGCCCGGGAACGCGCCGGCACCGCCGCGCGGCGCCACAACGTCGCCGAAGTAGGTCGCGACCGAAGACGTCGTCCGCAAGGCTTGTGAGAACCCGCGGATCGAAAATGAGTTGGCCTCAGACGTGTAACGCGATTCGACGTTCAGGCCCGGGATGATCCTTACCAGATCGTCCGAACCAGAGATGTTGGCCTTGCTCAGTTGATCCTGGCTCACCACCGCGACCGAAATCGGCACGTCCTGCAGGCGCTCCTCGATACGGCGGGCGGTGACGATGATGTCGGTTTCCGACTTGGCCTCGTCACCGGCTGCCGCATCGGCGGCGAAAGCTTGCGTCGCAAAACAAAGCGACGAAATCGCCACGGTTGCCTTGATCAATGATTTGTAGGTGATGCTCATGGTCTGCGTCCTCCCTCAGAACGAATTGGTAGCTTCATTCAACACAGCGCATCGCGCATGGCGCTCAGAATGTGTCAGTCGTATGCCAGCTTCTATTCGCTAGTGCTATACGGCAGTCACAACCCCGACGACGAAATTTGAAGTCTGTGTCCTTTGGGATACAGTAGCT
>JAHFPT010000328.1 GCA_023266625.1 Novosphingobium sp. | reverse complement strand
GTCGGTGCCGGCGGTGAGATAAATGATACCGTCGTTGCAATGGATCAGGTCCGCCGGGCCGCCGCCATTGCCGCTATTGCCGAGGCGCGGCGGAGCCACGCCGCTGATCAGGTAGTCCTGCATGATATGGCTGACCATCGCCACTGAGGTATCGAGCAGGGCGATGTCGATGTATTGCCCCTCGCCGCTGTTGTGGCGGTGCATCAGCGCGGCCATGATCGCCAGCGCGGTATTGTGGCCGGTCATGAAATCGACCAGGCTCGGCCCGGCTTTCAGCGGCCCGGCGCCGGGCTGGCCATCGGCAATCCCGGTCACCGCCATCATCCCGCCGGTAGCCTGAAACAGCCCGTCATAGCCCGGCTTGGCCGCCATCGGTCCGGTCTGGCCATAGCCCGTCACCGAGCAATAGATCAGCCGCGGATTGATCGCCCTGAGGCTCGCGTAATCGAGTCCGAAGCGCGCCAGATCGCCGACCTTGTAGTTCTCGATCAGCACGTCGGCGTCTTTGGCGAGCGCGCGGACGATCTCCTGTCCCTCGGGCTTGGAGTGGTTGACCGTGATCGAGCGCTTGTTGCGGTTGGAGACGGTGAAGAAGCTTGACTGGCGGGTGTCGATGCCATCCTTGCCCTTGATCCACGCCGTGCCATAGCCGCGCCCGTCATCGCCCACCCCGGGCCGTTCGATCTTGATCACATCGGCGCCGAGGTCGCCAAGGATCTGCGCGCCGACCGGGGCGGCGAAGACACGGCTCATGTCGATCACGCGGATGCCCTGGAGGGCGGAGGGGGTGGTTGGCATGGGGTGCTCGCTTTTGCCTTGTGTCGAATGCTCGTAGCCGTCGGACCGGGGCAGGCCAAGGGGATAAGCGTGGCTGAACAGGGCAATCGGGTGAATGAGCGCGTGACAAGCGAGTAGATTGCTGAATCTGTAACGATCCTCTGATTTGAAGGGGGATTGTGGCGATGTCTGGTATTGATTTCGATGTTGGCGCGCTTGGTGAAGCGGTGGTTTTTCTGGAGCATTTCCGGGATTTGCCGGACGTGCGGCAGTCTTCCAAAGTGATTTATCCGCTCGACGAGGTGCTGCTTTTGAGCTTGTTGGCGGTGCTGGCAGGGGCTGAAACGTTTGTTGACATTGCCCGGTTCGGGGACAGGAAGCAGGCGTTTTTGCGCCGGTTTCGGCCATTTCTCGAAGGGACGCCCTCGCACGATCATCTTGGCGATATCTTCGCGACGCTCGATGCCGGGCAGTTCCAGCGCTGCTTCGTCGCCTGGGTGTCATCGCTGACGGGCGCATCGGCCGAAGTCATCGCGATTGACGGGAAGACGGTGCGCCGTTCGGGTCAGAAGGCGGGCGGCAAATCAGGCGGCAGGGCGGCGATCCATATGGTCTCGGCCTTTGCGGCGCGCCAGCGTCTGGTGCTGGGCGCTGTCAAGGTCGATGAAAAGTCGAATGAGATCACCGCCATCCCCAAACTGCTCGCGATGATGGCGATTGAGGGCGCTATCGTGACCATTGATGCGATGGGGTGCCAGCGCACGATTGCCCAGACGATCCTCGACAAGAAGGCCGACTATGTCCTCGCGCTGAAGGGCAATCAGGGCGCGCTCCACAGCGACGTCGCGCTGTTCGTGGCCGAGCAGAAAGCGCGCGGCTTTCACGACAGCAGGATCACCCGGAACACGACTGTCGATGGCGATCACGGGCGTATCGAAACCAGAGCTACCACCGTCATCCACGACGTCGCATGGCTCCAGAAACGGCACGAATGGCCGGGTCTGGGGGCACTCGTCATCATCGACAGCACCCGTGAAACCGGGAGCAAGATCGAGCAGGAAACCCGTCTTTACCTCACCTCGCTCATGCTGCCCGCTGACCAGTTGGGGGCGATTGTGAGGAGCCATTGGGCAATCGAGAACAGCCTCCACTGGGTCATGGACATGGTCTTTCGCGACGACGAATGCCGGGTCCGGACACAGCACGCACCCGCCAACTTCACCACCATAAAGCATCTCGCGCTCAACCTGCTGAGACGCGCACCCGGCAAAGACTCGCTCCGTCTCAGACGAAAAGTCGCAGCCTGGGATGACCAGTTCCTCGCCGATGTCATCTCACGATAAATCGTTCACCCGATTCCCCTGCGTGGCTGAACACTCCAACCCCGCTCAGCCTGAGCCTGTCGCACGCCGTACACTAGCTTGTGCACCACAGTTGACATTTGTTGTAATCTATAATACACAATCGCCGTGACAATGGTCATCCGCACCGAAACCTTCGCCGCATGGTTCAAAGGCATGCGGGATCGCGCAGCCGCCGCGCGCATTGCCATTCGGATTGACCGGCTGGCCTTGGGAAATCCGGGCAAGCATCGCAATCTCACCGGCGGTGTACGCGAAATGAAGATTGATTATGGTCCGGGCTACCGGGTCTATTTTACCGAGCGGGCGGGTGAAATCGTCATACTGCTGTGTGGCGGCGACAAGAAGAGCCAGGATGCCGACATCGCTGCCGCTATCCGTATGGTTTCCGAGCTGGAGTAAGGTACATGGCTATCGCAACAAAACCCTGGGACGCTGGCGAGTTCCTCTCGTCCGATGACGATATCCGCCACTACCTCGAAGCGGCGTTCGAAGAGGGCGACCCGGCGCTGATCCGCCATGCCTTCAACACGGTCGCCCGCGCGCGGGGCATGACCGCGCTGGCCCGCGAGAGCGGTATTTCCCGCGAGGCGCTGTACAAGGCGTTTGGCGAGAACGGCAATCCGACGCTTGATACGCTGCTCAAGGTGACGCGGGCGCTGGGGGTTAGGCTGGCGGTGGCGGCGTGAGGGGGGGAATTTGAGTATGTGGAAACGCGACAGTTGGCACGCTTGTGCTGCTGAGTTGGATGAAGTCAGCCTGCAATTTCGCAATGCCTATTGGGGCCGAACTCATTCGGGATCGTGGCCGCGTACCTCCGAAGATGAACAAATGATGGAGGAGGCGTCGCGAGAAGGTGTTAAAATAATGAGGTCGCTTGCTTTGGCAGTTCGGTCTGAACAGGATTTTTCGCTTGTCCCACCTGTCCAAGGGGTAGTTGGTATAACTCGGGTGGTTGGAGAGAGCAAAATTGACACAACGATGTTGAAGCAGCGCTCGGGTTTTCATGGGCTCAAGTCAGACCCGAATTACAAGTCAATCGGTCTCCGTGAATGCTTAAATAAGATTGCGCATGCTGAACCCAGCACTGCTGATTTTTATGTAGGAGCGGGCAACTCCGATCACGATCTTATATTGCAAGGTGTGCAAAGAAGTGAGCGTTGGCTCGCCATCGTTTCAATAATCGAATTGATTAGTGTCGTAAGGCAGCTGCCTGACTGCTTGATCAGACAAACATAATCTCCTGCCTAACCACAATCCCTTGCACCCCACCCCGCAAAATGCCAGCTTTCAGAAACGCTGCGGGCCGCCTAGCAGCCGAGCTGCAAGCGCCATGGCGATTTACAAGCCGCAACTGGAAGAGGACCATGCCAGCAAACACACTCCTTCCCAGCTTCGCACCAGTTCGGGCATAGTCGGCCATGAAGGTTGCGATCATCACCGGGGCGGGCAGCGGGATCGGGCTGGAGACTGCCAAGCTGCTGCATCAGGCAGGCGTGGCAGTGGTCGGCGTCGGGCGCGACAAGGCCAAGCTGGCCATGCTGGAGGCCGCTATCGGCGACCCCAGGATGGTCGCGACGATTTCGGTCGATGTCACTGCCGATGATGCCCCGGCGCGGATCGTTGCCTTGGCGCTGGATCGTTTCGGGCGGATTGATTTTCTGATCAACAACGCCGGGGTCGGCAGCCCCAAGCCGGTCGGTGAAGCCACTGATGCGGACTACGACGGGATGATGGACGTCATGCTGCGCGCGCCATTCCGACTGTGCCGCGAGGTGATCCCGCACCTTGGCGAAGGGGCCTCGGTGGTCAACATTACCTCGACCTTCGCCCATATTGGCGGGCGGCGCGGGGGCGCTTACTCTGCGGCCAAGGGCGGGCTCAAATCGCTCACCGAGCACATGGCCTGCGAATATGGCCCGCGCGGCATCCGCTCGAATTGCGTGGCACCGGGGGTGACGCGCACAGAAATGGTTGCCCACCGCTTTGCCGACGAGGCATTCA
>JAHFPT010000138.1 GCA_023266625.1 Novosphingobium sp. | reverse complement strand
CTGGAGCTTCCTCGGCATGGGCGAACCGGGCGGCTCGACCCCCGAGTTGATGGAGCGCGCCCGCAACTGGCTGATCCTGTTTCGCGACGCAGTGCAGCGCATCGGCGATGCGCTCGAATACAAGTTCGACGATATCGAATTCTTCTGTGAATATGCCACTGCCGCCAAGAAAGTCGATCTCGGCTGGTTCTGCATGAAGAAGGGTACCAATGCAGCGCTTCGAGGCGGCTGGAAAGGCAAGATCGGCGGCAAGACGGTCGTCAAGCTGACAGTGGTCTGGTATCTGACCAAGAAGCTCGCCGAGGGCTGGGATATCGACAAGGACCAGTATCACCTGGTCATCAAGGGCGAGCCCAACGTCGATGTCCGCATGCGCTTCACCCCGCCCGAGAGCTGGACCAACCACGACTGGGACACGATGACCGCGATGCCCGCCGTTTCCGCCGTGCCGGATATCAAGGCGGCGCGGGCGGGTATTCTTGGCCTCAGGGATGTCGGCCTGCCCTGGGCACCGGCGGGGCTGTGGAAATAGGGGATGAAGCGCCTGGCAAATGCCGCCCCCAGTCGAACGGCACGACAGTATAAAACGCCGCTGCCAGCAGACCCTTCACTGCGCCCGATGCCCAGCGCTGCCGCATCTGCTCAGTCAGCCGTGCCGTGCTCGCCACCGGGTCTTCGTCGAGATAGCAAAAAGTGATCTGCTTTCCTGACGCATCCGTGCCAAGCCCCGCCGCGTCAGACGAGCCGTGATACCACCAGATGCCCGCCACGCCCGGAACATCGATCAGCGCTTGCGGAGAGGCATGCCCCTCCTCGATCATCACATAGACCCCGAGCGCCGGCCGCCACGGGATCACATCAGCCCCGGCAAACGCGCGCGGAGCTGCAATCTTGCCCGCCAGATCGCCGGTCAGAAAACCGACGCTGGGCAACCGGTGCGCCATGCGCCCGCCCCGGTCGAGCGCCGCGCCGAGCTCGGTGAAGCCCGGCATCGAGGCGCTATCGGCGAATTGGTAGGTCATGATGTGGTCTACGGCATCGAAAGGTGTCGCATTGGCTGCCCGCGCCGCGCGGCACGCCGGGGTCGAGATCAGCCGCAGCGAATTGCGCAGGCCTGCCAGCCGATATTGCTCGGGCCGGTGATCGAGCGAATGCCAGGCGATATAGGCGGCATCGCGGCCATCGGGATCGCGGGCGGAAAGCGAGAGGAAGGCGAAGCTTGCATCGCTCGCGCCGGTGGCCAGCACCTCGGGCAGCTGTTCGGACGGGGTTCCTTCGAGATGCATCGCAAACTCCCAACATTGTTATGGAGAACGATTGTTGCGGAAATCGGGCCGGTTGCAAGGAGGGTTCTGACTCCGGGCGCAAACGCCATCATTTGCAAAGCGCCATCGGTCATGGTCAGCCGATCCCGAATTTGATTCACTCCCGATTCGCGGTTAGGTGATACTGACAAGCTGGGATTCACATGAAGCCATAGCAGCAGCAAGGAGGAGCGGGGATGTCCTACGAAAGCCACGTCGAGCCGATCAAACTCGGCTATTTGTTCGATTTCAAATTGCCTCCCGGGTTTCCCAAGGATCAGCTCAACGATCTTACCGATGCATTTCAGCTGGTCTTCCGGCAAGGTCTCGAAACCGGGGTCATCGACCGCCCGATCGAGATCGTCTTCCGCGAGGTGGAGGGCCTGCCCAAGGGCACCGTAAAGGCAGTGATCGATGCCTATGGCGAACTGGTCGACGAAGGCTGCCTGGCGGTCTTCGGACCGGCGATTACCGACAATGCCGTGCCGATGCGCGAGGCGATCGAAGCGCGCTACCATGTTCCGGCGATCAGCGTTTGCGGCACCGACGACTGGCTCGGCGAATGGACCTTCGCGCTGCCGCAAGGATCGATGACCGACGAGCCGGTGTTCTGGGCGCATCTCATCGCCAAACAGGGCTACAAGACAGCCGGCGCGCTCATCGAAAATTCGTTGATCGGCGAGAGCTACATCCGTAATTTCCGCAAGGCCTGCCAGGCCGAAGGCATCAGCATTGTCAGCGAGCAGGCCATTCCGCAGACCGGGCAGGATGTCGGCGAGGCGGTGCGCCGACTCCACGCGGCCAAGCCTGAAGCGATCGTCCACTGCGGTTTCGGCTTCGGCGTTGTGCAAGTGAACCCGGCGCTCGCGGCATTGGGCTGGGACCCGCCGCGCTATATGGGAACGGCCTTCCAGAATGCCTGGATCAACACTGCCATGTGGAAAGCAATCGAGGGCTGGATCGGTCTCGACCAGTATGACGAGGGCAATCTGGTCGGCCAGCGTTTCCTCGATGAGTTCGAGCAGGCCTTTGGGCGGCGGCCGGAATATTGTGTGCCGGTGGTCAACCGCGATCTGGCGACGGTGCTGCTGGCGGCATTTGCCGATGCCCATCCGCTGACCCCGCGCGGAGTCAAGGAGGCTCTGGAACGCGTGAAGATGCTGGCTGCGGCGTCGGGCTCGCCCGGCACCAGGCTTTCCTTCGGCAAGTGGACCCGGCGCGGCTGGATGGGGGCAGGATATCTTGTGGCCAGACGCCTCGATCCCGACGGAAAAAATTCGCATCTCGTGGGCCGTTTCGGTCAGGATTGACCGGGACCACGGCTGTAATTCACAGGAGCCTGCATGGATCGAAAGCCGCTTCGCCTGGCTGTCTGGTCGACTGGCGGAATTGGTTCGCTGGCAATAGCTGCCGTCATGGACAGACCCGACCTTGAGCTCGTCGGTGTCTGGACGCATTCGCCCGAAAAAGTGGGACGGGATGCAGGTGAACTGGCCGGAATCGATCCGGTTGGCGTTGCCGCTACCCATGACAGCGATGCCTTGATCGCGCTTCGCCCGGATTGCGTGATCTACGCGGCCAGCGGACCGGAACGGGACGTGGCCGCAGTCAGGGACTATTGTCGGCTGCTTTCGGCGGGCATCAATGTGGTCACAACCACTTCCACGGGGCTGGTATTTCCTCCGGTCTATGTAGCGGAACATCGCAAGCAGCTTGAAGCTGCGGCGCTGGCCGGACAGGCTACGATCTACGCCTCGGGAATTTTCCCTGGCTTTGCTTCGGATGAGCTGGCGCTGGTTTTGTCGACCCAGTCCCGGAAAATCCAGAGCATCACTACGCGGGAGCTGTCGCTAAACGACCACTATCCTGTCGCCGATGTGATGATGGACGGCATGGGCTTCGGTCGCCCGCTCGACTTCGAACCCTGGCTCAGCCGACCGGGTGTAATCGCCAATTCATGGCGAGCGCCGATCCACCTGATGGCCACTGCGCTGGGTGTGGAAGTCGACGACATCCGAGGCACGCTGGACCGCAAGCCCACGTCCCGATCAATCGAGGTCGCCTTTGGAAAGATCGAGGCGGGCACCTGCGGCGCGGTTCTCACGAGAGCAGCAGGCATCGTCAATGGCAAGGAAGCGATCATCGTAGAGCATATCATTCGCATGGCCCGCGATGTTGCTCCGGAGTGGCCGACGTCCACCCATGACGCCACTTACAGCGTATCGATACTTGGTGACCCCGACATCGAGTGCACCATGACGCTTGGAGATGCCGCCGGTCATGGTGCCGGTCGGGCCGCGATGTCCGCGACAGCGCAGAGGGTCATCAATGCCGTGCCCTATGTTGTCGATGCGGAGGCCGGCCTGATCAGCTCGCTGGACCTGCCCGTCACACTGCCGCGCCATGCTTTGACATCGATCCAAAGCTAGCTATTGCGCCGCGCCCTGGCACTAACAGCCATTCCGCTTCCCTTTCAGCCTGACAAGTGCTACCGGTAGAGCGCTAACGTCGCTTTCGACGGATAATATAGGCCCGCGCAAGCGATCCGCTTTGTCCCCCCCTAGCTTCACGACGCAGGATTCGCGGCTCTTCGCGGATACCTCATTTATGGCTACAGGAACTTTCTCCATGATTACCGGAACAGTCAAATTCTTCAACTCCGACAAGGGCTATGGCTTCATTGCTCCCGAAACTGGCGGCGACGATGCCTTCGTGCATATCTCGGCAGTTGAACGCGCGGGCATGTCGACGCTCAACAAGGATCAGCGCGTTTCCTACGAGCTGGAAACCGATCAGCGCGGCAAGACCTCGGCGGTCAACCTTCAGGCTGCCTGAGGGGACGATTGCTAATGCGGGGATACAAGGAACCGAGCTTCCAGGAACGGACGGCAGCCGCTGCCCGTGCCCGGAATGCGGCACTTGAAAAGCTGCGCGCCCGCCCGGTGCCCAGTCCGGAAGAACTGGAGCGCCGGGCTGCCGCGCAGGCGGCGCGCGAAGTTGCCGATTTGGAAAAGCGCGCTGCCAAAAAGCTGGCGCGCGAAGCCGAGGCTAAGGCCAGGGAAGCAAGCAAGCGCGATGCCGAACATGCGGCGGTGCAATCAGCCGAGGCGGCAGTCGCAGCGAAGCTCCAGACCGAAGCCGAACGCAAGGCTGCCCGCGATGCGCGCTATGCTGCCCGCAAGGGCCGTTCGGGGTAAGCACGCATGATCCCGCGCGAACTGCTTGGCACAGCGCAGATTCCCGGAGGCGGGGAGCTGCGCTTGTTCCGGCATAACCGCGATTTCATGATTCTGCTGGGTCGCAACGAATTGATGAGCAGCCGGATGTGCGGCTCGGAAGAAGCGCTGGCGACCCTGACCTGCGCGAAGATTGGGACCTGCGCGAAGATTGGGACCTGCGCGAAGATTGGGAGCTACGCGCGGATCGCCACTTGCGCGAAGCCGCAGCTGCTGGTCGGCGGCTATGGTATGGGTTTTACCCTGCGTGCTGCTCTTGCCGTGCTGCCATCCGATACCGGCATCACTGTGGCCGAACTGGTGCCCGAGATTATCGCCTGGGCGCGGGGACCGATGCAGGAACTGGCGGCAGGCTGCCTCGACGATCCGCGCGTGCGGCTGGTAGAGGGCGATGTCGCGGCGCTGATCCAGTCTTCACCTGCGGCATACGACGCGATATTGCTCGATGTCGACAATGGCCCGGACGCCCTGGTGCGCGATGCCAATGATTTGCTCTATAGCGAGCAGGGACTGCGCGCTGCCAAAGCCGCACTCAGGCCCGGGGGCATCCTCGCGATCTGGTCGGCGGCCAGGGACGATGCCTTCGCGCGCCGCCTGAAGCGCTCCGGATTCAATGTCGATGAAGTCGCCGTGCGGGCGCGCGAGAATGGCAAGGGCGCCAAACATATCATCTGGTTCGCGGGCCTCCCGCCCGCCGAGCCAGGTGTAATTTCAATAACTAGACCAAACGAGGAGCAAGCGCATGTCCAGAGATAACGTCCTTCCCTTCCTGATCAACAAGGACCCCGAAGGCCACTTCCGCCTGACCGTGCGCGACACGCGCTACAACTCGCAAGGCTATCCGATCGTGACCTCGGCGCTGCAGGCCGAACAGTTCAAGACGGCAACCGCCGCGCGGACTTTCGCGCGGGAGAATTTCAAGGCCGAGGCTGGGCAGTTTGCTACGAAGTAGGGCTGGTTCAGCCGGAAATCCGCCCCACTGCGCCCTTCAGACGCAGCCAGGGGAACAGGAACGGCCTGAGAATCGGCGACACTCCGTTGGGCGTTTCGACGTCGATAGTGCTGCGGCTGAACTGCCAATAGAGCACAATGCTCAGGGTCGCGGCGTAAAAGCACCAGACCGAAGCGAAAGCATAGGCCTTGACCAGATGCGCGATCGTCACCCCGATCACATTGAACACCCCATAGACTCTGATGACGCGGTGCGTTGACAGCACCATCGCGCCGCAGGTGGCAATGACATACATCACCGACACCGCGAAATTGCCGGTGAATGGATTGCGGTAGGCAATCGAATGCAGCTCGACGAAGCACTGGCTCTCGAAGAACACCAGCCCATAGACCATCCAGACACAGACGAATGCACCGATAAGGGTCAGCGCCGTGATCGCCTTCTGGCGCCAGCCGGGCGGCTCCATCAACCGGATCGCGAGCGGCATGAGAAACGGCAGCACGCCCTGAGCATAAAGCATGAACAGGAAAGTGACATGCCCCAGCACCACCGGCCCGACGTGCCCTTTCAGACCGAGCCAGACGAAGCCTTCGGTGAACTGGTGCAGCGAGAACAGCATCGGCACGGCGGCGAACAGCAGCGCGCGCGGCTCCCGTACATGGCGCAGCGTCGCGATGCCAATCGTTCCGATAACGCCGGAGGCAACAAAGCTCGCGGTAGCCGAATAGCACATGCGATTCTCCTGGGGGACGGGCGCGAGGAGCGGTGTGCAGGGTTTCGTGGTGTGTGGCCAGCGGGATGGGTGAAGGCGTAGGCGAAAAAAGAAATCGGGCTTTAACCCGCTTGCTTGTCGATCAGCACTGCCTGTTGCCACCGGCTTGGCGCCTTGTCTGTGCGGTGAATGCAGCCTGCCCAGCAGCAGGGCCGCCTTTTCCCCTCGAGCAATTCCTCACAGCTCCGCTCGATGCGGCGTTGTCTGGTCTTTGCCTGCTTGGCGTCATCGACCCAGCAAATGAACTCGTTGCGACCAAGCGGAGTCAGGCTTTGCCACAATGCAAGGGTTGCAGGGCTAGATTCCACAGCCGCTTGCATATCCTCGCTTGCAGTGTGGACGGTGCCTTGCCGGAAATCGTGCGTAGTCATGCTGCCTCACCCCATAAACCGAAACACCCCCCGGTCGATCACCACCCGATCCCCGCCTGCCTTGGTCAGAAACTGCGCTCCGCCTTCGTTCTGCCAGATCAGCGTATCCAGCCGGTCCCCCGGATGAACCGGCTTTGAAAACCGCGCGTCCATCGCGCCGAAGCGTGACACATCGCCGTCGCACAGGCCTTTGAGCAGGGCGCGGCAGGCGAAGCCGTAGGTGCCCAGACCGAAGAAGATCGGCCTGGCAAAGCCGTCGCCGTTGGCGCGGGCGGGGTCGGTGGCGTGGGGGTTGGTGTCGCCCAGCAGCCGGTAGATCAGCGACTGGCCGATGGGCACGTCGATCGAGACAGTCAGGTCGGGCGCGCGGGTCGGTTTGGGCCAGGGCTGCTCGCCCTCGGGACCGCGCGACCCGCCGAAGCCGCCCTGACCGCGCACGAACATGCCGGCCCGCGATGTGCCCAGCGGCTCGCCGGTGTCGGCGAGGGTGGCGCGGGTTTCGGCGATGGCTAGCGCGCCCGAGCCTTTGTCAAAGACGCCGAGCAGCACTTGGCTGAGGTTGACTGTGCCGCAAGGCGGGATCGGCCGGGCGAGGGTGAAGCCCTGTTCGCCGTGTACCAGCCCTTCGGGATAGCCCCAGTCCATCCCATCCCATAGCCTCGCCTTGAAGCCCAGCTCGCGGATCCAGCCGCCGCCAGGCGACATCAGCGACATGAAGGAGGGGATCACTTGCTGGGTGACGCCAGCTGTGTTTTCGGTGGTGAACTGCAATTCTTCATAGGGATCGGCGAGCCCCGCGCCGACGCCGACGGCATAGAGCATCGCCCGGTGTGCGTCCCAGCTATAGGTGCCGCTTTCCAGTTCCTTGCCGATGAGGTGATCGAACTTGGTCATCATGCTCCCCGCAGGGCCATTGTGGCACTGCCGCGGCAATGGAGCTGGCTGTGCCCTACTTCAACCCAAAAAACTTCTCCGCGCAGCCGGCGATGATCCAGTCGCGCTCAGCCGTGGGCACGCCCGCGAAATTGTTCGCGATCACCTTGTGCGAATGCGGGAAGGTGGTTTCGGAATGCGGATAGTCGGACGACCACATGATGTTCTTGCAACCCGGCTTGTGGCGCAGCTCGACGCCCAGGGGATCGCTGATGAACGAAGCATAGACGTTCTGGTCGAAGTAGAAGCTTGGCGGGTGCTTGATCTGGCACTCGGTCCAGTGGCGCTGCATCTCCCAGGCGCGGTCCATATATTCGCAGGCCCAGGGAATCCAGCCCACGCCCGCTTCGATCAGACCGAGACGCAGCGTGGGAAAGCGGTCGAACACGCCCGAATAGAGTAAGATGTTGACCGGCTCGAGCATTGCGGTCTTGCCCATCGGCAGGTCGCACAGGAAGTTGGTCTTGTCCTTGAAGCGCGAGATGCGCGCGCCGAGGTGGAAGGTGATAGCCAGGTCGAGTTCGACAGCGGCGGCCCACATCGGATCGAATTCGGAATCGCGATACTGGCGCGTGCCGCCCGCATCGCCGGTCATCGCCTGCCACACTGCGCCATCCTTGGTGAACTGGTGGGCTGATTGCGGGAAGGCTGGAATGTTGACCGCAACATCGCCGCGCGCTTTTGCCGCGCGCATGCCCTTGATGGTGAGATCGACATCGACGGTGGTGAGGTATGCGCAGGCGAACATGCGGCCGTTGGAATCGGCGCAGAAATCCGACTGCCAGCAGTTGAACGCATCGAAACTGTCGAGATAGAGCTCGAGATTGCCGGTGCCCAGCGGCCCGCCGCCGAAGCATACCGCCTTGTCGATGCCGTCGCGGTCCATGTCTTCGAGCCGGCTGCCGACCATCCAGCCGCCGGTGCGCATGTCGGAGAGCTTGCCGGCGTTCTTATATTTGTCGAAGCTGCGTCCGGCTTGGCTCTGCATTAGATTGATCGGTCGGCGCGCGCCTTCGAAGACGACGTAATCATATTCGCCGTCGCTTTCGACCGTGGGCGCGAGATCGCGGAATTGGGGCGAGAGATATTCGGCCCAGAAGGTCGGCGGCGGGGTAACGTGGACGTCGGCATCGAAGACAAAGTCGGCAACGCGTGGTTCGGCCTCAAAGGCCTGGTTTACGTCGATATCGGCTTCGGCCATGGCAATTCTCCCGGTCTGTTCTGCTGATGGCAGATTTGAACGGTTAATCTATCAGGCCAAACCGGGGCAGGCAAACGCTGCGATGGCGGCTGACGCTTCGATCTTTCTCGCCCCGGAAAATCTGGCATAGTCGCTACCAACATTGCGAACGGGAGAGGTTACGTCATGGAATATGTATCGGTCGCCGAAGCGCGCGACCTCCCGGGTCTGCGGCTGGCGCTGAGCGCGGGAACACCCGGACCCTGGGGCGAGGCGGCCAAGGCGGTGCTAGGGCTGCGGAATGTCGCCTATGTCCCGGTGCGCCAGCATATCATGGCGGCGAACGAGGAACTGGTCGAATGGACCGGCGCGCGCAATGCACCGGTCGCGGTCTATGCGGACGAGCCTGCGGTTTCCGGCTGGATCGAAATCCTGATGCTGGCCGAACGGCTCGGTTCCGGCCCTTCGTTGCTGCCTGAGGACGAGCTTGAGCGGATGCTGGCGCTCGGCATTTCAGCGGAGATATGCAGCCCGGGCGGTTTTGGCTGGGAACGACGTCTGTCGATGATGAACCCCGCCCGCACGCTGGCCAGCGACGGCAAGGATTTCATGACCCGCGCCTATGGTGTGCGGGCCGACGCGGTTGCTCCGGCAACCACCCGCGTGATCGCCATTCTCAAGGGGCTTGCCCGCCAGCTTGAATCTCAGCGCAATGCGGGCTCGGACTATCTTGTCGGGAATAAGCTGACCGCCGCAGATGTCTATTGGGCCTGCTTCGCCCTGCTGATTGCGCCAATGCCGCATGAATCCTGCCCGATGTCACCGGAGATGCGGGTGGTCTATGGCAATATCACCCCGGAGATTTCAGCTGCAGTCGATTCGGCGCTGATCCGGCACCGCGACATGGTGTGGGAGCGCCACATCGGCCTGCCGATGGATTTTTGATCCGCCTACCCCTTGCGCGCCATCTCGAAGCTGCGCTCCAGATGCTGCCCGAAGCCGTTCTCCAGGGGGTGGAAAGTCCATTGCCGGCTGGGGTCGCGGATGGCGTCGATCCTTTCGCCAACTTCGTCGATCGTCCAATTGGCTGAATAGGCCCCTTCGCTTTCGGTGATGAAGGCCCGGGCGACGCGGCCTGCTGCCGAGATCAGCATTTCGCCGCTGATCGAGCAGCTTTCATGTGCCAGCCAGCCAACCACCGGCGCGACCATTTCCGGCCCCATCGGCGGGAAACCACTGGTGTCGATCCCTTCGCCCATGCGGGTCGAGGCACCGGGCAGGATGATGTTCGATTTGATGTTCCGGTCAGCACCTTCGATGGCGATGATGTTGTTCAGCCCGATCATCCCGGACTTGGAAACCGCGTAGCCTGCCACCGTCGGCATGGTGTAAAGCCCGCCAATCGAGCCGGTCAGCACCACCCTTCCATAGCCCGCTGCGCGCATGCGCGGGAAGGCGGGCTGCACCACGTTGAACCCGCCCAGCAAATGGATATCGACCACGCTGCGGAAATCCTCATGGGTGATTGTCTCCAGCGGATGGAACACCGAATTGCCGGCATTGTGGATCAGGATGTCGATCTTGCCAAAGCTATCCAGCGCAGCTTCGATGATCGCCTTGCCGCCTTCCGGCGCGGCGACCGATTCGGTGCAGGCCGCCGCTTCGCCGCCAAGCTCGCGAATTTCATCGACTACGGCCTGCGCCGGGCCGTCGTCGTGACCGGTGCCCGTCAGCGAACTGCCATTGTCGTTGACCAGTATCTTCGCGCCGCGCGAGGCGAGCAGCAGTGCATATTCGCGCCCCAGCCCGCGCCCGCTCCCGGTGATCACCGCCACGCGGCCATCGAATCTGCGTTCAGTCACAATCGTCACCTCTCGAATATGCTGCGACCCGCCAGCCCTGCTTCGTCAGCACTTTCGCCGCGTCCCGGCCAATCCCCGCACTCGCCCCGGTGACGACCGCGACGCGGGGTCTCTGCTATGTCATGGCCCTGTTCCCGGATATCAAACTATCCGGGCCCCTATGCCGCCGCAGTACGACAGGGCAAGCCGGGAGGCGCTCAGCGCGGGGTCAGCTTGACGTGCAGCCGCTCCAGCCCGCGAACGATATAGCTTGCCTCATAGTCGAGACGGCGGGCGCCGGGTGGACCGTGGTGTTCCTCCGAGATGGCAATATTCGCGGTGTGTTCGAAAAAGCGGTCGAGCAGAACGCGCACTTCGACCCGGGCGAGCGGCGATCCGGCGCAGGTGTGGGCGCCGCGGCCGAAGGCGAGGTGTTCCTTGATCTTCGGGCGGTTCAGCCGGAACTCGGCCGGGTTATCCCAGCGACGTGGATCGCGGTTGGCGGCGGCGAGGCCGACGAAGACGCGCTTGCCCGCCGGAACATCGCGGTCGCCGATCTTCGTCTTGCGAACCGCCAGCCGCGCGGTCATCTTGGTTGAGCCTTCGAGCCGCAGCATCTCCTCGATGAAGGCCGGGATCAGCGAGCGGTCGGCGCGCAGCTGATCCTGCAATTCCGGGTTCTCGGCGAGAAAGCGCATCGAATTGCCAAGCAATTTCGCGCTGGTATCCTGGCCTGCGGCGAACAGGAACATCGCCGCCTTGGCTGGCTCGATGATGTCCGGGGTTGAACCGTCGGGAAATTTGGCGAGGGCGAGATCGGTCATCACGTCGCCCTGCGGATTTGCCCGGCGTTCGGCGAGATAGCGGGCGAAATAGCCGACCATGAAGGCCAGCGCGCTACTCTGCAATGTCTCCTGGGGTGCGTCCATGTTGCCCGGCGGCGGGCCGGCGTCGATGACGTCGCGGAACTGCTGGCGATCCTCGTCGGGCACACCCAGCAGATCGGCAATCACCAGCGTAACATAGGGTGTGGCGACCTCGCCCAGGATCTCGCAAGTGCCCTTGCCGACCATTTCGCGCACCATTTCGTCGGCGAAGGTCTGCATGAACGCCTCGTTCGCCTTGAGCCGCGAGGGGACGAGCAGCGGATTGAGCAGCGATCGCGCCGCAGCATGAGCCTCGCCGTCGTAATCGACCATGAGGTCCTGCGTGCGGATGCTTTCGGCATGCGCCGCGACCTTGGCGGAGATGTCGTCGCTGTCCACCTCGAAGGGCAGCGGGGCCGCCGGACCGGGGGCGGCGATCGAGGATGAGAAATCGGCATTGTTGAGCAGCACTTCGACGCACTCGTCGAAGCCGGTGACGAACAGCATGTCGCGGTCGGTGAGCTCGACCATCGGCCCGCGCACGCGCACTTCCTCGAAATAATCGTAGGGATCGAGCAGCACCGAACGGTCGGTGAAATAATCGCGTTCTGCACCATCGGTCACTTTGCTCATCCTTCTGATATAATGATATACAATGGCTCATAAATTCGCTGTGCCGGGCAGTCAATGCTCCTGATTGCAAGCCGGTACCTAGCTTTGATTTTCCTGTGTCGCTCCGATCTGCCATAGACACTTTCGTGTCCTTGCTTGAACAAACTTTGCCCCCGCTCGAAGCCCTCCACGCGACCTTCGGCTTTTCCGCCTTTCGCGGCAAGCAGGCCGATGTTGTCGAGCGGGTGCTGGCCGGGTGCTCGACGCTGGCGGTGATGCCGACGGGCGCGGGCAAGTCGCTTACTTATCAGTTGCCATCGGTGATGCTGGAGGGAACCTGCGTGGTCATCTCGCCACTGATCGCGCTGATGCACGATCAGCTGCGCAGTGCCGAGGCCAACGGTATCCGCGCGGCGACGCTGACCAGCGCCGATAGCAACCGCGAAGAGACCATCGAGCGGTTCAGAGCAGGCGAGCTCGATCTGCTCTATGCCGCGCCCGAGCGGGCCTCGCAGGGGCATTTCCGTGAGCTTCTGTCGAACGCCCCGGTCTGCCTGTTCGCGATCGACGAGGCGCATTGCGTCTCCGAATGGGGCCATGACTTCCGCCCCGATTATCGCGCTTTGCGGCCATTGATGGATGCCTTCCCGGATATCCCCCGGCTGGCCCTCACCGCCACTGCCGATGCGCAAACTCGCGCCGATATTCTTGGCCAGCTCGGTATTCCGGAAGACGGGCTGATCATCGCCGGGTTCGACCGGCCCAACATCCGTTACATGATCCGCCACCGCGAAAATGCGCTGCGGCAATTGCGGGGTCTGCTGGATGAACAGCCGGGGCCCGGCATTGTCTATGCCCAGACCCGCAAGAAGGTCGAGGAGCTGGCGGAAAAACTCAGCGCGGCCACCGGGCGCCCGGTGCTGCCCTATCACGCCGGGTTGCCGCCCGAGGTCCGTGCCGCCAATCAGGCAGCTTTCGTTGCCTCGGAAGACATGGTGATGGTCGCCACAGTCGCCTTCGGCATGGGCATCGACAAGCCCGATGTGCGCTTTGTCGCCCATGCCGGCATCCCCAAGTCGATCGAAGCCTATTATCAGGAAACCGGCCGCGCCGGGCGGGACGGCGACGATGCCATTGCAGTGATGCTGTGGGCGGCGGCGGATTTTGCACTCGCCCGCAAGCGACTGGAGGAGGTCGAGGAGGGCCGCCGCGCTGGCGAGCGCACCCGGCTCGAGGCGCTGTCTTCGCTGGTCGAAACCCACGAATGCCGGCGCGCCCGGCTGCTGCGCCATTTCGGCGAAGACCCGCCCGCCGGTTGCGGCAATTGCGACAATTGTCTTGAAGCGCCCGGCGTCGCCGATGCCACGACCACCGCGCAAAAGCTGCTCTCCGCCGTCTATCGCACCGGTCAGAGCTTCGGTTTCGGCTATCTCGAAAAAGTCCTGACCGGCAGTGCCGACGAGCGCATTCTCCAGCGCGGGCATGATCGGCTTTCGGTGTTTGGCATCGTCGACAGCGAGGAAGCGCCGTTGCTGCGGCAATTGTCGCGGGCGTTGCAGGCGCGCGGCAGTCTGGTGACGAGCGAGCATGGCGGGCTGATGCTGGCGGGCGACGCGCGCGCGATCCTCAAGGGCGATGCCTCTGTCCAACTGGTGCTCGCGCCCAAGAGCGAGCGTAAGCGGCGGCGCGAGCGGGCGGGAGGGGTCAATCCCGTCGGCGATCCGCTGTTCGAGGCGCTGCGGGCGCTGCGCCGCGAGCTCGCTGCCGAAGCAGGCGTCCCGCCCTATGTCATCTTCCACGATGCAGTGCTGCGCGACATGGCGGCGAACCGGCCAGCCACCTCAAGCCAGCTTGGCGCGATCAATGGCGTCGGCGCGCGCAAGCTCGAAGCCTATGGCCCAGCCTTTCTGGCGGTGATCCGCCAGCATTAGGGCCTTCCTGAAG
>JAHFPT010000137.1 GCA_023266625.1 Novosphingobium sp. | reverse complement strand
AGGACCCGGATCGGCCATTCGACCGATCCGGAAACGCAGCTTGGCCCGCTGGCGATGAAGCGCCAGCTCGAGCGCGTGGAGATGTACATCGCGGAAGGCCGCAAGAGTGCCGATCTCGTCTGCGGCGGCGGGCGGCCATCGCACCTCAACGCCGGCTATTTCATCGAGCCGACGCTGTTCGCCAATGTCGATAACGCCAGCCGCATCGCGCAGGAGGAAGTGTTCGGCCCGGTGCTCAGCCTGATCCCCTGCGAGGACGAGGACGACGCGATCCGCATCGCCAATGACAGCACTTTCGGGCTCAGCGGATCGGTGCTGACCAACGATCACGAGGCAGCCTATCGCATCGCGCGGGCCCTGCGCACCGGCGGCATTGGCCAGAACGGCATGCGGCTCGATTTCGGGCTGCCGTTCGGTGGCTTCAAGCAATCGGGCATCGGTCGCGAAGGTGGACCCGAAGGGCTCCAGCCCTATCTGGAAGTGAAGACCATCCTGATCGACGGCATGCCGTCAGCTCTTTAGCTCGACGCAGCCGCCATCGACATAGAGATCCACTCCGTTGATGAAGCTTGCCTGATCGCTGGCGAGGAACACTGCGGCATTGGCGACTTCTTCGGGGGTGCCCATCCGGCCAATCGGGACAATGCCGGCGAAAAACCCGCGCAGCTTGGCGATTTCTTCGGCGCTGGCATCGCGCTTGAAGATTTCGGTGTCGGTCGGCCCCGGTGAGACGACATTGACGCGGATGCGGCGCGGCAGGAGTTCTGTCGCGAGAATGCGCGCCACGGCGCGGATCCCCGCCTTGGCAGCCGCGTAGACGGCATTGCCGGGCACTGCCGTGATCGATCCGATCGAGCCAGTGATAACGATGCTGCCGCCGTCGCGCATCAGCGGCAATGCCTTCTGGATCGCAAAGAACGCGCCCTTGAGGTTGACCGCATGGATGCCATCCCAGAAGTGCTCGGTGATCTCGGTCACCGGCGCGAAACCGCCGACCCCGGCGTTGACGAACAGCACATCGATGCCGCCAAGTTTCTCGCCGATCTCGGCCATGGCGGCTGCGCTCTGGGCGATGGTGCCCATGTCCGAGACGATGCCAAGCGCCCCCACTTCGTCCGCCGCCGCAGCGAGGGTTTCGGGGTTGCGTCCGGTCAGTGCGAGTTTTGCGCCTTCGTCGCGGAACTGGCGGGCGGCGGCAAGTCCGATGCCGGCGTTGCCGCCGAGCACGACGACGCATTTGCCCTGGAAACGCATCAGAACATCCCTTTCGGATTGATGGGATTTTCAGGAACCTCCTGGATCACTTCCCAATGCTCGACAATCATCCCGCCAGCCAGGCGGAACATGTCCGCCACCGCCAGGCCCGGCTCGCCCGGCCAGCGCACGACATGGAGATGGACGGCAACGTGATCGCCATCGACGAAGATACGGTGGATAGTCTGGACGGCATCGGGCGATTCGACCTTCACCCTGTCCAGGAAGTCCTTGAGCGCCTGCACGGTGGGTTCGGCGAGCATCGAATGCTGGATGTAATCGGGGGATATGAAGTCATCGACGCGGGCGCTGTCCATCGGCATCAGCACCTTGTGGTACATTTCCAGGACCAGGGCCAGGTTGGCTTGTTCTTCGACCGTCTGGCTCATCGTACTCTCCCATGGCTATTGTAACATTTGGTAGAATATGCAACACAAGTGGAAGGGCGTAAAGCCCGGATGGGAGAGCGCATGGACCGGGCGTTGCTAAACGGCATTCTCGACGAATATCTCGCCGCGCTGGGCGCGCGCGATCCGTCCCGGCTGCGCTGGTCATCGGACTTGCAGGCAAGCGAAAACAACGTGATGCTCGAACCCGGCGACGGTGTCTGGGGCACGATCGAACGGCTGGGGGAATACCAGCTTCGCTTCGCCGACACGGTCTCCGGCGAGGTCGGCTGTTTCGGCACGGTGATCGAACCCAAGGAGGAATCGGGCTTCTGCATGCGTCTGGCCGTCAACGATTCGGGTGAGGTTTGCGAAGTCGAAATGGTCATCGTGCGCAATTCGGAACACGGCATGGTGCTTCCCGGCCCGCGTTACTGGACCAAGCCGATCCTCGAAGCGAAAGCCGAGGCGCCGGTCTCCCGCGAGGAATTGCAGGTGCTCGCCAACGGCTATTTCGATACGCTCCAGCTAAACGATGGCACGATCAAGACCCGGTTCCACCCCGATTGCAACCGGGTTGAAAACGGGGTGCAAACCACCAACAATCCCCACTTCGACTTCATCCCTTCAGCCGCGCTCGGCTGCGAGGAGCAGTTTCGCCTCGGCATTTACCGCTACGACGACGAACTGCGCGCGCGCCGCTATCCGCTCATCGACGAGGAGCGCGGGCTGGTCATGGCTTTCGGTTTCATCGATCACTCGGGAAAGCTCGGCCGATACCAGTGGACCGACGGTTCGCAGCGTGAAAGCCCGATCCGGCGCCCGCACAGTTTCTATCTGGGTGAGCTGTTCAAGATCGACCACGGCATGATTTGCCAGATCGAGGCCAATTTCATCTCGGTGCCATACCGGATGCCGAGCCCGTGGGACCCGGCGTGAAGCGGCTGGCCCTGCTTCTTGCGCTGGCGCTGGCTGCCTGCTCGGCGGGAAATCAGGCCCCGCCGCAGCAGGCGCAAGCGGGCGACAACTGGACCAATCCCGGCGGCGACGCTGGCAAGTCGCACCATTCGACGCTGGCTGATATTTCGCCGGCGAATGTCGGCACGCTGGGCCTTGCCTGGCAGGCGGAACTCGGCACCAACCGTGTGCTGGAAGCGACTCCGGTAGTGATCGACGGCGTTATGTACACCAGCGGCGTGGCGGGCCGCGCCTATGCCTTCGATGCTTCGAGCGGCAAGGAACTGTGGCGCTTCGAGCCTGAAGTGGACATGCAGGTCAACCGCACAGTTTGTTGCGACATGGCCAATCGCGGTGTCGCGGTGGCAAATGGCAAGGTCTACGTCGCCGCGCTCGATGCCAAGCTCTATGCGCTCGATGCCAAGAGCGGCAAGGTGGTCTGGCAGGCCAATACCGTCGATGATCCCCAGCGCGGGATAAATTCCACAGGCGCGCCGGAAGTCGCGGGATCGGTGGTGGTGATCGGCAACGGCGGCGCCGAATACGATGTGCGCGGCTATGTTTCCGCCTATGATCTGGAAACCGGGAAACTCGCCTGGCGCTTCCACACCGTCCCACGCGACCCGAAACTGGGCCCGCAGGACCACCCCGATCTTGAGGCAGCGGTCAAGACCTGGGACCCGGACAGCCGCTGGGACGTGGGCGGCGGAGGAACGCCGTGGGACGCGATCAACTACGATCCCGATACCGGCCTGGTCATCGTCGGCACCGGCAACGGCGGCCCCTATCACACCGCCCGACGCTCGCCGAAGGGCGGAGACCAGCTCTATCTCTCCTCGCTTGTCGCACTCGATGCGAAGACGGGCCGGGTCAGGTGGTATTATCAGGAGACTCCCGGCGACAACTGGGATTTCACCGCCACTGCGCCAATGATCCTCACCCGCATGACTATCGACGGGCAGGATCGCCCGGTCGTGCTGCACGCTCCCAAGAACGGCTTTCTCTACATCATCGACCGGCGCGACGGGAAGCTGCTGAAAGCCAGTCCGATCGTGCGGGTCAACTGGACCAAGGGCATTGATCCGCAGACCGGAAAACCGATCCCCAATCCCGAGGCGGCCGATTATGCCAGCGGTCCCAAGATCGTCTTTCCGGCCACTCCCGGCGCGCGCAACTGGCATCCGGGCTCCTACGATCCCGGATCGGGCCTCTATTTCGCCCCGGTCCAGGACATGGGCAACTTGCTGTTCATGACGCCGGGCCGCAAGCCGATGACGCGCAAGATGCTCAACAATGATGCGGCACTGCTGTTCGGGCCGATGATCGCCCCATTGCTCGGCACCCTGCCGCCGCCCATCGCCGATGCCGTGCGTAAGCTGCCGGCCCTTGCCGAGGTCCAGCGCCTGCCGTTCTCCTCTGAGCTGCGCGCTATCGATCCGGTGACCGGCAAGACCCGCTGGGCGGTGCCGATGCAGGGCTGGCAGGATCGTGGCGGTGTCCTGACCACTGCCTCGGGCCTACTGTTCCAGGGCAACCTGGCCGGGCATTTGCGCGTGTTCGACATGAAGACCGGCAAACTCCTGAAGGAAATCGCGACCGGCAGCTCGATCCTGGCCGCGCCGATGACCTACCGGGTGGGCGGCGTGCAATATGTCGCGGTGATGGCGGCCTGGGGCGGCGGCGGCTATCCCTATGTTCCGGCATATTCGGCTGCTTACAAGCACGGTAACATTGGCCGGATTCTTGTTTTCCGGCTCGATGGCGGTCCGGTGCCGATCCCGCCCGAACTGCCGCCGCTGGAGGTCGCTCCCCCCGCCCCCGCACAGGCACCGGAGGTCACCCCCGCAACCATCGCGCGCGGGCAGGCGCTGTTTTTCGGCAACTGCGTGCTGTGCCATTCGAACCAGCACCGCTCGATTACGCCAGACCTGCGCCGGATGCAGCCGGGCACGCACGATGCCTTCCGCCAGATCGTGCTTGAAGGGCTGTTGTTGCCGAACGGCATGCCGCGCTGGGACGATGTGCTGAAGCCTGCCGACGTCGATGCCATCCATGCCTATCTGATCGATGCCCAGGGCAAGACCCGCGCCGACGAGCTGGAGAAAAAGCGGCGCGGCCTGCCGCTCGATGCCCCCAGCCTTACCGTCCTTTCAAGCTTTTGAGGGAATCGCCATGAAACTCACCCTGCCGCCGCGCATTTCGCCGCAACAGTTCGATGTCGCGCTTCAGGCCTTTGCCGGAGTGGTCGGCAAGGACTGGGTCATGTCCACCGATGCCGACCGCGATGCCTATGCCGATGTCTATGCGCCTGGCTCGGCCGAACAGTGGCCTGCCTCCGCCGCTGTCGCCCCGGCCAGCGCCGAGGAAGTGCAGGCGATCGTCCGCCTCGCCAACCAGCACAAGACGCCGCTGTGGCCAGTCGCACGCGGCAAGAACCTGGGCTATGGCACCGCCGCACCGCGCATGGCGGGTTCGGTCGTGCTCGATCTCGGACGGATGAACAAGGTGCTCGAGCTTGATCCCAAGCTGGCCTATTGCGTGGTCGAACCGGGCGTCGGCTTTTTCGACCTTTACGAACATATCCAGCGCGAGAAAGCGCCGCTGTGGCTGTCGGTGCCGGGCAATGCCTGGGGCTCGGTGATCGGCAACGCGCTCGAACACGGCATCGGCTATACGCCCTATGGTCTGCACGCGCGCAACCTGTGCGGGATCGAGGCGGTGCTGCCCGACGGAGACATCGTTCGCACCGGCATGGGGGCGATGAAGGGCAATGCTTCGTGGCACCTGTTTCCCATGGGCTATGGCCCGACCTGGGATCTCGCTTTTACCCAGTCGAACTTCGGCGTGGTGACCAGGGCCGGGATATGGCTCCAGCCCGCGCCCGAAGCCAGCCTTGAACTGGTGTTCGACATTCCCGAGGCGGAGGACATCCGCTGGGTGGTCGATACGATCACCCCGATGAAGATCTCCGGGCTGATCGAACAGAACGTCTTCATCCCCTCATGGCTCGGCAAGATGGTGCTGCTCGGCCAGCGCAAGGATTTCTGGGACAAGCCTTCGGCGATCCCCGACTGGCGGGTGCAGGAACTGCTCAAGGAGCACAAGCTCGGCTACTGGCAGGTGGCGCTGCGGCTCTATGGCGAGGAAAGCGTGATCAAGGCCAAGGCCGAGATCATCAAGGCGGCGATGAAGAAGAATCTTGATGTGCCGCCGCAGGAGAACTGGTGGCGCACGGGCGATCCGATCAGCGCCTTCGACATAACTATGGGCATCCCCTCAGCCGTGCCGCTGCAATTGTCCGACTGGATCGGCGGACGCGGGGCGCATATGGGATTCTCGCCGGTGGTGCCCGCGACTGGCGCGCACGTTCTCGACCAGATGAAGCGCTCGCGCCGGATCATCGATAGTTTCGACGTCGATTTCTACGCCAGCTTCACGATCAACGGGCGCTTCGCCAACAACGTCAACCTGCTGATATTCGATCGCGACCAGCCGCAGCAGATCGCCACGATGAAGAAGCTGTTCAACGCCCTGATCGATGAAAGCGCCAAGGCGGGTTACGCGGAATACCGCACCCATCTGGGCTGGATGGACCGGGTGATGGACACCTTCGATTTCAACGACCACGCGCTGCGCCGGTTCAACGAAAAGGTGAAGGACGCGCTCGATCCGAATGGCATCATCGCACCGGGCAAGCAGGGCGTGTGGCCCGCCGCTTTTCGCGATCAGGCAAAGGAGGGCCGGGCATGAAGCGGCTGGTCACGATCCTTGCGCTGGTGCTGCTTGCTGCCTGCAAGCAGGAAGCGCCCACCGCTCCTGCGGGCAAAGGGCCGCCGCCTCCTCCGCCGTACCAGATGCGCGCTGAGGCGCCTGCCGGCGACCGTCTGGCCGCCGGGCGCGATGGCAAGGCGCTGTTCGAAAACCACTGCGGTTCCTGCCACCTCGCCGGCGGCATGGGCACCAATCTGCTCACCAAGCAGCAGATGATGGCTGGCCAGCCGCCCGAAAAGGGACTGCTCGCCAACCGCACCGACATGTCGCCCGACTATGTCAAGGCCGTGGTCCGGCAGGGCAAGATGGCCATGCCGCCGCAAACGCGCGTTGACATCACCGACGCGGAACTGGACAGCGTTGCCAGCTACCTCGGAAAGGCGAAGTGATGCGCGCGGATCGCAGGACCATGCTCAAGGGCACGGCGGCGCTGGTTGCGGTGCCACTTTTGGGCGGGGCGACCTTGGCGACGCCGTGCCTGGTCGTTTTCGACAGCCGCGTGCCCGAGTCGGCCGCGTTCGCCGCAAGCCTGGCCGGAACCCGCATCGATCTTGCCCGGGCGCATGAGACGCTCTGGGCCGACCTGCGAGGCTATGTTGGCGATATCGGCGCGGTCGAAGGCCTTACCGGCTGGAGCGACTGGATTGTGGTTCGCGGCGAGTTCGAAGCGCGCGGGTTCAGGCTTGGCAGCGAAGACCGGGTTACGGCGCTGCTTTCGGGCAAGGTGCACCTCTTCCGCTGGTCGATGAAGCGCCGCTGACCGAGAGCGATTTGGCAGGCTCAGGTAAAATCCAGGCTCCCGCGCCGTTCGGCGAAGCGCCAGCCCTCGGCGCTTTGCGTCAGCCGGTCGGCATAGGTGCCGATCAGTGGCGGCTTGTCGGCGGCGGTGAACAGCAGGATCTGGCTGGTGGCCGTCGCGCTGCTGCCCTCTATCGTCACGCGCATATTGGCGACGACATGGCGCGAGGCGCGCGCCGGACGGGCCTGGAAGGCGGCGAGGATGGCAGCGCGGCCCTCGATGAAGGCATCGGGCGCGGTGGGGCGGCTCATCCTGCCCTCGGGCAGATACATCGCCGCCACCGCATGCCAATCGCCGACATCGTTGAACGCCGCATAGTCGACGATCATCGCTTCGATGGCGCGCTCGGCCAGCAGGCGTTCGAGCGTGTCCATCAGGCAGCTTTGGTGCGCCAGCTCGGAGCGTAATTGGTGCGCGCGACCTCGGAGTAGGGAACCGCCGCGACCACGCCCTTGATCGTGATCTGACGGTGCTTCTCGACCGTCGGCTTCGATGTCCCGCCGTCAGGCTCGCCCCAGATGAAATCGATCTCGGTGCCCGGTTCAGCCACCGCTTCATCGACAATCGCCAGTGTCAGCATCTTGCCCTCGTTGGCAGTGTAGCCGATCCAGGTTGATAGGCCGACGAGCTCGCCGTCCTTCTCGACCCGGTCGAAGGGATGCATCGAATAGACCGCGCTGGGGAATTCCATGTATTTGGGCCGCAGCTCGCCCTTGCCGAACTGGCCATAGATTGCCTCAGATACCGAAGCGTTGTCGAGCGCGATGGTGACCTTCCTGCGGTGCGGGCCAGCAGCAATCTTCTCAAGCGCTTCGCGGCCGATAAAGTCATGGTCGAACTTGACGAAGGGACCATAGCCGAGGTCCCACGGCGTGAGGTAATAGCCCTCGACGCTATCGGGCACATAGCTGCCGCCGATCGAGCAGCGCGCTTCGTAATGGTTGGCGCTCAGCCACTCGCGGTAGGGCCTGAGCAGCTCGCCGGTATAGATGCCCGGCAGCGGCGAGGGGATCCAGCCCGATTCGAGTGTGTTCGAAGAGTATGTGCGGCCACCGACCAGCGCCATGCCGAACTTGATGCCCGCCTCGACCAGCGCGGTGTGGACGGCATCGCGATCGCCCCACGGGCCCATCAGCTCGTAACCCGGCTGGCCGGCCATGCCGTGACGCAGCGCGTGGACCTGCTTGCCGCCGATCTCCATCCAGCACATGTTGAAGAACTTGAGGTCCGGCGCGGGCTTGCCGGTCGCGGCCTCGATGACCTGATTCGAATTCGGCCCCTGCACCTGATAGCGGTAGTGGCGGCGGTTTTCCGGATCGGGGCGCGCCGCGGTGCGCTCGTCATAAGTGAGGGTGACGTCGCTGCGGCCTTCACCGTGGAACATCAGCCAGTTCAGCGTCGGCGCGCGGCCAACGAGGTTGAAGGTGTCCTCCGCCAGGTAGAACAGGATGACGTCGCCGATGACGTGGCCATAATGGGTTACCGGCACGAACTGCTTGGCCTTGTTGACCGTGAAGCCCTTGAAGCTGTTGATGCCAAGGCCATTGAGGAACTCGAACGCACCCGGTCCTTCGACCATCAGTTCGGCCATGTGGTAGGACTGGTTGAACAGCACGCAGGTTTCGGCCCAGGCCCGCTGTTCGTCACGCCAGTTGGAAAATTCGGCTGGAACGCCAGGGTAGACGTTGGGCCCTACCTGCTGGTTGCGAAGCAGCTCGACGATATCGCCGGCGCCATCGAGCAGGGACTGGAGCGATTGGGTCATGGGGAGGCCTCTCCTGATTATTGCTGGCAAGCTTGCCTTGTGGGCAATATTGTTTGTGTTGCATACAAAATGCAAGCGAAGAATTCGCCCGAACGGCAGGGCGCGCGCCAGACTACCTATAACCGGACACCGTCGCGCGCCAGGACCATATCCTCGCGATTGACCTCGAAATCGCCGGCATCATGGCGCTCGCGCAACTGGCTTTCCGGGCCGCCGAATGTGCGGTTGACCATCTTGCCGCGGATCGCGGCGGGACGCGCGGCGATCTGGCTCACCCAGCGGTCGAGATCGGTGTATTCGTGGACCGACAGGAATTCCTGGCAGTCATAGGCATCGCGCATGATGTTGCCATACCAGGTGAAGATGGCGATGTCGGCGATGGTATATTCGCTACCGGCCATGAATTCGTTCCTGGCCAAATGCGTATCGAGCACATGAAGCTGGCGCTTGGCTTCCATGGCGAAGCGGTTGATCGCATATTCCATCTTGAACGGCGCATAGGCGTAAAAGTGGCCCAGGCCGCCGCCGACATAAGGTGCCGATCCCATCTGCCACATCAGCCAGTTCATCGTTGCCGCGCGCGCATGCGGCTCGCCCGGCAGGAATTCGCCGAATTTCTCGGCGAGGTAGAACAGGATCGAGCCCGATTCGAACAGGTGGACCGGAGGGTCTAGCGAGCGATCAACCATGGCGGGTATCTTCGAATTGGGATTCACCGCGACAAAGCCGCTGCCGAACTGGTCCCCTGCGCCAATCTCGATCAGCCAGGCGTCGTACTCCGCACCGGCATGGCCTTTCTCGAGCAGTTCCTCGAGCATGATGGTGACCTTGACGCCGTTGGGCGTGCCCATCGAATAGAGCTGTAGCGGGTGCTTGCCGACCGGCAGCATTTTTTCATGCGTTGCCCCCGATGTCGGGCGGTTGATGTTGGCAAAGGCCCCGCCGCTCGGCTGATCCCAGGTCCAGACTTTCGGAGGAACATAGCCCGGAGGCTGGTTCGATGCTGGGCCTGGGGCGGAATCACCGGCGCTCAATGCCGCTCTCCTTCATGGTGCTTCATTTTGATATGCTTTGCATACATTTCCGCGAGCGTAAAGGGAGCCATGCCGCCGCTGCCGGGACTATTCGTGAATGCGGGCCAACATCTCGATCAGCGTCCTGACCTCTTTCTCGGCGAGGCGCGACTTGAGCCATTTTTCGTGCTCGCTGATCGCCTCCTTCGCATCGACCAGTGCCTTGCTCCCCTCGTCGGTCAGGTTGAGCGTCTGCTTGCGCCCGTCGCTGGCAGACTTCCCCCGCACGAGATAGTCCCTCGCCTGAAGCCGGTTGATGGTCGCCATGGTCGTGGCGCGATCCATGCGCATGCGCTGCGCCAGATCGGTCTGGGCAATGTCGGGGTGATCGTCGACCAGCCACAGCACCGAAACCTGCTTCTGGGTCAGCTCGAGATCGGAAAAGGTTTCGGTGAAATGACGGTAGACAGCACCATGCGCCAGCCGGATGTGGAACCCGACGATATTGCGGATCTCGCCAATCTCTTCGTCACCTTCGACACGTGGTGTCGTCGGGACCAGTATTTCCTTGATTCTCGTCATCACCAACCCTTGCCCCGGTCGCTAAGGGCGCAACCGGCCAAAGTCGAGTGCGAATACAGATCGCTAGGCATGCAGGCACGACGGCCACACATTTTCTAGCCCTGGTCACTCATGCCCGATGTGTCACCCGGGATCGCGTCTATCAGCATTCTGGCAAGGGTGACCGGTCGGGAAAAGAATGGGCTGTGGTCCGCCCAGAGCTGCTCAATCCGGGCGCCCGGCAACAGCGCCTGCATCTCGCGCTGGCTGGCGAGCGGAATGGCCTTGTCCTCGGTGCATTCGATGTAGGTTCGCGCAAGACTGCCGAAACGCTCAGCCGTCAGCTGAAGCGGCTGCGAGCGAGGGCCGTGCGGCTCGGCGACCAGCCGCTGCATCGCGGCGGCGACAGTCGCGGGGTCGCCCATCTGGGCAAACACCTCACCTGGCCGCTCACCGGTGATGACCGTGCCGTGGCCACCTGGGGTCGGGCTGATCAGGGCATCGAAGGACTCATTAGGTCCTTCCAGCTGCTTGAATTCTCCGCGCGACATGCCCGAGGGCAGCATCATCGCGCAGATATAGACCAGCGCGTCGATGGCTTCGGGCGCGGTCTCCGCAGCCTGGCTGATGACCAGCCCGCCGCGGCTGTGCCCGGCGAGGACGACCGGGCGCTCGGGCGCATTGCGGCACAGGTCCGCGACGAAATCGGCCCAGCCTTGCAGGGTCACGGCGGCCAGCACTTCCTCGTCGCCGCCCATGCCCGGCAGATCCGGGGTGATGACATGATAGCCCTCGACCGCGAGCAGAGCCTTGACCTCGTCGAAGCACCAGCCGCCGTGCCATGAGCCGTGAATGAGGATGAAGGTCGCCATGGACTAGCGGACTTGCCGTGACCAATTGCGCACCTTGGGATCGGTGTGGTTCGGCATGGCGAGTGCCGACCGGACGGCGGGCCTTGCCTCCATGCGGGTGCGCCACTCGACCAACCGGGGATAGTTGGCCGCTACTTCCAGTGCCGGGAACCTGATCTCGACCGTCATGCCGCACATCGCGAAAAAATTGATGTCGGCGGTGGTGTACATGTCGCCGGCCAACCAGGGCGATTGCGCAAGTGTCGCTTCCATCTTGGCGCAGGCATAGACGATCTTGTCGATGGCATTGGCAAGCTCGGCCTCGGAAAAGCCCGATCGCGCTGCTGCCCATTTCCTGCGCTGGTCGGGCAGCGGGATGCGCTCGAGCAGCTTTTCGAACTCGTCCGGTTCGATGCCGCGGGCAATCGCCCCGATCATGTGATGCCAGCCGTGCATCGACATGAATGGCGTCACATTCTCGTCAACGAACTTGTTCCAATAGCGCACACGCGCCTTGCCGACCGGATCGTAAGGACGCAGCGGTATCTCCGGGAATACGTCCTCAAGGTATTCGTTGATCACCGTGGTGTGGGTGATCACCACGCCGTTGTGTTCAAGCACCGGGACCTGTCCCTCGGGATTGAGCTTCACGAACCATTCGGAATGCTGTTCGAACTCGTGCAGGTCGATATAGACGCTCTCAAACGGAATACCCTTTTCCTTCAGGGGAATCATGGACTTCAGCGAGTTTGCCGCCGGCTCGGCATGGTAATATTTTAGCGTCATCTTTTATCCTCTCAGAGCGTCAGGGTGCCAAGCAGTCCGCCGTCGACTGCCCAGGCCTGAGCGGTGACGTGGCTGGCATCGTCGGACAGCAGGAAGGCCGCGACATTAGCGAGCTCGCGCGGGGTGCCGATGCGTCCCTGCGGTGTTCGCCCGGCCATCGCCGTGCGGCCCTGCTCGGGGACATCGTCAAGCATGGGGGTTTCGATGAACCCGGGCACCACCAGGTTGCAGCGCACACCGCTGCCCGCAACTTCGGCGGCGAGGGCCATCGCCAGTCCGCGCAGCCCGTGCTTGGCGACGACGTAGCCGGCATTGCCCGCCATGCCGCGTTCGGATGCGAGGCTGCCGGTCATCAGGATCGTACCTGCGCCGCGCGCAATCATCGCCGGCAACACGTGGCGCACCGCCCAGAACGGCGAGCGCAGATTGACCGTCAGCACCTGCTCGAAGCTGTCCTCGGGATAGTCGCAAATCCCGGTGAAGGTCCCGCCACTGGCGGCGTTGAGAAACAGCCCGTCGATTGCCCCGTGCCCCGCGATGGCGCTGTCAAGCGCGGCCAGCAGCTGCGCCCGGTCACCGACATCGGCGGCGGCAAAGCATGCCGCCGCGCCCAGGTCGCCGCATGCCGCTTCGAGCAGTTCGGTGCGGCGGGCGATGAGAGTGACTTTCGCCCCCTTTTCCACCAGCACATCGGCGGTTGCCCTGCCGATGCCGGTCGAAGCGCCGGTGATGACAATGTGCTTACCCGCGAGGCTCATGCCAGTCCCAGCAGCCTTGCCGCATTGTCCTTCATGATGCCGGGGAGGACTTCGTCCTTGAACCCGGCCTGCAATGCCGCATCGATCCACTTTTGCGGATGGATCAACGGGAAATCGGTGCCGAACAGCATCTTCTTTTTGAGCTGGGTATTGGCGTACTGAATGATTTGCGGTGCGAAATACTTCGGCGACCAGCCCGACAAATCGATGAAGACGTTGTCCTTGTGCAGCGCCATCGACAGGCTCTCGTCCACCCACGGCCAACTGGGGTGCGCGAGGATGATCTTCATATCGGGGAAATCGACCGCGACGTCGTCAACCAGAATCGGCTGACCGAACTTGAGCCGCATCCCGCCGCCGCCGCGCATGCCGGTGCCCATGCCCGAATGGCCGGTATGGAAAATCGCCGGCAGCTTGTATTCGTTGATCACCTCGTAAATCGGATAGCCCATCCGGTCGCCGGGATCGGCATTCTGGGCGATGCCGTGGAACTTGAAGCCCCTGACGCCGTGGTTCTCGATAAGATCGCGCGCCTCGCGCGCACCCAGCTTGCCCTTGTGTGGATCGATCGAGGCGAAGGGCACGCAGATGTCGTCGTGCTTGGCGGCGAATTCGGCGATCTCGTAATTGGACAGGCGCTTGGCGCCCATGCCGCTCTCGCAGTCGACCGTGAACAGACAGAAGGCGATCTGCTGCTCGCGGTAGATTTCCACGATCTCGGGCATCTTGGGCCGCTCGCGCGGGGCCTTGAAATAGGCGCTGGCAGCATCGAAGAACTGGCCCATCACCGGATCTTCGGGATCGTGGCAGCTGACCTCAGCGTGGACGTGGACGTCGATGGCTTTGATCTTTGAGAGGTCGATGGGCACGATAGCGGAACCTTGCGTTGAAGTTCGGGCCAGGGGAGGGGACGGGGGTGGGGCCTGTCAGGCAAGCACAAGGTCAACCGACAAGCCCCACTCCAACCCCAACCCCTCCCCTGAAGGGGAGGGGCTTTGGGCTTACATCTTGATAATCACCGTTTTGGTCTCAAGATAGGCTTCGATCCCCTGTTTGCCCTGTTCGCGGCCCACGCCGGATTGCTTGTAGCCGCCGAACGGGAGTGCGGCATCGATCATGGCGT
>JAHFPT010000136.1 GCA_023266625.1 Novosphingobium sp. | reverse complement strand
TCAGGGCAGGGTAATCGCGTGTGAACTCCTCTCCCCTTGCGGGAGAGGATACGAAGGCTGCGAACTTGTTCGCTAGCCGAAGTTGGAGAGGGGGCGAGAGAAGCGCTTCGTCGCCCCCCTCTCCAAGCTGCGCTAGTTCCTTGCGGAACAAGCTTCGCTATCCTCTCCCGCAAGGGGAGAGGAGCCCCACCATTTTGCGAACTACCCCCGAAGCACAGCCCCCAGCTTCCCCGCCGCCGCCGTCACCCGCTCGGCAATCGCCTTCAGCTCCGCCTCGTCGAAGCTCTTCTCGCCCGGCTGGAGCGTGACCTCAATAGCCAGCGACTTCTGCCCATCCGGCACGCCAGCGCCCCGGAAATCGTCGAACAGCCGCGCGGCGGCGATGTTGGCCTTGTCCGCCCCCTTCACCACGCGAACCAGATCGCCCGCAGGCAGGTCGACCGGCACCAGGAAGGCAAAGTCGCGCGTCACTGCCTGAAGCGCAGGCGGAGCATATTGCACGCGGGCGAAACTCGCCGCGCCCTTCTTGCCCGGGATGGCATCGAGGAACAGCTCGGCCACCGCCACCGGCACATCGATGTCGAACTGCTTCAAGAGTGCAGGATGCAGCAAGCCAAAGCGCGCCAGCACATTCTTCGGCCCCAGCCGCAATGTCGCCGACTGGCCGGGGTGGAACTGCGCGCCAGCCTCGCCCAAGACCTGCAAATTATCGACCGGCGCGCCGGCCTCAGCCAGCAGCGCCAAAGCCTCAGCCTTGGCATCGAAGGCATCGAAGGCATCGAAGCTCGCCGCCTTGCCACTCGCCCAGCCGCGCGGGGCTTTCTCCCCCGCCAGCACCACCGCCAATGACAGCCGCTCATCGCTCGCGCCGTCTTGCCCGCGCAAATAGCGCCGCCCGATCTCGAACAGCCGCAGTCCCGCCGCGCCGCGATCAAGGTTGCGCTTGGCCGCACTGAGCAGTCCCGGCAGCAGCGAGGGGCGCATGACCTTCATGTCCTCGCTGATCGGGTTGGCCAGTGACCAGACTTCTGAACCCCGCTCATCCTGAGCTTGTCGAAGGACAAATGCCTGTGCCTCGGCCTCAGGCAGGAACGACCAGGTCACCGCCTCGTGATTGCCCCGCGCGGCAGCAGCGCGGCGCAGGCGGCGTTCGAGCTTCAGTGCCGGGCTGGCCGTGGCGCGCGCGACGCCATCGGCGCGCGGCAGCGGCACACTGGCGACATTGTCCAGCCCATGGATGCGAACGACTTCCTCGACGATGTCCGCCGCGCCCTCGATATCGGGTCGCCAGCCGGGCACGGAGAGTCTTGCAAGTCCATGACAACTGGCCATTGTTGCGGCAGCTTCGCCTTCAATGCTCGACATCCAATTGTCGGGAAAGTTGAAGCCCAGAGCGCGCAAAATTGTAGTCTGATTTTCCCATGACACTTCGATACCACCCAAGGTTTTTACCAAATCTGGATCGAAGTTCACCATTCTTGGGGCAATCGGCGGCGACCCGGCACGCACCACCTCGGAAGCCTCACCCCCGCAATTCTGCAAGATCAGGTCAGTGACTATGTCCAGTCCGGCATCGAGAAACCCCGGATCGACCCCCCGCTCGAAGCGGCTGCGCGCGTCCGAGGTCAGCCCCAGCTTGCGCCCCGTCGCGGCGATGCGTTCGGGATCGAAGTAGGCAATCTCCAGCAGCACATCGCGAGTGCTCTCCGAACAGCCCGAATGCTCGCCGCCCATGATCCCGGCGATATCGTGGACCCCGCTGTCATCGGCGATGACGGTCATGTCGCTATCCAGCGCATAGACCTTGCCGTTCAGTGCCGTGACGCTCTCCCCATCCCTCGCGCGCCGCGCCACCACTGCGCCGGTCAGCTGCGCGCAATCGTAAGCATGCGCCGGGCGGCCAAAGCCGAGCATCACATAGTTGGTAATATCGACCAGCGCCGAAATCGGCCGCTGCCCCGCCGCCTTCAGCCGCGCCTGCATCCAGTCAGGCGAAACGCCGTTGGTCACGCCCCGGATAACACGGCCATAGAAGGCCGGGCAGCCGTCGGGATCGTCGGTGCGGATTTCGATGGGGCAGGCACCTAAAGCCCTCTCCCCTTCAGGGGAGAGGGTTGGGAGAGGGGGAGTCGGAGACTGTGCAATCCTGGTAGGCCCCTCTCCCCGACCCTCTCCCCTGAACGGGAGAGGGAGAAGAGTCCCCAGCCCCGCCGCCGCCAGATCGCGGGCAATGCCGTAAACCCCCATGCAATCGGGGCGGTTGGGTGTAATGGCGACATCGAACACCGGGTCAGTGTCGGCATATTCCGCAAATGCAGTCCCAACCGGCGCATCGGCTGGCAGCTCGATAATCCCGTCATGATCCTCACCCAGTTCCAGCTCGCGGGTCGAGCACATCATGCCGTTCGATTCGACCCCGCGCACCGACGCCTGCTTCAGCACCATGCCGTTTGCCGGAACCACAGCCCCCGGCAGCCCCAACACACCGACCAGCCCGGCCCGCGCATTCGGCGCGCCGCAGACGACTTGCAGTGGGTTTCCGTCGCCGGTGTCGACTGTGAGCACCTGCAACTTGTCGGCATCGGGATGGCGATCCGCCGTCAGCACTCTGGCGATGCGGAAACCGGCGAGCTTGAGCGAGGGATCGTCGATCTCCTCGACCTCCAGCCCGATGGCATTGAGTGTGCGCGCGATCTGGGCAACCGAAGCCTCGGTTTCGAGGAAATACTTGAGCCAGGAGAGCGAGAACTTCATACCCCCGCTCCCACGCCACCAGAAAGCGTCGGCACATCGAGCGCGCTGAACCCATAATGCGCGAGCCAGCGGACATCGCCGTCGAAGAAGGCGCGCAGATCGTTCATGCCGTATTTGAGCATGGCGAGCCGGTCGACGCCGACGCCGAAGGCAAAGCCCTGCCACTCGTCTGGATCGAGTCCGCCCGCTTCCAGAACATGCCGGTTGACCATGCCGCTGCCCAGCAGCTCCATCCAGCTATGCCCCGGATCATCGCCGCTGCCGCCGACGACGCGGCGGCCGCCCTCAAAGCTGTAGCCGGTATCGACTTCGACCGAAGGCTCGGTGAAGGGGAAGTAACTCGGGCGCAGCCGCAACACGATGTCGTCGCGCTCGAAGAAGGCCTTGAGGAAAGTCTCCAGCGTCCATTTGAGGTGGCCGAGGTGGATATGCTTGTCGATCACCAGACCTTCGATCTGGTGGAACATCGGGGTGTGGGTGGCATCGCTGTCGGAGCGATAGACCCGGCCCGGCGCGATGATCCTGAGCGGCGCGCCTTGTTCCAGCATTGTCCGGATCTGCACCGGGCTGGTATGCGTCCTGAGCAGCATTTGGTGCCCGTAGGTGCCGCTAGGTGCATTTGTGGTGCCGCCAGGTGCCGTTGTGGAATCGGACTTGTCGGGGAAGTAAAACGTATCGTGCATCGCCCGTGCCGGGTGGCTTTCGGGCATGTTGAGCGCGGTGAAATTATGCCAGTCGTCCTCTATTTCCGGCCCCGTGGCGACGGCAAAGCCGAGATCGGCGAAGATTTCCGCCAGCTCGTCCATCACCTGGCTGACCGGGTGGATCGAACCGCGCGGGGCTTCGGGTGCGGGGAGCGAGAGGTCGATGCTTTCCCCGGCCAGCCGTGCTTCCAGCGCGGCGCCTTCCAGTACCTCCTTGCGGCTGGTCAGCGCTGCGGTGACGGCTTCGCGCAGTCCATGGATTTGCGGCCCTTCGGACTGGCGCTCGTCCGGCGACATAGCGCCCAGCGTTTTCAGCAGGCCGGAAATCGAACCCTGCTTGCCCAGAAATTCCACGCGCAGCGCCTCGACGCTATCGAGATCGCCCGCATCGGCAATCCGCGCGAGCGCCTGCTGACCGGTTGCTGCGTAATCCACTGGAATTCCGTCCGCCCTTCAGATGCCGAGCGGCGCTCCATAGGGTCGAAAGCCGCAAATCGCAATCAGCGGCTACCTGACGGTCCCTCAGGCCCGTCGAGTGTCTGCGCCGCCGAGCCGGCCATGCGGTCCCTCTCGCGCATGATCGCGCCGATCAGCGGCTTTGGCAGCGCCGCATACTGGCTCGGCGTCATGCCCATGAACTGGCGGCAATCGCGCACGAATTGCGCCTGATCGTGATAGTGGCCGTCGATCGCGCCGATCCATTTGAGCGAAGGATCGAGCATAAATTGGCTCAGGCTGCGCATGAAACGCTGGCGGCGCAACAGCTTCTTGGGCGGAAAGCCGAAGGCGCGGCGGCAAATGCGTTCGACCGTGCGCTGGCTGATCCCCGCGCGTTCGACCAGCTGGGCAACCGCCGCGGTTTCAGGATCGACCAGCGCCGCATGAATGGCGACGATGCGTGGCTCCTCCGGCACCAGGCCGTCGGCGCGTTCGCGAAAATACTTGGTAATCCGGGCCAGTTCCGCTTCCGGATCCGGCGCTTCGCCAAACAGCGTATCGGCGAGCGCGCGAAAGTCGGCAAAAGCGGGATGGGCGAAGCCATCGAGCAAGCCGTCGGCGAAGTCGGCAGCCGGGGCCGCGACGAATTTGGCCCAGCCCAGCGGCAGCAGGCCGATGCCCCACATCCGCGTCGAGCCAATGGTAAAACGCACGGCCTGCGAACTTGGCCCGGTTACCGGAAATGCCGTCCCGGCAATAGCCGCGCCCGAGAGCGTTGCGGCCTCAGGCCGGCTGCCAGCGTGGATTCGCAGATTGGCCCATTCGGGCAACAGATAGTCGCTAATCACCCCGCCATCGGCGACGGTCGCTTCGACGAGATAGAAGGTGGTAAAATAGCGGCGCAACTCCGGCGGCGGCGGGCAAAACCGTACATGCACTTCGCATTCTGGCGACACCGATTACATCCCGGCTATGGCGACCCAACTATTTTCCAAATGATTGAATAGGAAGGGTTATGCCTTTGTGCAAGTAAAAGGGCGCGGATGGGGCTGTGGAGTTGCAGCTTCGGCGAGATGGTCGGTCTTCCCCCTGCTTATGTCACTTGACGACATAGGCGTTCTATGCCATTAAATGACATATGCCTAACGCGAAGCTGATCCTTCATCGCAAGCGTGTCTTCGATGATGGTTCGATTTCGGAAATCAAGCTGTGGCAGGTGCCGTCCCCTGTGCGGGGTTCGGCGCATGCGTTCAGATACCGCCTGTTTTACGGAACCGCCGGCGCGCGCTGGATTGCCTATGACAATGAGCCGGGCAAGGGCGATCACCGGCACTATGGCGCGCAGGAGGAGGACTATGCCTTCAGCTCGCCCGAACAGCTGATCGCAGATTTCATCTCCGATGTGGCGGCAGAGCAGGCACGTCGGATGGTCGAAAGGAACGAGACATGAGTGATCTGAAAGTGATTGTCGGTGGGAGTCTCGCGGAAGATGGAGCCGCTTTCGTCAATGCATGGCGCAAGGCCGAGCACGGCGAAGCGTCGGTGGATCATGTGCTGGCGTTCGAAAGCTGGGAAGCGCTGTCCAGCGTCATGACCGGCGAACGCCTCCGCCTGCTCCGCCACCTCCACGCCCATCCCGAGCCCTCCGTCTCGGCACTGGCCCGAGCACTGGGCCGCCAATATCGCCGGGTGCATGGCGATGTCGCGGCGCTGGAAGCGGTGGGTCTGGTCGTGCGGGCGGATGGGGCGGTGCGGGTAACGGCGGATACGGTTACGGCTGAGGTGCAGTTGGCGGCGTGATGTCTTGATCGAACCAACCTGCCCCCAGCTACACCACGTCCTGGGACACCATCCAATCCGCAACTTCGTGATCCGAAACTCTGGCGACTTTAGTGCAGTGTTACTGCCTAGTGGACCCTTCGATGGCCATTTCGGCAATCCCTGGAGCAAGGACGAAAGGCCGTTTGTGGTGCCAATGGCCATCCTGCGATTGGGATTTATCTGCGACTTTGATCCAGAATTTTCCTCGGGCGAGGAAATCGTCGCGTATGCTCAGACAATGAAGATCGGTGCGATTCGTGTGCCCAATGTTTGACCCCCAAGCTTTCCCCTTGCCCTTCCTCCACAAATCCCCAAGCTAGCCCCGATGCTCCGCCAGTACGAACTCGTCGAACGCGTCAAAGCGTATGATCCCGATGCCGACGAGGCACTGCTCAACCGCGCCTATGTCTATTCGCTGGTCAAACATGGCACCCAGAAGCGCGCCTCGGGCGATCCCTATTTCAGCCATCCGGTCGAAGTCGCCGGGCTGATGACCGATCTCAAGCTCGACGAAGAAACCATCGTCACCGCGCTGCTCCATGATACGGTGGAAGACACGCTGGCCACCATCGAAGAGATCGAGGAAAACTTCGGCCCGGACATCGCCCGGCTGGTCGACGGCGTCACCAAGCTCTCCAAGATCGAGACGCTGACCGATAACGAACGCGCGGCGGAGAACCTGCGCAAGTTCTTCCTGGCGATGAGCGAGGATCTGCGCGTGCTGCTGGTCAAGCTCGCCGACCGGCTGCACAATATGCGCACGCTGCATTTCATCCGCAGCGCCGACAAGCGCCGCCGCATTTCGCGCGAGACCATGGATATTTATGCCCCGCTGGCCGAGCGGGTCGGCATGTATGAATATATGCGCGAGATGCAGCTGCTCGCTTTCGAGCAGCTCGAACCCGAAGCCTATGCCACGATTGCCGGGCGGTTGACGCAAATCCACGAGCAGGAGGGCGGCCAGGTCGATACGATTGCCCTGGCGATCAAGCAGGCGCTGGCCGAGGCCGGGCTGAAAGTGGAAGTCTCGGGGCGTGAAAAGCACGCCTTTTCAATCTGGAAGAAGATGGAGGAGCGCCACGTCAGCTTCGAGCAGATCACCGATATCATGGCGTTTCGCGTCCATACCGAAAGTCTCGAGGACTGCTACCGGGCGCTCGGCATCCTGCACACCACCTGGCAGATGATCCCGGGCCGTTTCAAGGATTATATCTCAACCCCCAAGGCCAATGGCTACCGCTCGCTGCACACCGCGCTGATCTATGAGAATTCGATGCGGGTGGAAGTGCAGATCCGCACCCGCAACATGCACAGCACCAATGAATTCGGCCTCGCCGCGCATTGGGCCTACAAGCAGGGCGACCGGCCCGATGGCCAGGTCGGTTGGCTGCGCGATCTGATCGAGATCGTCGATGCCAGCCATGATGCCGACGAGCTGCTCGAACACACCAGGCTGGCAATCTATCAGGACCGCATCTTTGCCTTCACGCCCAAGGGCGCGCTCCACCCGCTGCCCAAGGGCGCGACGCCGGTCGATTTCGCCTATGCGGTGCATACCGATCTCGGCAATGCTGCGGTCGGTGCCAAGATCAACGGGCGGCACATGCCGCTGCGCACGCCGTTGAACAATGGCGATGTCGTCGAGATCATCCGCAGCCGCAATTCGAGCCCACAGCTGTCCTGGCTGGGATTTGTCGTCACCGGCAAGGCCCGCGCGGCAATCCGCCGGGCGGTGCGCGCCAAGGAGCGGCAGGAAGTCGCCGCGATCGGCCGCAAGTTGTTCGACGAGATTGCCGGGCGCCTGCCCGCCAAGATCGGCAAGAAAGCGATAGCCGCCGCCGCCAAGCGGCTCGGTCTGGCCGGCGACGAAGAACTGATGGCGGCGATCGGCACTGCCAAGCTGTCCGACCGCGACGTGATGGAAGCGCTGGTGCCGGGCAGTGCTCGCGGGCTCGCCGATCCCGAGGACTGGCCCAGGCAGGAGCGGGCGATCTCGATCCGCGGCCTGACCCCGGGCATGGCCTTCCACCTCGCCGATTGCTGCCACCCGGTGCCAGGCGACCGCATCGTCGGACTCAAGCAGCCCGGCATTGGCGTCGAAGTGCATACGATCGACTGCCTGGCGCTGGCCAATGGCGTCGATGCCGACTGGCTCGACCTTTCCTGGGGCGAACGCTCGACCGGTGCCATTGGCCGGGTGCGGGCGGTGCTGTTCAACCGGCCCGGCACACTGGCCGAAGTCAGCGGCATTTTTGCCGGCAACCGGGCCAATATCCTCCACCTCGAACTGCTCAATCGCGACGAATTGTTCGGCACATATGAAGTCGATCTGGAAGTGACCAATGTGGCGCATCTCACCCGCATCGTCAGCTCACTGCGCGCCAGCGAGGCGGTGGCCGAAGCAGAACGGATGTAGCGCGATGGCAGTGGTAGGCATCGACCATGTCCAGCTCGCCATGCCGATAGGTCGGGAGGACACTGCGCGCGGTTTCTATTCAGGCCTGTTAGGTATTCCGGAGTGCCCTAAGCCACCCGGACTTGCGGCAAGGGGCGGGTGCTGGTTCGAAGGCACGGGCGTAACGCTGCACCTCGGCGTGGAGACGGATTTTCGGGCAGCCAAGAAGGCCCATCCAGCACTGCTGGCGATGATCTGGCGGCTCTGGCTACGACGCTTGCGGAGGCTGGCTACACGGTGACGATCGACGATTCAGTCAGCGGGCGAGCGGGCTGTTATGTGGCTGATCCTTTCGGCAACCGGATCGAATTGATTCAGGCCTAGAGCGGGTTGCGTGATATCTGAATCACGCAACCCGCTCTAGGTATTTGTTGTCGCATCGTTATTTGCGAAAAACCGGTTCCCACTTTTTCGCACGATGCTCTAAACTTCAAGCACCACCTCGATTTCATCACCCTCACCGATCCCTTCGGCTCGACGCACCGCCGCCTTGACCGGCAGCATCCAGCCCTCGCCCTTTTGCGGGAATACCGAGGTTTGCCAGCGGCTGCGGCCGATCGTCGCCGTGACCCTGAGCGAGCCGAAGCCGCGCGCCTGCCCCAGTTCCAGCCGGTGCATCAGCGCGATTGCGGACAGCGCCTCGCCCGCCGCAGCATCGATCGTCAGGAAAAACCATGCGGCAGGTGCCGATGGGCTGGTCCAGCGCCACAGCGCTGCGGTATGTTCCACTCTGTCCATCGCCTGAGCATGCCCTTTGCCCGCGCCTTGCGAAAGCCGGTTTGTCCGGCTAGGGCGCGCCTCTGTCCAGAGCATGCGGAGCGGTGGCCGAGTGGTCGAAGGCGCTCGCCTGGAAAGTGAGTATACGCCAAAAGCGTATCCAGGGTTCGAATCCCTGCCGCTCCGCCAGTTCGGAACAAAGCTGGGCACTGCCCCAGACACTGTTCCGGAAGCCCCTGCGGTTCGACCCCATGATGCGAACTTCGCCGGTATCAACCTCGACCCGCTGCGCGAGTACGCGGAGATGGTCGCGGCGGTATCCGCCGCCTTCCACGCGCATCCGGTCGCGCGAGGTGCTGGCAAACTTCTCCTTCTGCATCTTACGGCACCCCTTAACGTTAAAAAATTGTCCGTATTTCGTCCTTGTTGCCTTGAAGTGTTCTGACCGGTATCCATAACATAATAGCAAAATGGCAGTTTTGGCGCAGGAGAGGATCCACTATTGACGCTAACTGGTTGGCAAGAGTTTGCAACCAGCTCGGTCCCACCCCCGTTACGGGTCAGGCGTTGGGCCGAACTGGGCAGCGACACCCTGTCCGAGCTTCAGGTTGACCCGCTGAACAAGCAGGATTTCCGGGCGCGCCTGCAGCGCGTTGAAATCGGGTCCATGGGACTTGTCTTTATCGAGGCGAGTGCTGCAATGGCCAGAAGTTCGGCGTCGCGGGTAGGGGGCTGGGCCAGCCCCGACCGAGACGCGTTCGTCATCTCCGTCGCCGAGCGAGGGGGCTGCACGGTCACGCAGGGAAACTGGACTGCCAAACTGACCCAGGGCGACATCGTTGTGCGTGATCTGACCAAACCCTGGAGCAGCTGCTCAACTCAGGATATCAATCTGACACTCGTCAAGATTCCCTATGTCGAGGTTGCCTCAAAGGTATCCGATCCTGAAAGAGTCATCGGCCAGCATCTTTCCGTCGAACGGGCGCCCGTACTTCTGGCGTCTTCGATTATCAGGTCGTGCCGGATAGCCATTCTTGCGGAGCCGGAGGGCTCCTGGCAGCTGGCACTGTCGGATATCCTGGCGGATGTTTTTCGGCTGATCTGCGATTCTTTGCAGGTGCATGAGTTGCTGGCCGGTCAGCAGATCACCACAAGTGTTCGCCGTGAGGCGATCGGGGTTGTCCTCAGGAATCTGAATGACCCGGATCTGAATGTTGCTGGCCTTGCCAGGAAGCTGGGTGTCAGCATGAGGCAATTGCAGCGAGCCTTCCTCGAACATGGGACAACGCCCAGTCAGTTCATCCTGAATCAACGCCTGGACCGCGCGGCGGAGATGATTGCCGCGATGCCGGACCGCAGATATGGCCGGATAACGGACGTTGCATTTGCCGTCGGCTTTAATGATGCCAGCCATTTCAGCCGTGCATTCGCGCGGCGATTTGGCGGTGCGCCAAAACATCATCGAGCCACGCAGTAGGCTCGTTAGCGGCCTTTCCGGGACAGGTTCGGGGGCATCGACCCGATGTCGCGCTGGTCCCATTTGCGGTCGCGCCCGTGCAAGAACCACGCAAGTTTGACCCGTAGTCTCTCCAGCATAGGGCTGGTGATACATCCCGCCTGGCATCTGGGAGGGTACCAACATGAAATTCAAAGCCGCCAAACTTCTCAGCACCGCTTCGCTTGCCGGACTTGCGATGGCTTCGGCAGGCAGCGCTTATGCGCAAGCCGTATCGCGCTCCGACGAGACGGGCGAAGCGGCAACGGGCAACGAAATTGTGGTGACGGCACAGTTCCGGTCGCAATCGGTGCAGGAGACGCCGCTGGCGATTTCGGCGATGAGTGGTGACACGCTGGCGCAGAAGGGGGCTGCTGACATCACTGGTGCGGCAAACCTTGCCCCCAATGTGCAGCTTTCGGGCAATGCCGGCAACTTCGGGGGCATGGCCGCGATTTTCATTCGCGGGGTGGGCCAGAGCGATCCGCATTTCGCGGTCGAACCGGGCGTCGGCATGTATGTGGACGACGTCTATTTCGGGGTTCTCACCGGTTCGGTGTTCGACCTGCTGGATGTTGACCGGGTCGAAGTGCTGCGCGGTCCGCAGGGCACCCTGGCCGGCAAGAACTCGATTGGCGGCTCGGTCAAGCTCTACAGCACGCGGCCGGGGCCAGAGACGAACGGTTTCATGGAAGTCGGATACGGTTCGCGCAACTCGCTCACCGGCCGCGGCGCTGCCAACCTGACGCTGGTCGATGACAAGCTCTATGCCCGCCTGGCAGTGGGCGCGCAGTACTCCGATGGTTACATGACGCGGCTCGACTATGCCTGCGCGACCGGCAACTTTGCTGGCGGGACGCAGCGTACCGGCGTGAACTGCAAGATCGGCGAACAGGGCGGCAAGCGCGTCTTCACAGCGCGCGGCACGCTGCTGTTCACGCCCTCGGCAGGCATCAAGGACACGCTGATCGTCGATGTGACGCATGATCGCTCGCAGAACCCGGCAGCCAAGACAACGGTCCAGTCGGCGATCTGGGCGGGCGCGAATAATTACATCACCGGCCCTGAGAGCTATACCAATTACGAAGACTATATCTCGACGCCGACCGGAGGATCTTCGGCAGGCAAGAAGTTCACCATGCCAGACACGACCCCGCTCGATGCCTGGGGCATAACCAACCTGTTGAACATCGAGCTTGGCGACAACCTGAAGCTGGATTCGATCACCTCCTACCGGGCCTCCAAGGTCACTTTCTCGGCCACCCAGGATGCTGCGACCGCCAGCATTGTCGATCAGGTCTGGGAACTCGATCACCGGCAGTTCACCCAGGAACTGCGCCTGAGCGGCAAGGTCAATGACTTCGCCGACTGGACTCTGGGCGGCTACTATTATCATGCCACGGGAACCTCGGGCGGGCGGGTGAACATTCCGGGTGGGCTTGCCCCCGGCGGTGGCGGGCTCAATCTCGACATCCTGTTCCGCGATCCGGTCAAAACCGAGTCCAAATCGGCTTTCCTGCACACCGTCTTCCACCCGATGGCTGGGCTGAACCTGACTGCTGCGGTGCGCTACACCGACGACAGGAAGGACTTCACCTTCAACCGCTTCGATCCCAATGGCACACCGCACCCCGTGCTGGGCGCGCTGGTGAACTTCCCGGTTTCCTATAAGGGCAACCGCGTGGATTACAGGGTGGGCCTGGACTATGCATGGTCACCCGGCTTCATGACCTATGCGCAGGTCTCGACCGGCTACAAGGGCGGCGGCGTCAATCCGCGACCGTTCTTCACCACCCAGGCGCTGCCCTATGCGCCCGAGACGCTGACAGCTTATGAAATCGGCTTCAAGAGCCAGTTGTTCGGCCGCCGCTTCACGCTCAACGGGTCCGCGTTCATCAATGACTACACGAACCTGCAAGCCCAGTTGAAGCGGTGCGATGCGATCTCGCCGTTCCCGGGGGCGCCCTGCAACCAATCGACCAATGCCGGCGATGCCCGGATCAAGGGCGTGGAACTGGAAGCCAGCCTGCGCCCGATCGACGGGCTGACCATCGATGCCTCGATTGGCTACCTCGACTTCAAATACAAGCGCATCAACGCCGCCACCGCCATCACTCTGGCGATGACCAACGTCTACACGCCCAAGTGGACTGCGGGCGGCGGGATCCAGTACCAGGCGGAACTGGGCGTGGCAGGCTCGCTGACCCCGCGGCTCGATATCTCCTATCGTTCGCGGGTCGAGGGTGACGCAGTCAACGTCGCTGCCAGCTCGCTGGCCCCACGCACGCTGCTCAATGCCAGCCTCACCTGGCAGAACGAAAGCAACAACTGGGAAGCCAGGCTGGCCGTCACCAACCTGAGCAACAAGTTCTACTACCAGTCGGCCTATGCACAGCCGCAGGTGCCTTACTTCGCCGCAGTCGGCATCGTCGGCGAGCCGCGCCGGGTGATGTTCTCGATCAAGCGTCGCTTCCAGTGATGGCATAGAGCCAGACAGTCGATATAGCGGTGCCAATATTGGCACCGCTTCCAGGTCGCCAATCTTTTGTACCACCACTCTACGGATCAATGCTCACCTGGCGCGATAGCCAGACCGGGCCTGCTTCGAAAATGGCCAACCCGACACTGTGCCGCAGATCTCCATCTGTTGATGCCGTTCGACAGTCGGCCGATTGGATCCGCCATCTGCTTCGCCCCATACGACCGTCAGGCTGCTGCCTTCCGCAGCCAGTGATTCATCGACCACAGCAAGTGAGACCCAGGCGTGGTCCGGCGCAAGGAAGGCAGTATATGTCGAGACGCCGACAATTTTTCCGCTGGCATCAAGAACGGCATCGTAAGGGTATGCGGAATAGTGTGCGGTTGGAACTTCCATGGCCTTGCCGTTCTTTCCTGCCTCCATCTGACTGCGGTATACGGCAGTGACATCATCTGGATCGAGAATGATCGAGACCTTTTTTCGGTGTTCAGCGGTTGCCATCCCCTCGAGCGAGGAGCGGCCGACAAAATCGTGATCGAACTTGATGAGGCGGCCATAGTCCAATTCCCAAGGTGAAAAATAATAGTCTTCGATGTTGTTCGAAACGAAGCTGCCGCCAAGTGAAGCAATGCCATCGAAGCCTGTGGCTGGCAGCCATTCGCGATAGGCGCGCATTGCGCCGTCCGAATAGATTGCCGGCATTGGACAGGGTAGCCAACCGGAATCGACAGCCGCGCTGCCATAAGCACGCGCGCCGACCTGGAGCAGCCCGAACTCCTTGCCCGCATCGAGAATTCTGCCCTTGACCTCATCGTAGTGCTCGATCGGACCCCAGAATTCGAGGCCAGCCGCTCCGCCCATTCCGTGTCGCAGCGATCGGAACTTGCGCCCCGCGACCTGAATTGCGCCCATTTGGAAAAATCTGGGCTGCTCGATCGTTCCGCCGTTCAGCCTTTCAAGCAGCGCCCAGGCTTTCGGACCCTGAATTTCAAAGCGGAAGCACTTGCGCGGCCTGACATTCTGCAATGTGCGCTCGTCACGCTCGCAATGGATATCAAGGTCGGTAATTGAAGCCTGGTATTCGACCCAGTTCGCCACGGTCGGTCGGCCCACGATGTTTACCAGATTGTCGGCCAGGCCGAAGATGATCATGTCACCGATCAGATACCCGTTGTCG
>JAHFPT010000135.1 GCA_023266625.1 Novosphingobium sp. | reverse complement strand
TTCCTGACTCCCGGTCAGTCCAAAGGCAAGAGCTGTAATGATGTCCACAATCGATCAGCAAAATCTCAAGGCAATCGTGAGCGACCGCGCCGCACTGATCGAACATCTCAAATACGCGGACACCGCGCCGCTGCTGATGGTGCTGGTCCACCTCGGCGGCGACCCCGCCTGGCTTGACCGCATCGCCCCGCACATCAAGGGTCCATGGAGCTTCCACGACGAGACCCCCGATGCGCTCAGGGCCGAATTGCGCGAGGCCGTGGCCGATGTACTGGCCGATTATGCTGCGACAGGCCGGCCCTTACCCACCGAGCTGCCGATGGACCTGCTGCCCAGGATGCTCCGGGCCTGCACCGGACAGGAGGTTCCGCCCGAATACTATCCGATGGTCGGCGAAGAAATGGACCTTGCCGGAACCGATCCCAAGACGGTGCACTGGCGCGCTACACCCGACCCGACGCGACTCGCGGCCTTCCAGGTCCTGGTGGTCGGCGCGGGGTTTTCCGGGGTTGGTATGGGGATCAAGCTCAAGGAAGCGGGCATTCCCTTCGTCATTATCGAGAAAAACGAGGATGTTGGCGGCACCTGGTATGAGAATACCTACCCCGGCATCGGCGTCGATACCGCCAACCACTTCTATTCCTACAGCTTCGACAACAACAACGACTGGGATCACTTCTTCGCGCACGGCGACGAGATCGAAGCCTATATCCAGCGCAATGCCGAGCGGCATGCCTTGCGCGATCAGATCCGCTTCAGCGAAGAGGTTCTGACGCTGCGCTGGGACGAACCATCGCTGCTCTGGCACGCCGAAATTCGCCGCAAGAAGGATGACTCGACCTACACGATGACAGCCAATGCGGTAGTCAGCGCGGTCGGCATGCTCAATCGGCCCAAGGTGCCGCCGCTCAAAGGGCTGGAGAGCTTCGCCGGCCCCAAATTCCACACCGCGCGCTGGGATCATTCGGTCGACTACAAGGGCAAGCGCGTCGGCATGATCGGCACGGGCGCCTCCGGAATGCAGGTCGGTCCGGCGATCCAGCCTTTCGTCAAGAACCTGACGATCTTCCAGCGCAGCCCGCACTGGGCGATGCTCAACCCGCTCTATTTCGAGAATGTCAGTGACGCCAAAAAGTGGGTACTCAACCACATCCCGTTCTATACCAAATGGTTCCGCTTCCAGCTGTTCTGGTCGTCGTCCGACACCTTCCACCACAACCTCAGGGTCGATCCGAACTGGCCGGACCAGGCGCATTCGCTCAACGCCGCCAATGCCGAAGTGCGAAAGGCTCTTGAGGCGCACATTGCCAGCGAAGTCGGCCACGACCCCGAGCTGATCCGCAAGGCGACGCCCGACTATCCGCCCTATGGCAAGCGCATGCTGCGCGACAACCACTGGTACCGGATGCTGACCCGCGACAATGTCGATCTCGTCACCGAGCAGATCGACCATGTCGAGCCGGAAGGCGTGGTGACCAGCGATGGCACGCTGCATCCCTGCGACATGCTGGTGCTCGCCACCGGCTTCGAGACGCGCCGGATGCTTTGGCCGATGCAGGTCGAAGGCCGGGGCGGCGCGACGATCCTCGAGCGCTGGGGCGACGAAGACCCGCGCGCGCACTTGGGCATCACCGTGCCCGAATTTCCCAACTTCTTCCTGATCTATGGCCCCAACACCAATCTGGCCCACGGCGGCAGCGCGGTATTCCATTCCGAATGCCAGGTCCGCTACATCATGCAGGGCCTGCGCGAGTTGATCGAGACCGGTCAGGCGGCCCTGGAAGTCATGCCGGAGCCATTCTGGGACTATCAGGAAAGAGTCGATGCGGCGCACCGCCAGCTGGTCTGGTCGCATCCCGGTGTCACCAGCTGGTACAAGAACGGCGCAGGCCGCGTCCACGCCGCATCGCCCTGGCGACTGGTCGATTATCGCAACATGACTGCGGTGTTCGATCCGGCGGAGTATGAATTTACAGCGGTTAAAGTCCCTGCATGAGCCTCGAACCACTCCTCCACCCGCGATCGATCGCGGTGATCGGCGCGTCGGATAACAAGGCGCGGATCGGCGGTGTGCCGGTGGATTTGCTTATCCGCGCGGGGTTCAGACAAGTCTATCCGGTCAATCCCAAGAACGAGACGGTGCAAGGGCTGAAAGCCTATGCCGATATCGAGTCAGTACCCGAAGTGGTGGACCTGGCGATCATCGCGCTGTCTGCCGAACTGACCCTGCCGATGCTGGAGCGCTGCCACGCACTCGGCATTCCGGCAGCGATGGTCTATGCCTCGGGCTATGCCGAGACCAACGAGGCGGAGGGGCGGGTCCGGCAGGACGCGCTGTCGGCCTTTGCCGCGCGAACCGGCATGAAAATCGCCGGGCCGAATTGCATGGGCAATGCCAATTTTAGCCATAGCATCTTCACCACTTTCGGCCAGTCGTTCCAGCCCGGCGAAGTGCCTGGCAACACCGCGCTGCTCACCCAGAGCGGCAATATGTGCGCCACCCTGTTCCGCATGGCGCGGCGCGCGGGCGTGACCTTCAGCCAGGTGATCAACACCGGCAACGAGGCCTCAGTCGAATTCAGCGACTATCTCGAATATCTGGCGGGCGATCCCGCCACCGCTTCCGCCATCTGCTATATCGAGGAACTGCGCGACGGGCCGAAATTCCTCGCCGCCGCCGCGAAGTTCCGCGCTGCGGGCAAGCTGCTCGCGGTCTATAAAGTTGGTGCTAGTGAAAAGGGTGCCGAGGCCACCCGTTCGCACACCGCCGCGCTGGCGGGCGACTCTGCCGCCTATGACGCCGCCTTCGTCCGTGCAGGAGTGGCGCGGGCCAGCGAGCTCTCAGGCCTCGCTGATCTCGCCTATCTTCATACGCTTGGCGGCAAGGTTGGCGGGAGCAACTGCGCGATCCTGAGCATTTCCGGCGCGGCGGGGGCGATCCTGTCGGATGCCTTGTCGCTGGCCGGCGGTGATGTTCCGACCCTGCCCCAAGCCGTACAAGACGGGCTCAGTGCCCAAATTCCCGGACACTCAATGGTCTCCAACCCGATCGACATGACCGGCAACATCGTCAATTCGAACGACTTTCTGTCCGAATGCATCCGGCTGGCGCTGTCGCCGGACGATATCGACGTGCTGCTGCTCTACACCCCGGGCATTTACCTGACCCAGGCGCTCGATCAGGTCGAACGCGCGGCGGCGGAAAGCAGCAAAGCGATCATCGTCATCGATACTTTCGCCATGGCCGACCGTGATCGTCTGGCGAATAACGGCATCGGCTATTTCGACGATTTCGACCGGGCGGCACGGGCGATCTGTGCTTATGGCAAGTGGAAGCGCGGCTCTTCTCCCCTCCCCTTCAGGGGAGGGGCTGGGGGTGGGGCCTGTCCGCTGGGCGAGACGTCACCTTTGACGGACATGCCCCGCCCCAACCCCTCCCCTGAAGGGGAGGGGCTTTCGATGACCTGGCCCGCCTTCCCGGCAGGCCGAACCGCGCTTTCCGAGACCGAAGGCAAGGCAGCCCTCGCCCGTTTCGGCGTGCCGGTAGTGCAAGACGCACTGGTGCATTCGGTGGAGCAGGCCCGCAGCGAAGCGACACGCATCGGTTTCCCGCTGGTCGCCAAGCTGGTCAGCCCGGATGTTGCGCACAAGACCGAACACGGGCTGATCCGCCTGGGCCTCGACTCCGCCGATGCAGTGGCAGAGGCCTTCAAGGCTATGATGACCAAGGCTGAGGCGATGGGCGTCCACATCGAAGGAGTCACGCTCGAGCCGATGCTGGCGGGCGGCGTCGAAATTCTCGCCGGGGTGACCCGCGATCCGGTGTTCGGCTGGATGCTGACTATCGGCCTCGGCGGTGTCTGGACCGAGCTGATGAAAGACGCCTGCCACGCGCTGCTGCCGGTCGATGCGGCCGGGGCCGAAGCGATGCTGCGCAGCCTCAAGGGCTTCCGCCTGCTCGAAGGCTATCGCGGCGCGCCACGCGCCGATATCGCCGCAGCCGCCCGTGCCATTGCCGCGCTGGGTGAAGCCGTGCTTGCCGGGGGCGAGGCATTGCGCGAAGTTGAAATAAACCCGATGCTGGTGCTGCCCGAAGGGCGTGGTGCGGTGGCGGTCGATGCGCTTGTACTCTTGGAGACGCAAACATGACAGACCTGGTCGAACCGCAGAAAGTGGACATCGTCTACGAAACCGAAGAGCCGGTGCGCTACGAGGTCATCGATAGCGTTGCCTGGATCACGATGAACCGCCCGGGCTTCAACAATGCCCAGAACGGCCAGATGACCTACGCGCTCGACGATATGTTCAACCGCGCGGTGCAGGATGATGGCGTGCGCTGCATCGTGCTGGCCGGCGAAGGCAAGCATTTCTCCGCCGGACACGACATCGGCACCCCGGGCCGCGATCTGCACAAGGACTTCGAAAACCGGTTGTTGATCCCCGGCCATGTCAACAAGCCCGCCGCCGAGCTGCTCTACACCCGCGAGGCTGAGCAATATGTCGGCATGTGCAAGCGCTGGCGCGAGGCGCCCAAGCCGACCGTGGCAATGGTACAAGGGGCGTGCATCGCCGGCGGACTGATGCTGGCCTGGGTCTGCGATCTGATTATCGCCAGCGAGGACGCCTTCTTCCAGGATCCGGTGGTCCGCATGGGCATTCCCGGCGTCGAATATTTCGCCCACGCTTTCGAGCTGCCGCCGCGCGTCGCCAAGGAATTCCTGCTGCTGGGCGAACGGATGAGCGCCACCCGCGCCTATTCGTTCGGCATGGTCAACAAGGTGGTCCCGCGCGACGTTCTGCGCGCCGAGACCGAAGCCGTCGCCGCCAAACTCGCCGCCCAGCCCCGGCTCGGCGCGTGGCTGACCAAGCAGGCAGTCAATCATGTCGAGGAGCTACGCGGCAAGAGCTCGGCGATCACCGCCGTCTATCACATGCACCACTTCTCCCACGCCCAGAATGACCTCACCATGGGCAGCTCGATCGCCGGGCTGGATGCCAAGGCAATGGCGGCGGCGAATAAGAAACAGGCTGGGGAATGAAGCTGCGCGTAAATCCTCCCCGGAACGGGGAGGGGGACCATCCGCAGGATGGGGGAGGGGCACGCGCCGCACTGCGTGACCTCTCGCCGTCAGGACTACCGGCCTGTGCCCCTCCACCAGCTTCGCTGGTCCCCCTCCCCGTTCCGGGGAGGATTGAGTGAACCTCACCTACACTCCCGAACAACGCGCCTTCCGCGCCGAGGTCCGCGCCTGGATGGAAGCAAATGTCCCTCCGGCTCCCCTGCCCTCCTTCGACCTCACAAGCGAAGGCTTCGAAGCCCACCGCGATTGGGAACGCAGGCTCAACGATGGCCGCTGGGGCATGGTCACCTGGCCCGAGGAGCTGGGCGGACGCGGTCTCGACTACATCCGCTGGCTGATCTTCGAGGAAGAGTATTACCGCGCGGGGGCCCCGACCCGGGTCAACCAGAACGGCATCTTCCTGCTCGGCCCGACGATGATGGAATACGGGACGCCCGAGCAGAAGGCCCGTTTCCTGCCCCGCATGGCCGCTGGCGACGACATCTGGGCGCAGGCCTGGTCCGAACCGGGCGCAGGCAGCGATCTGGCGGGCGTGCGCGCGACCTGCACACGAGACGGCGATCATTACATGCTCAACGGCCAGAAGATCTGGTCGAGCCGCGCGACCTTCGCCGACTGGGCCTTCGGCCTGTTCCGCGAGCCGGGCAGCGAACGCCACAAGGGGATGAGCCTGGTGCTCTTCCCGCTCGATGCCTCCGGCGTCACCCGCCGCCCGATCCAGCGGATGGACGGCAAGCTGGTCTTCGCCGAGATATTCCTCGACAATGTCCGCGTGCCCGCCGCCGACCGGCTCGGCGAGGAAGGCCAGGGCTGGGCTGTCTGCATGGCGACTGCCGGGTTCGAGCGCGGTCTGCTGCTGCGCTCTCCGGCACGCTATCAGGTCGGGGTGAGCAGGCTGATCGCGCTCTATCAGGTGCACAAGCATCGCCTGCCCGCCTCAATGGGAGAGCGCGTCGCCCAATGCTGGATGGATGCCGAGGCCTATGCGCTGGCGATCTACGCCATGGTCTCGAAGCTCGACAGGGGCGGCAAGATTGGTCCCGAGTCATCGACCACCAAGATCTTCTGGTCGGAACTCGATATCGCCATCACATCGGCGGCGATGGACATTCTTGGGCAGGATGCCGAGTTGACAGGCGAAGAAAACGACTGGCTCGACGACTATGTCTTCGCCCTGGCCGGCCCGATCTATGCCGGATCGAACGAAATCCAGCGCAACATCATCGCCGAGCGCATGCTCGGCCTGCCGAAGGCGTAGGGCAATGCAGTTTGCCTTCACCGAGGACCAGCTGGCGATCAATCTCGCCGCGCGCGAAATGCTGGTCGAGACCTGCACGCCCGCCAGCCTGCGCCTGATGCTGAAAGACGGGCGCGCCATCGACGAGGCGCGCTGGCGAACGATCTGCGAGATGGGCCTGCTCGGTATGCTCGTGCCGGAAGCGGCGGGGGGCATGGGGCTGGGCCTGACCGACTTCATCGGCATTGCCGAGGCGGCGGGCTATGTCGGCCTGCCCGAGCCGCTGGTCGAATTGGCCGGGGTGACGATCCCGCTGCTTGCCAGGCTCAAGGACAATCGCGGGTTGCTGGAATCGGCGCTGGGCGGAAACCGCGTAGCGCTCGGCCATCCCGCCAATCGCTTCGTCGCCAATGCGGACTCTGCCACGGCGCTGCTGCTGGGCGACGGCGAGGATATCCATCTGGTAGAACGCGTCGATGCCACGCTGGAACGGCAGGAAAGCTTCGACCCGTTCCGCCGCCTGTTCACCGTCCAATGGGCACCCTCGCCCGCTACGCTGGTGGCGAAGTCCTGGGGCGATAGTGCTGAACGCGGGGCACTGCTGGCCGCCGCCCAGATGATCGGCCTGGCTCAGCGCTGTATCGATATTTCGGTGGCTTACGCCAAGGACCGTACCCAGTTTGGCAAGCCGATCGGCAGCTATCAGGCGGTCAAGCACTTGCTCGCCAACGCTCAGGTCAAGGTCGAATTCGCGCGGCCAGTGGTCCATGCCGCCGCCGCCGAACTGCCACTCGGCACCCTCGCCGCCCGCGCCCGCATCGCCCACGCCAAGATCGCCGCCGGCGCCGCCGCCGAGCTTGCCGCGCGCACCGCCGTGCAGGTCCACGGCGCGATGGGCATGACCTGGGAAGTCGATGTCCACTTCTTCCTCAAACGCGCCCTGGCGCTGGGCAGCAGTTGGGGCACTGCCGGACTGCATCTGGACACAATATTCGAGCGCATCGGCACGGTTCCGACCGGCCCCGACGCAACTTTCGCCAGCGAATTGGGCTGACCGCGAAGATCGCACGAAAAGCTATTCCGCGAGAATGGGTGCAGCCTCGCCCGCCGGAGCCGCCCCGCGCGGATAGAGCCGCATCGCCGCCACCGCCAGCATCACCACCAGCGCAAGACCGGCAAAGGTCACGAATATCGCCGCATAACTGCCCGTGACATCGTAGATATAACCGAACAGCGACGGCGTGGTCATCAGCGCCAGCAGCATCACGCCGCTCATCAGACCATAGGCCTTGCCGACGACATGCTCGCCGAAGATGCGCGGCATCAGCAGGCTCTGCATCGGCACCATCATCCCCCCGAACAAGCCGATCAGGCAGACCCCGGTGAAGATCGCGCCATAGCCGAAATGGGCCTGGGTCAGCATCGTCATGCCGGCGGCGAAGCCAGCCAGGCTGGCGAACATCAGGATGCGCGGGTTGAGCCGATCGGAGAGCACGGCAAAGCCGCCCTTGGCGATGAGGCCGGCCGTGCCATAGACCGAAATCAGCCCGGCGGCGGCAGTGGCCGAAACGCCGTTGTCGAGCGCCATCGGCGAAAGGTTGGTAATCATGCCCTTCATCCCCGAAGTCACCACCGCGAATACCGCAGCAGCCAGCCAGAAGGTCGGATCGGACAGCACTTCCACCGCCGAAATCCTCGGCGCATCGCGCGCGGCCTTGAACATGGCCGAGTCTTCGGTAGCGCCGTCGGCGTGGAGGCCCCGGTCATGCGGATGGTTTACCACCAGCAGCGCCGCCGGGATCGTCACCGCCAGCAATACCAGCCCGAAGACCTGGAATGCCTCGCGCCATGCGAAGTGATTGAGCAAGGCCTGGATGATGATCGGATAGACAATGCTCCCGGTCGCCACCCCGGCAATGGCGATGCCGATGGCGAGGCCCCGCCGTTTCGAAAACCAGCGCGACAGCAGCACGGTTACGGCCATCGGCCCAAGCAGGACATTGGCCGGGGCGATGAACAGGCCGAAGACAATCAGCACATGGGTAAAGTCCGTCGCCAACGACAGGCCGGCATAGCCCGCCGCGATAAGCCCACCGCCAAGCAGCAGCATCCACCGCAATGACGAGCGGTCCATCAGATTGCCGAGAAATGGCGAGAGCAGCGCGGATACGCCGGATAGCACCAGCATCGCGAGCCCCAGGACGAAGCGGGTCGGGTGAAACTCGCTCAGTAACGGCACCGCGATGACGCTGTAGCACGAGGCGATCATCGAGACTGTCGCCAGCAGGACAAAGCCGATGCCAACCTGCCGCCAGCCAATCGCGAAACGTGCCATCATCATCCAGTCCCTCGCCCCAATTTTTTCATTGGCGAGGGCTATTGCCGCTTCCTGGCCGAATGTCGATGCTGGAGTACCGTGGGGATTGTTTGAAACCAAAGCTCAAAACCCCGCTCATCCTGAGCTTGTCGAAGGACCCTCGTGCTACTGCACCCTCTCTGTATCAACCCGGTGGTTGACCTTCGGTCGCCTTCGGCTCGACAAGCTCAGCATGAGCGGGTCTGGTTCGGACTTGGCGCAGTCCGAATTAGGGCCTCAACGCGTGGCTGACCGGATGGCCAGGCATATCCGGACTGCCCTGCCAGGCGTAGCCAGCGACGCCAATCAGCAGCGCGGCAGCGGCGATTTTCAGCGCGGTGGGCGAACAGCGGCGGCTGAGAGTGAGCCCCAGGAAGCTGAGCGCGGCAAAGCCCAAGGCAAAGGTCCAGCCCATCAGCGTTTCCTCCCGATCCTGATCCGGCGCGAGAGCAGCCAGAACCCGCCGATCAGCGTTGCCAGGGGCACCAGCCACAGCGGCGAAGTTGCGGGCGACACCTGCGGCTGGAAGCTCACCCAGTCGCCGTATTTGCTCACCAGCCAGGCGCGGACCTGTGCGGGACTTTCCCCGGCGGCGATTTTTTCGCGGATGATGCGGCGCATGTCGCCGGCAAGATCGGCGTTGCTGCCCGAGATCGGCTGGCCCTGGCAGACGACGCAGCGGATCGCATCCATCAGCGCCAGCGCCTGTTCTTCCTGCCGAGGGTTGGGCAGCGATTCCTCGGCATAGTCCTGCGCCAGTGCCTGGCCGGTGTGCAAAGGGATAGCGAGGAGCAGCGCGGCAAGGAGAGCGAAGAGCCGCCTCACTTTTGCTGTCCCAGCAGGCCGAGCAGCTTGGGAATATCGGCCTCGCTGACCACGCCGATATGCTGGTGGACGATCATGCCCCGGCCATCGATGACGAAGGTTTCCGGGACACCCGAAGAACCGAGCATCAGCTGGATCCGGCTCTGGTCGTCGCGGCCGATGCGGGTGTAGGGATTGCCGTTCCTGGCGAGGAAGCTCTGTAGCGCCTCGGTGGTGTCATGCACGGCGATACCATCGACTTCCACGCCCATCGCTTTCAGCCGCAGCAGTACCGGTACTTCGGCGACGCAGGGCACACACCAGCTGGCGAAGATATTGAGCAAGCGCGGCTTGCCCATACGGTAATCGGCCGTCGCCGCTCCGGGCTGGCCAGGCAAGGCAGCTGGAGCAGTGAAGAGGGGCAGCGGTTTGCCGACCATACGCGAGACGATGATATGGTCTTCGGGCTTCTTCAGGCCGACATAGAACAGGCCCAGCAGCACCAGCCCAAGCGCGAAGGGCAGCCATAGCAGCCATTTGCGTTTCATGTCGCAGCCTCCTTCGCAGGAGCCTCCCGCGCGGGCGCGTCAGCCGCGCGCTTGCCGGTGAGGTCGCGCTTCACCCTTCCGAGCAGCGATAGCAGCCCGCCCAGCGCGATCATCGCGCCGCCGAGCCAGATCAGGGTGACAAACGGCTTCCACCACATCCGCACCAGCCAGCGGTTGCCGACTGCCTTTTCGCCGATGGTGAGATAGAGCTGGCCGTTCCAGAAGGTCTTGATCGCGGCCTGGTTGGTCAGCATCGGCGGATCGCTGAACTGATGGAGCTGCGGGGCCATGATGATCGGCTTGCCCGCCCCCTGCTTGACCAGCAACACCCCTTCGAGCGCGGCATAATTCGGCCCTGGAAACTCACGCAGGCCCGCGAAAGTCACCGCGAAAGGCCCGACACTTTTGGTCTCGCCCTGCGCCATCGCCACCATGTTTTCCTGGGTGAAGGCGCTCTCGCTCGCCATGCCCGCGATGCTGACCGCGCAGCCGACGTGGGCCATGACCATGCCAAAAGTGAACAGCGGGGTGCGGGTCAGCTTGCGTTTCCACAGCGGTGCCAGGCTGGCGACGGCTACAGTCGCAGCGGCGACCAGCCCGAGCAGCGGCATCGCGCCGATCTGTCCGCCCGCCAGCACCAGCGCCAGCAGCGCTGCCGCCCCCGCCAGCAGCGCCAGCGCCATACGGCTGAGCACCAGCTTCGGCTTGTCGGCGCGCCAGCGCAGCAATGGCCCCGCCGCCATGATCATCATCAGCAGCAAGGCCAGCGGCCCGGCGGTGGCGTTGAAATAGGGCGCGCCGACGGAAATCTTCGCCCCGCTCGCCCCCTCCAGCGCCAGCGGATAAAGCGTTCCCGCCATGACCACGACGAGGATCACCGTCAGCAGCAGATTATTGACCACCAGCGCCGCCTCGCGGCTGACGATGTCGAAACGGTTGCCTTCGGTGACAGTGCCGATGCGCAGGGCAAACAGCGCCAGCGCGCCGCCGATATAGATCGCCAGCAGCGCGAGAATGAATATGCCGCGCGAAGGATCGACGGCAAAGCTATGCACGCTGGTCAGCACGCCCGAGCGCACCAGGAAGGTGCCGACCATCGACATCGAGAAGGCCAGCACCGCCAGCATGATCGTCCAGGCGCGCAGCCCATCGCGGGTCGCCAGCACGGTTACCGAATGGATCAGCGCAGTCGCCGCCAGCCAGGGCATCAGGCTGGCATTCTCAACCGGGTCCCAGAACCACCAGCCGCCCCAGCCGAGCGTGTAATACGACCAGTAGGAACCGGCGGTAATCCCCACCGTCAGGAATATCCACGCGCCAAGAATCCACGGCCGCATCGCCCGGGCGAACTGCGGCGTGACGTTACGGGTCACCAAAGCACCGACCGCAAAGCTGAACGCCGCCGACATGCCGACATAGCCCGCATAAAGCGTCGGCGGGTGGAAGGCGAGGCCGGGGTCCTGCAGCAGCGGATTGAGCCCCTGGCCTTCGATCACTCCGGCGATCCGGGTGAAGGGGTTCGATGAAAACAGCAGGAAGGCATAGAACCCCAGCGCGATTGCTCCTTGCGCGGCCAAAGTCGCCAGTTTGGTATCGGCGCGCAGCTTGCGCTCGAACATGGCAATGGTCGCGCCCGCCAGCCCCAGAATCGTCACCCACAGCAGCATCGAGCCTTCGTGGTTGCCCCAGGTTCCGGCGATCTTGTAGATCATCGGCTTGGCCGAATGGCTATTTTCGGCGACCAGCAGCACCGACATGTCGGACCGGGCGAAGGTCGCAATCAGGCAGGCGAAGGCAATCGACACCAGCAAGGCCTGAAGCATTGCCACCGGAACAATCGCCGGGGCGAGGCCGCCCTGCCCCGGCCGCAGCGCCAGCGCCCCCAGCGCCAGCTGCAACAGCGCCATTGCTGCGGCGAGCCACAATGCGGCAAGGCCGGCTTCGGCAATCATGGTTCTGATCTTCGGCTTGCGGGCATGGGACTAGTGCGTCCTCGCAGAATTCTGGCCGGTCTCATACAGGAATTTGGCGGAGAGGCAGGGATTCGAACCCTGGATACGGTTGCCCGTATGCCGCATTTCGAGTGCGGTGCATTCGACCACTCTGCCACCTCTCCGTGAAGCGCATTGGCGCGAGGCTTTCGGCCCGGCCCGGTCGCGAAGCGGCGCGGTTAGCCGATGCTCCCGCGCTTGCCAAGCCCCCAATGCGAAGGTCTGGGCGAAGGCCTGTTCGATCCAACCGGGGACGGCTGAAAAGCCGCGCTTGTTTCGCAGCTGCACAAAACCTATATGGGCCGGCATGGAACGCGCGAGTTTCTTCTCCCCACAGGCCGGAAGGCTGATCGATGCGCCGCTGCGCATGAAGGCGCGCTTCGCCATCGGCGATGTCGTCAAGCACCTGGTCTATGATTTTCGCGGGGTGATTTTCGATATCGATCCGGTCTTCGCCAACAGCGAGGAATGGTTCGAATCGATCCCCCACGAAGTCCGTCCAGAACGCGAACAGCCCTATTATCACTTGCTCGCCGAGAATGGCGAAGGTTCTTATGTCGCCTATGTCAGTCAGCAGAATTTGCAGGGCGACGGGGAGAGTGGCCCGGTCGATCACCCCTCGATCGAGCAATTGTTCGAGGAGTTCGATGGCGGGCGCTATCCCTTGCGGCGCGGGCTGACGCATTAGGAATGCGCAACGACGGACGCGCTATTGCGTGTCCCCTTTCAACGCGCAGGACGTGACCCGGCTAGGCGGAAGCGCCAGCCACTGACGAAGACGTGTTGTTGAACGTCTTCTTCAGACTGCCACCGAGACCCTGCATCGAAGCAATCGCGGCAACCGCGATCAAAGAGGCAATCAGGCCATATTCGATGGCGGTAGCGCCCGTGATATCGCTGATAAACTTTTGGATAAGTTGCATGTCCGGTTCCCCTCGAATAGCTCAGTGGGGCATATGTTTACCGATTTTGGATTAATGTTTCCTTACTTCTATATTGGGGTCGAATGCAGTGACTCCGACCGCCCCAGCGCTCAACTCTTCAACCGCCACCCACTCCGCAACACAAAATACGTCACCGCCCCCAGCGCTGCGTTGAACAGCCCCAGCCCCTCAAGCCCCGCCCCAAAACGGCACAAAATCCGGCTGAAGCGGCGGGGCGGCCTGCGCAGAATGGCGCAAATCCGTGACGCGCGGTCCCTTCACCCGCCGACGTCAGAATGTTTCTGCGGCGCGTTATGGTTAACCTCGATATAAGCTTGACACGAATAGCCCCCCCCCCCAAGTTTAGGGTTGCGTTCGAAACGGGTTTGTTTCGCCACACGAAATGGGGCATTTTATGATGAAAGCCTTCCTTACTTCGATGATTGTGACCGCAGCAGCGATTGCTTCCATGCCCGCCAGTGCTGCAGTGAGAGCAGATGCCCGTACATACCCCATCAACGCGGGAAACGTCGTTACCGATGACCTCGTTCAAAGTTCGGGTTCCGTTACCGCCGACGCTACCAGCGTATCTACATATACTTATGGTTACGGATGTGTTGGCGCGTCTTGGATAACTTGTTACGGAGATGGCTATGCGATTGCCCAGGCATCCGGCGATTTAAGTACAGGAAAGATGCGCGCAAGGAGCAGCATCACGGGTCCGATTGATAATGCTATCGCAAACACTGTCGTTGCCATGTCCGATGTTGTGACGTTTTCCAATATCGATCCAGCAGCCTCGTACTGGGTTCCGTTTGAATTCGGCGTCGAAGGGTTATTTACGACAGGAAGTCCCGGACAAGCACGCTCTGGACTTTCAATAGGCACCCCCAGTCTTGGCGGAATTTTCGGATTTACCAATATATTCGGGCCGGGAGCTTATTCGGAGGATATTATATATATAAACAATGCTTGGGCCAATTTTACTTCGGACGGCGCTGGACATATATCGGGCGCATTTCTGGTCGACCAGCTTCATTCGACATTTAATATAAATATGTCTTTAACTACAATAATCAACGCCGATTTTTCACATACGGGAACTTTCGCTTTCCCC
>JAHFPT010000004.1 GCA_023266625.1 Novosphingobium sp. | reverse complement strand
CAAATTGTCTTTGAGGGATGGCCCGCAAAGAGGGGGAATTAGGGCGCGTGGCGCGCTTCCGCCCGCCCTACAGTCGAAAACTTGGTGCCATCGGCAGCGCCATGCGCTCTAGGCGTCGGCTACCCGCGACTGCCCCGGCCACGTTCTGAACTGCGTGGTCGGGGTTTTTGTTGAATGCTTCATCCAAATCATTCAGGCACAGTCGCATGTTCACAAACTGGAAACGCGAGCGTAACGTTAGAAAAGTGTTGGGCGGCCTTGCGCGACAGCGGGTCGCGATTGTTCTTCAGCCCGGGAACGTATGGATCGTCGAAAACGCATTGCAGCGTGACGAAAATGCGGAAGCATCGCTGGCCACTTGTTTGATGCGCGGTTGGGTTGAACCGTTGCACGAAGATATGCCTGTCGGAGACTTGGACCCCAACAATCTTTCATTGCCTTTGCCTCCGTTTACGAGGCGAGAAACATCCCTGCGACTTACCGAAGGGGGATGGGCGGCGTTGAACAGAGCCCACGCTTGGACGGTTGTCGGCATTGTGATCGCAGTCGTGGGCGTCGCACTTGCCGCAGTGCCGATGGTAGGTCGATGAACAGACTGCCGTTGGTCGGGATGTTGGCCTTAGAGCATCGAAACCTGCAAAGCCTGTAATTTAGCCGCGACGTCGCATCACTTGGCGGAGACGTCGTCCGTCATTTTTCCGTCGGTTGGCGCAGCGAGTGTCGCCGCGAACAGGCGATTGTTTTCCTCCAACGCTACTGCGATGCGTTGCCAAGCGACGAAACCCTCGAAGATGACATTCTCGCGCGTCACGAATCCTTGAGAGAGGTAGGCGCCCGCGATCAGTTCGTCGGCCGAGATATCAAAATTCAGTTCATCTGCGATGGCCGCGATAAGCTCGGCCTGTAGGCGACGGTTTTTCTCGAAATGGGCTGAAGCTAAAGGTTCGCCTCCCGGCGCCGGAGCGTTCACCCATTCGAGCAACCGTTCTCGCGCCTTCAAGACTTTCGCGCAGCCTTTGAAATCGACGACAATCAGAGCAATAGCCGATTGATAGTCGGGATTGGCGACAGTTTGCCATGTATTGAGAAGTGTCCGTAGCAGCTTTTCCTGCTGCTCCCGTCGTGCGCTTCGTCCCGCCAACCACGGCGTTAGAAACACCGCGATAACGACTGCTACAATAACGCTTGCGCCATTGACCCAAAGGCCAGCACCAATCCCTAATAGCGTTGGTTCGTTGCTACCGAACGATATGTCCATATTGGCCTCGAATGCTCTGGCGGCGGGTTGAATGAGCCACCTAAAGCACCATGTCCGGGCGAGGCAATGGCCAAACAGGGGAAGTTTAATGGCGCGAGTTAAGGCAGAAGAAATTGTCGATCATTTGAGCGGCGAGTTTACGCGTGCTTTAGCGGCGGTCTTCAGGCGCCATGCGCCGGATGCTGATATAAACCAGAAGGCGTTGTTTCGGGACTTCCGTCGTGAGGTTGGTCGTGCTTGCGGCACGTGGGAGCACGTTCCGGATCGCTACGTCGAAAAGGATTAGGTTGGATGGGGGGCTTAGTATGCCGTGGGTTCAAGCGTTAATTACCGCTCTTTTGTCCGGATTGTTTTCTGGAGCAATTATTTTCGCGCTTAATGAACGGCGAGAGCGGTCAAAGCTCTATTTGGACAAGGCCGAAGCCGCGATTGAAGCCTACGCTGATTGGGTAGACGAACTGTCGCACTGGCCGATGGTCAGCATCGAAATGTTCATCGAAGATCGCGAAGTCGGACGAACAAAATCATACGAGCTTTGGAGGAGCTGCCGTCGTAAATATCGAAAGGCGCAAGCCTTAATTGGCATCTATCTTCCGGACCAAATGCAACACGTCTTATCGGTGTCTATCGTGGCGCAACAATTTATCGCGTCAAATAAGGAAGCGGTGAATGAATCTGTTGCGGGGCGAGCAATGCCGCCCGGCATGAGCGACGCAATCTCCGTCGCAATGAAGGACTTTGTAGATGCGGGGGCCGCAGGATTGAACGATATGCTCGCTGAGGCGCGACGGACGGCTAAAGGGCCATTCCTTGTTCGCGCACCGCGGCTCCCAATATGGAAGCGTCGCGCAACTTAGATTGCCCCTGCGTTGATGGCTGCGATGTTGGCCGCATCAGTGAGGTAATGTAAATTCGCAGCAAAAGAGGGCGTCATCTTTTCAGCTTGGCGGACTTCATTTCCGCCTTCGCCAGAACTACGAAGCCCAATTCCCGAGTTGGAATTAGTGCAGGTCGAGCCGTCAATAGTTTCTACCGAGTTTGTTTCGGCCAACCCCGATACGGGCGGGTACATCAAGCTCTGAACGATTATCCAAGGGTTAATTTACGACCAATATCGAGGCTGCGTATTCGAGTTGGGAACGACGCCAACTTGGTCCGGATTGGTCATAAACCTCGGCGAAGGACTCCTCTAAAACGCCAGGTCTGCTAACGTTGCACGATGGCAATTTCAAATGACGCGCGACAAGATCGCGCAATCCGCGACGAACATGGGGATCGGCTTGACCGAGGGCCTTTCGTGGAAAGTCTCGTCAGGGCTCTCGTTAGGGACGAGGTCGATGCCAACGGGGAAATTCGCGCACGTCGATCCACTGGCTTCGTGGTCGGCCTAACAGGGCGTTGGGGACTTGGAAAATCCAGCGTGGTCGCGTTGTTGGCACTTCGCCTCGGTTCAATGGAAAAGGTGATGGTCGCCAATTTCAATCCCTGGCTTTTGAAGGGTGGCGACGACCTTCTCACCGGATTCTTCAACTCGGTTAGATCAGCAGTCGGGAAAAACCTGACGGAAGAGATCGAATCTCTGAGGGATGACATCGACCGATACTGGGGAGCAATAAATTTCGCGGGGACTGCCGTCGCTACCGCGGCCGATCCCTCCGGCCTAGTGAGCAAAATATTCACGTGGCGGCCAGGAAGAACAGAACTTTCCCCAGAGACCGAGCGCAAAAGGCTTGAAGAGAAAATTGAAAAATTAGGTTGTGCCGTTGTTGTACTAATCGATGAACTCGACCGCGTTGAAGATGACGATGTCCGAGCAGTGGCCCGATTAATCAAAGCTGTCGGCGAAATTAAAGGAGTATCTTATCTCGTTGCTTACGATCCGCGGAGAGTAGCGGAAGCTCTAGGCCGCGGGAATCCTGAAGCTGGCGAACGATACATAGAGAAGATAATTCAGCACCCAATCCCGTTGCGTCCATTATTTGTCGACGACACTCGCGCTCTATTAGCAGATTCTCTTGAGCGGTTTGGCTCTACGTTGCCTGCTGAACCATCAGAATCAGAACAAGAGATTCTCGATCACGTTATCCAAGCCATCGAGACTCCCCGAGAAGTCAAGCGACTGGTCGGTGCATATTCAGTGCTCGAAGGTGCCGTTCGTGGAGAAATTTCCGCTTATGACGTGCTCGGATACTGTTGGTTGAACACAAAGGCGCCTGGCATTCGTGATATTATCAGCGATAACGTCGAGGCAGTGGTAGATGATCCAGGAGTTAAAGAGATCTCCAATCGGGTCACGCAGCGGATGGACACTGGAAAGGACGGAGATGTCGTTTCGATTTTGGGCTCAGCAGTAGCGCCGCAGAGGCAAACCATCGAGCTCCTGTTTCCGAGGTTTTTGGATCACAAGGAATCTGGCTCTGGTAACCGCCTTTCAAGGCGTAGAAACCTTGTCCGAATGCTCTATCTCGGCAATCCCCCGGGGATGGTCCACCGAACAGATGTTGAACGCGTTTGGTCGATGAGGGGAAAGACGCTCGAAATAGAATTGGAAAAATTACGGGCCGCTGGGACTCTGCCTCAGCTTTTAGATCGGCTTGATGATCTGCTCGAAGAACTACCAGCTGCAACTGAGGATGGTTTCTGGGTCGGATTGTCGTCGAGCTTCATTCGCAAATCCGACTGGCTTTTCACGCCTGAGGACGCGAGATCGCTTGCGACAGACGTGTCAACATCGTTGATGCGCATTGGTATTCGCGACATCCGGCAGCAGACAAGAGTTCATCGGGTCTTTGATGCGCTCGTAAAGAGCAACGACTTAGTTATTGCCCCTTGGATCTTGCGTAAAGCGATGCGCGCGAACGGATATTCAATCCATTCAAACACGTTCCTTAGAGAGGCCGTATTCGACAGAGTAAAAACAAAGGAATTGATGGACAGTGAATTGCCGAGGTACCGCGACGCAATTCTGAGCGGCTTTGCATTGAAACGTCTTCCGACGCTAGAAGTCTTCTTCGCACTTACCAATGCCGCGCGATGGGACGAAGAACTAAAGAGCTCGTTGATCGAGCAACTTCAAGGGGCCGCGGCGATTGGTACATTCGCGGCCCTCTTGGTGCCGCCAGGGTTTACGACCGAGCTATCCACCATTGACGAATTGTGCGGAGCTGATGAACTTAACTCACGAATGTCCGAACTCGCCAAACATGAGAATCCATATGGTGACCCGTGGGTCGCCGAATGCGCGAGACGTTTGCATCGGATCCTGAACGGACGTGATCCCATGTTTGCCGATGACGATGACGATGACGATGAGGATTGACAATAGGTTGGATCAACAACAATCGGAGCACGAGCCCCGAGTAGGGGCGATCACGCTGGTGGTGCAGTTTGCATAGCATTCGCGATCTCGCTGAGATCGGAAGCGTAAGCGCAATGTCGCCCGCTCTTCCAGTATCACCGCTCTTGGTCTGCGCTGTCCGTTGCAAAGGGCGCACTCGCGCGTCGTCCCAGGTAATGATGAAGAGTGCTCAAGAAGTAGCTCGCTTGGTGAGTTTCAATCTGCAGCGCGTTGGTCAGTGCAATATACGTTAAGTGCTAGCGCCAGCCCAAAACGGGACTCAGTCGAGCAGCTCAGCCGATTGACAGCAAAGCTCATTGTAATAGTCTTCCTGCTCTCCAGCCATCGATTGCGACCCGATATAGGCTGTGGGGACCAGCTTAGAAAAGCCGGGAAGGCTCCGCAGTCCACGCGGGGCCTTTTTGGTGCGAGCGGGAATGGTTGCAGTTGCGAGCGGCTAGCACAGTGTACACTGAGTGGCTTACGGGGAAGACGAAGCGAAGATTTTTGAAGGCGGCGTATCAACAGATGTATAGTGGCTTCCGAACTATTCTTGTGACGGCGGCTAGCCTGATCCTTTTAGGGGCAGCTCCCAACAAAGAGCCTCCCCATCAGGCTCCGCCAGCTCAAAAATCCAGCGCTGATAGCGACAAACCGTCCTCTACTTGGGCTGCTACCCATGGGGTAATCTCTCCCGGTGTTAACACCGGCTGCTTACCCGGAAAAGATGATCGCCGATCCGACCTCTGCGCGCAATGGAAAGCTGCCGATGCCGCATTTGATGGTGCGAAGTGGTCTTACTGGCAGCTCATATTGGGATTTGTAGGACTTTTCCTCGGCGCTATAACGATGGGCGCCGCGATTGCCGCGGCGATTTATGCCAGGCGCGCTGCAATCGCGACCGAAGATACCGTGAAAATTGCCAAGCAGAGCGCCGACGAGTCGGGATTTGCTATGGCGATAGCAGCCAGAAGCGCGGATGCTGCTGCGGCGCATGCCGAGATCGCCAAAGATGCATCTAAAAAGCAACTCCGCGCATATGTTCATGAAACGCAATTAACGCTCAGGGCAGATGCTGACGAGACGGCGGTATGGGTGGACGTAATCCTTGAAAACAAGGGTGCGACGCCTGCATTCAACCTGTCGGCCAATGCTAGCTTATGCCTCTATCCAGATGCCACCCCCCCAGATAATGAGCCGGTTGGAACAAATATCCCCACAGACGCAGCGAAGCAAACACTTGGGAGCGGTGCGACCCATGCCATCCGCGACGGCGTGAGTTGTACGCCCAATAATGCTGCTGATGTGCTGGCGGGGCGATGGACGTTGCTGGTTCTGGGCAATGTCACGTATGAAGATGTCTTTGGAGAGACCCACACAACGAAATTTCGGTACAAGTCCCACGGGGGGTACCGTGAGAATGGCCATCCTCTTCTGGCGACCAATTTTGGCAATAGCTTCGACTAGAAATGGCGCTCATTTGACTGGTGTACGCGGGTCTAGGCGTCCGAGAGCGGCCAGTTCAGCTATCGCCGTCCCAGTTGTGGTCTGCTCCGCATCGGCGAACATGCGCTAGATCGCAATCACGTCGCAGCACCAATGCCGGTGAACGTGCCACCGCAGCGTATTTGAAATCATAGCGTTCTGCTGGTGTATAAAGGCGCCGGATCGACATCGCTTGTACGACTGTAAACGATGCTGGAAAAGCCGTCCATGTAGATACCGTCGCGCCGGATTTCCAAGTCTCCGTGCTGAAAGCACCATCGCTCGGCATTTCCCAGCAACCGCTGCTCAACTGGACAAGGCTTCCCATAAGAAGATCGCAACGCATACCGAATGCTGTCAAAATTGGCCGAAGGCGTCTGGAGCGAGATTCCAGAGAATTTTCCATCTCTGAAATCAACGAAAGGGGGATACTCGACAGGCAATCCTGCGAGTTCCTGCTTGGTCAACTTACAATATGATCCAGCGTCTTTCGGACGGCACTCGTAAACGGTCCCGGCTTGCTCGGCTTCTTTGCTGGTGGTTTGCCCGATGACCATTTCTCGAAACTCAAAAACCGGCAACTGACGATCAGGTCCGGGTTGAGCTTCGCTGTTTGCTCCACATCCACCGAGCGTGGCAACCAATCCAGTTGCCACGGCGCAGGCTGCTGAAATAGCCCTGTCGAACATTTCCAACCCCTAAATTGATTGCGTTAGTCGTCAGCTATTCTCCGGTGGCCACCCTATGAAGCGTAGCACTGCCGGGCAAAGTCGGCGATCTTTTCCCGCACTGTCGGCATTTGAAGCGTTGCGCCGTAGCGGACAGCCCCAAAGCCATCGATCCAGCCACCGATCTCGGTCGCACGATTCAGTTGCGCTAAGGTCGTTGGCGTCAGGTCACGCCCGATCCAGACGACGCTATCGGACGCCTCAGCGCCAGTGCCACCCGTAGCGACAAAGAACTCCTTGAAGTCCAACTCCAGATAGGATCGCTTTTGGTTCCCCGCGATCATCGCACTGGTCTCCGGGTTTGTCACGATCCCGAACTCCATATGGACGGTCTTCTCATAGCAATAGAAGAGGACGCGGGTCGTAACGTCGTGATGCTCTTGCTGCACCCTGAGGTAAGGCGTCATCCCCGCGAGCTTGATCTCCGCGACAGGGGCATCGCTGCCGTTGTTGGCGAAACGCAGCTTAAGGGCATCGTCTGGGGTGAGCCAAATCATTCCGTTGCGGTCGGCGATCGTCGAAATGGTGAAGGCTTTGGCGTCGATGCCCATCTCATCGAGATAGGCGACGATCAGGCCGCTAACCTGTTGCGCGGCTTCACCGGAGAGGCTGCCGGTGTTGTCGGTGTAGAACTGATGTACCCCGAGCCTGCCGGTGTAATCGGTCAGGAAACGACTCGTTCCACCGGCGAAGGCATAAGCACATGCGCTCGCGCAAATCGAAGCAGCATTCGCCCCTTCGTTATAGGTCGCATTGTATACGCCAATCGTAGTGTAGAACTGCAATCGCCGAATGGTCCGACCTAGTCTCATGCCCTCAGCCAAAGACCCGCCGGGCGAGTTGAAGTAGATTTTGGCGGCTTCGACCTTGTTCGCGCGGATGAAGGCAATGAGCCTTTCTGCAGTCCCTTCGGTTATATCGCCGGTTGCGAATATATCTTCGACACCGCCGCGCACCGTCTTGGCAATAAACCGCTCCTTCGGGTCGGTCTCCATGAAGAATGTCATGGGGGTCTGCGCGTTAGCCACGGTCTGGAAAGCCGCAGTCGCGAGCAGCGACAACACGATCCTTGTCGCGATCCCCATCTATGATCCCCAATGCCCCGGCAACGTATTTGCTCAGGTAATAGAGGGACAATATCTGATTGCAATCGGGGAACGGTGCCGACGCGCGGCGCATAGATTTTTGGGTGTGGCATTCCGGCGAGATGGGGTTTGCCGATGTGCCCGCGTCCCCTCGCTATTCTACGCGTCTTGGGCAGGCCTACCGCTCCGACTTCGCGGTCGCCGTAATGCGGTATGGGTCGGGCCCAAACGAGGCGCTAAGCGGCATGGGAACGAAGTGAGAACAATGAGCGCTTAAACGCTTTGGAGCTTTTGCAACAGTTGCAAACTTTTCCGTCCGTGACATTCTGATCTGCAGCTTTCGTTCAGTGACGCCAAAAAGTGGAAAATAGTGCATAATTTTCAACGATCTTACGGCTCGCTTGTCACTTTCCTATTATTCCGATTCGTCATGGGTCGAATGTCACGGTTGACCCGATGACATCGAAAACGGTCGAGGAGTTTAGGCAAAATGTCGAGCGATTGTCTGAACGTGAAGCTCGCAAGGCGTTCCCTAGCGAATTGTCATGTTACAAGGCTATGATGGCGAGAGAGCGCGAAGGTGCGATCATCGCTGACGAATTCAGATCGTTTAAAGGCTTCCTAAAAGGCCTTGGTCGACGACGGCCCTCTGAAACGTGGACACTGGACCGAATTGATCCCCACGATCCCGAGTATGGCCCCGATAAGGTGCGGTGGGCCAGTAAGAGGCAACAATCCAACAATCGAAGAAATACGACCTATTTAACGGGGAAGGATGGCAAAATTAGATCGCTCTCCGACTGGGCTAGGCAAACTTCCACTGCGCAAAGTACGTTGCGCAAGCGAGTTCAACGAGGGTGGTCGGACGTCGATGTAATCTTCGGCAGACCGAAGCGAACGGCGAGTTCCTCGCTCAAGCCCCCAAGTCTACTCGCTCTGCCCGCTGCCGAAACAAACGCGTGGCCTGAGGGCGTGACGCCGCATGTATGGCAACCGGGCTACAATCTTTGGTGTAGAGCAATGCGCGATCCGTCGAATCACCCGTCTCGCGCGGAGTTCGTTGCGTTGATAGCGGGCAATCGAGTGAAGGGCTTATTGAGAACCCTCCAACATTCGTATCCCGCACATTTCGCCGAGGGCGGCGTCCATTCAGGGGATGACGAGATCCCTGATTCTATTCTGAAAAGCTCAATTTATCAGCAATTCTTAGTTTTTTCACAGCTTGAGCGAGACGCATTGGCGGCAATTGACCGAACAAGGCCCAGCATGATTCTGGACCTGCGCGCTTGGCATAAGGGCATTGATCACCCCAGCGGGGTCGCTGCGTACCTCAAGCAGCGGGGCTATCGTGTTTCGAAAAGTCGGTAGTCCCATGGTCATGAGGGGTTGAAGATACGCCGGTTGTTGCTACACAGTGCTGCAAATGGCGAATGTAGCACAACTGATAAGTAGTTGATTTTGTTGTAAGGTGGATGCCTGGGAGGCTTTCCCTCCGTCTCCGCCACTTACTGTCATCGTCGATCGGGTCGCGGTAGGGTTGCCGTGACCTTCGCGTGTCCCCTAGCGTAGCAGCGAGGGCACGGGGCCTTCGTGGGGGCCGACGATGCGATATTTTCTCGATGCCGAATATAACGGTTTTTGCGGCGATCTGATTTCCGTCGCGCTGGTGCCCGAGGATGAGGCGCTGACTCACTTTTACGCGGCCACGGAGTGTGCGGTTCCGACGCCCTGGGTTGCGGAGCATGTGCTGCCTGTACTCGGTAGCGAGCGGCTGCCGCTCGCAGAGGTCGCCGATCGGTTCGCGCAGTATCTGATCGACGACGCCGATCCTTTGCTGGTCGCCGACTGGCCAGAGGATATCGCCCACGCCGCACGGCTGCTGGTCACTGGTCCCGGCTATATGAAGCCGATCCGCAGCTTGCGGTTCGAGCTGGTCGATCCCGATATCATCGGCCCGATGGCGCCCAGCGAGGTACCGCATCACGCCCGGCACGATGCCGCGGCGCTGCGCGTTACGATGCTCGCGTGGGAGAAACGGATGTCGCGGCTTTAGCTTGGGAAAAGTACCGGAAAGGTCGATTGATTGTTGTAATTGCGAATCGTTCTCGATAATGGCGGGCATCCTTGAGGTAGATCTTCTCCAGATGCATGCACCCCGAACCCAGCGACCGGCGACGAAGAAGAGCCGCAAGGCCTTCTGGCTGAAACAGCTGCATATGTGGCACTGGATGAGCTCGGCGATCAGTTTGATCGGGCTGCTGTTGTTTGCGATCACCGGTTTCACGCTCAACCATGCCGCCGATATCGAGGCCACTCCGGTCGTCGCGCAAACGTCGGTGCAGATGCCCGCGGCGGTGCTGGGCAAGCTCGGCGCCGATCCCGCGGGCGGGAAGGGCGTCTTGCCGAAGCCCGTCGCACGCTGGGTCGAGGGGCACTTCCCCGTCAAGGCGTCGGGCATCGCCGAATGGTCCGCCGACGAAGTCTATCTGCCCGCGCCGCGTCCCGGCGGCGACGCGTGGGTCGCGATCGATCGCGCGACAGGCGAAGTATCCAGCGAAGTCACCGACCGCGGCTGGATTTCCTACCTCAACGACCTTCATAAGGGACGCAATTCGGGCGACGCGTGGAGCCTGTTCATCGATATCTTCGCCTTTGCGTGCCTGATCTTCGCGCTCACCGGACTGGTCCTGCTGTGGCTGCACTCGGCAAAGCGCAAAAGCACCTGGCCGCTTGTTGCGGCGGGGCTCGCCCTTCCCGCGGCCGTCGCGATCATCTTCATCCACTAAGGAGAGTTTTCATGAAGTCCCCATCGCGAACGATCCTGATCGGCGGAACGCTGAGCGCGGCGTTGACGGCGCCCGTCGTCGCCGCGGCTGCGCCCGCGACGATGGACGTCACGATCACCATCCCGCAGCTGAAGGTCGCCGAATATCACCGACCCTATGTTGCGATCTGGGTCGAGAAGGCCGGCACGCCGCCAAAGACGGTCGCCGTCTGGTACGACGACGATATGCAGAAGAATGAGGGCACCAAATGGCTGCGCGACGTGCGTCAATGGTGGCGCGCTTCGGGGCGCACGATGAAATTCCCCGCGAACGGCATTTCGGGCGCGACGCGCGCACCGGGCGCTCAGAAGATTTCGTTCAGCCGGGCCCAACTCGGCGCGACGGCGGCGGGCGAATATACGCTTGTGATCGAAGCGGCGCGCGAAGTGGGCGGCCGCGAATTGCTGCGCATTCCCTTCTCCTGGCCGGCCAAGGCCGGCGCCGGCGGGCGCGCAGCGGGCAAGACCGAACTCGGCGCCGTGACCATCGCTTTCCGCTGATCTCTTGAAAGGGCAGGGCTTATGAAGAAGCAGTTTTGGGGTTTCGCGGCGACCGTCGCTCTCGCGGCGATGATTGCGGTTCCGGCAAGCGCGCACCGTCAATGGATGATGCCGTCGGCAACCGTTCTTTCGGGTGACGACGTGTGGGTGACGGTCGATGCGGCCGTGTCGAACGACCTCTTCTATTTCGAGCATCAGCCGCTGCGGCTCGACGCCGTAAAGGCGTGGGCGCCCGACGGCACCGAAGTCACGATCGAGAACAAGTCGACGGGGCGCTATCGCAGCACGTTCGACGTCCATCTGACGCAGAAGGGGACGTATCGCATCGCGTCGGTCGCCGACATGCTGCTGGGCAGTTATGACTTGAACGGGAAGACGGAACGATTGCCGCGCGGCACGACCGCCGCCAACCTGGCCGAGCGAGTTCCCGCGGGTGCGACTAACGTGAAGACTGCCGAAGCGAACAATCGCAACGAGATTTTCGTGACCGTAGGCGAACCGACGACGACGCTGTTCAAGCCGGTGGGCAAGGGGATCGAGCTGGTGCCGGTGACGCATCCGAACGACCTGATCGCGGGTGAAGCGGCAACCTTTCAATTCCTGCTCGACGGCAAGCCCGCTGCGGATCTGCCGGTCACCGTCATTCCGGGCGGCATCCGCTATCGCGATCAGCTCGGCGAGCAGCATCTACAGACGGGCGCCGACGGCAAAGTGTCGGTGACCTGGCCCGAAGCTGGCATGTACTGGCTGAACGTCATCACGCCGCAGCCCGAAGGCATGACCGAAGGGGCGCCGCCGCCGATTGCAAAGCGTGCCAGCTATGTGACGACGCTTGAGGTGCTCGCGCCCTGAGCGACCGCATTTTGATCCCGCGCGCGCTGACGCCCGCCGCCTTTGCGGCGCGCGTCGCGGGCGCGGATATCCAAAGCTTTGCGGGCGAGACCATGGGGACGAGCTGGTCGCTGCACGCGGTCGCGGCGCCGCCCGCCGCAGAAGCCGGGGTTCAGGCGGCGCTTGACCTTGTCGTTGCCCAGATGAGCCAATGGGAGGCCGACTCGCATCTGTCGCGGTTCAACCGGGCGTCTGCGGGCGAATGGCATATGGTGCCTGCGGAGTTTGCTCATGTGGTCGCCGCCGCGATCGAGGTCGCCGAATCGAGCGGCGGAGCCTTCGATCCCTGCCTCGGAGACCTGACCGAGCGCTGGGGATTCGGCAGTGGCCAACCCGCCGGGGCTGCTCTTCCTGAAGCCGTCATTGTGCGGCGGGCCATCGAAATCGACGCGTCGGCCCCGCGTATCCGGCGCAGCGAAGGTGCGAGGCTGGACTTGTCGGGCATCGCCAAAGGCTATGGCGCCGATCTTGCCGCTGACTGGCTGCTTGGGCAGGGCATCCGGCATTTCCTGATCGAAGTCGGCGGCGAACTGCGCGGCGAGGGCATTCGTCCCGACGGGCAGCCCTGGTGGGTCGACATCGAAATGCCGCCGAGTTCTTCGATTCCGCCGTGGCGCCTCGCGCTCCACGACCTGTCGGTTGCGACATCGGGCAATTACCGGCGCGGCGTCATGGTCGACGGCCAATATTATTCGCACAGCTTCGATCCGCGCACCGGGCGCCCGATCGTCAACGGCGTGTCGTCGGTGACGGTGGTGCACCGCAGTTGCATGATGGCCGATGGCTGGGCAACCGCGCTGACCGTGCTCGGTCCGGACGAGGCGATGGCGCTTGCCGATGCACAGCAACTTGCGGCATCGATGGTCGTCGGCGATCGCGAGTTCAACTCGCGAGCATGGCGCGCGATGCTGACTTAGGGTCCTGACCCTAGCTGTCGGCCCAGCGCCGCAGCAGATTGTGATAGACGCCGGTCAGGCGCACGACCGTCTGATCACCCTGGCCCAGCGCCATCGCTGCGCCCTGAACCCCCATGTCGAGGTCGAAGAGCAGATTGCGCTGGCCCTGGTCGCGGATCATCGACTGGATCCACATGAAGCTGGCGACGCGCGATCCCGACGTGACGGGTTCGACGCGGTGGACGGTGGTCGAGGGGTAAAGGACGAGGTGCCCCGCCGGCAGTTTGAGCCCCGGCGCCTCGGTAAAGCCCTCGACGACAAGCCCCCCACCGTCATAGCTGTCCGGGTCCGCCAGGAAGAGGGTCGCGGAAAGGTCCGCACGCATCCGGAAATCGCTGCCGCGGCGCATGCGGATCGCATTGTCGATATGGTCGCCGAAGGTGTCGCCGCCGGTGTAGCGGTTGAAATAGGGTGGATAGATTTTGAGCGGCAGCGCGGCGGCGATGAACAGCGGCGTGCGGCCCAGCGCCTCAAGGACGAAGCGCCCGGCTTCGGCCGCGGTGTCGCCAAATTCGGGGAGCTGCTGGTTTTGCTTCGCGAGCGCCGCCTGCGGGCCCGATGTCTCGTTGCCGTCGGTCCAGTCGGCAGCGTCGATCAGGGAACGGAGCTTGGTGACGCCTGCGGCATCGAGCACGTCGGGAATGATACGGATCATGCGCTGCTTCCAGGGTCAGGACCCATTGATTGCACGTTCGGGGCGTCGAAATGGCGAAGATATCGGGTTCGGGCGGGGGCAGCGGGTAGCATCGCTACCCGCAAGACCGCGCGGGCCCTAGATCGAAGCCATTTCGACGTCCCTGCGGGATTTGACCGATTTTGTCCATTGCTTCGTCGGAAAGCCTGGAGATATCGACATATCCCGGCGCCTTTCCTCCTCGCACTGAACAAAATCGTCTCAAACCTCGAACGTGCCCTCAATGTGTCCTGATCCTGGGCTGAAAAGAGCGGGAACGGCAATCGCCGCGCCCGCCCCTCGCTGGATCAGAAGTTGTAGAAGAGGCTGAACACCGCCGAGCGCGAGTCGCCGGGCGTCGCCCAAC
>JAHFPT010000003.1 GCA_023266625.1 Novosphingobium sp. | reverse complement strand
CCGCTCCTCGATCTGCGCGCAGCGCTGCTGTCAACGTCGGCCGAACCTTAAGCCACTGCCCGGCAGGTCAGGCCGCCGTGCTGACGGGCGTGGTATCGGCTGCCCAGTTCCAAGGCATGAGCTCGTCCCAGCGGGAGGCGGGCCAGCCACTGGCAATCTTCTCGATGGCGGAGTAGATGGCGGCAGCACGTTCGCCACCGGCTCTGACCGATCTGAAGAGGCTTGTCACGCCGACCGCTGTTTCGACAAACTCCCCACGCAAAAATGGAATCGCATGGGAGAACGTCGATGAACCAGCACCCCGTTCGGGAACATCCCCGCAGGAAAAGAACAATCCAACAACAATTTCTGTGTTCCGCAAGATCGAGATATGGGCTAGCCAATAGTAAATTAACCCAATACTATCATTGGCAACATGTTTGAAACAGCTCAACCCGCCACGTGGTATGTCGTGGAGACTTTGTCCCGCTGTGAATCGCAAGCTCAGCGCCATCTTGAGCGGCAACGCTTTGTCAGCTTCTGCCCGCAGTTTCGCAAGATGCGCCGCCACGCCAGGCGTGTTGATCAAGTCCTGGCGCCTGTGTTTCCCGGCTATGTTTTCGTCCGATTCGATCGCAATTGGGACTCATGGCATTCTATAAATGGGACATTTGGCGTCAAGCGTTTGGTGGGGCCATCCTCCAGCCACCCCCAAGCCATGCCGGATGCCGCCATGCGGGCGCTATTTGCACGTTGCGAGAACGGCATCATGAACTGCATCACCCCGGCGCTCCAGGCGGGCCAGCAGGTGCGACTTATTTCCGGCCCCTTCGCAGACCAGCTGGCGACTGTCGAGCGCCTGGGTGACCGGGACCGTGTCCGTGTACTTCTCAATATCCTTGGCGGACTGACACCGGCAACTCTGTCTGCCGGCGATTTGGCTCCCGCATGATGGCCCGCAGACGGGCCCTTGCCTCCGGCACGCGCTCACAGCATGGGGCTGCTTGGCGCCGATTGGCCGGGCGGCAAGTATGACACCCTGGCATCTCATCATTGGCTAATGGATATGCGAATATGAATAAGCCTATCCTGGATCATGTCCTGCAGTTCGGGACCTATCGCAATTCAGGCAAGCGGCGTATTGGCGCAATGCTGCGCTCCAATCGCTTTGCCCTGCTGGGCGCCATCCTCTTCGCCATCCTCATCCCCGAACTGCTCCATCCCCTTATCGCACGCACATACCCATGGGTAGCGATCTTCACCCCGCGTGAACCGGAGCTCTATGTCTCGACACTCGCATTGCTGGGGGCACATGTCGGGCTACGCAAGATCGGCATTCTGCCGCTCGTGGATAACAAGGTCCTTGTCCTCCCGAGCTTTCTAGTTTCCTACGCTTTGGCTATGCTTTTCATGACCTTCGCCTGGGGAGGATTCGGCCACTACCATCTGGCAACGAGCTTCACGATCGGCGGCGCATGGTATTATTTTGTCGCCATGCTACGCGCTCGCACGATTTTTCCACGCCTTGCATATGTCGGCGAAATGCTGCTCGACAATGAGCTCCTCTCCGCTCGCATTGAATGGGTAGCATTGCGCCAGCCCAGATTGCCCCACGACGTCCTCGGCATTGTTTTTGACAGTGAGCAGGATCAATCCCCGGCCTGGGAGCGCTTCTTCAGCCGCGCTGTCTTGCGCAATATTCCAGTTTACGACATTGCCCATCTGCGCGAGATGGCACTCGGCCGCGTCCGGCTACGGACCCGGCCCGAACTGGTGTTTGGCCAATTGCTGCCCTCGCAGCCCTATCTGCGGATCAAGCGTATCGTCGATACTATAGTCGCCATTCCAGCCATAATCATTGTAATCCCGATCATGGCAATGTCTGTACTCCTGATCCGGCTCGAAAGCCCGGGGCCTGCCCTCTACCGTCAACGGCGCGTTGGCTACCAGGGGCGGATATTCAGCTGCTATAAGCTGCGCTCGATGCGTTCGGACGGCTCTGGTCCGGCATTCACCCAAGCAGATGATCCCCGCATCACCAGGGTCGGGCGTATCATCCGCAAGTGGCACATTGATGAACTGCCCCAGCTGTTCAACATCGTGAAGGGCGACATGAGCTGGATCGGGCCGCGCCCTGAAGCCCTCGCGCTCGCACGCGCTTACCAGCGCGAGATCCCCTACTATGCCTACCGCCACTCGGTCCGCCCTGGCATTTCGGGGTGGGCGGCAGTGCATCAAGGCAATGTCGCCTTAACCGAGGCCGCCACTCTCAAGCTCGAATATGATTTCTACTACATCAAATTTTTCTCGATCTGGCTGGATTTTCTGATCGTGTTGATGACGCTCCGCACGATCGTGACGAGGTTTGGTGCGCGGTGAGGAGTGGCGTTATCGGCAGTTTGCTGGGGGATCGCTGCTCCCAGGGGGGGGAGGGGGATACCGGCTATCGAGAGAGTCCAAGGCTGAAGCCCTACCCGACTGAAGTTTGAAGCGACCCAGGTCTTCCGGAGGCTCCTATCTGTGAGAAGGAGCTACCATGAGCAAGGCCAGGAACAAGTTTTCGCCTGAGGTCCGCGAACGTTCGGTGCGGATGGCCTTGCCCCGACACAATGGCGTGGCGGGGCAAGGCCAGTAGCTACTGCTGGTGGAATTAATTTTTGGGATGGTTTGACGGGGTGCTGCTTTAGGCCCTATCCGCGCGGTGGCTTACGACTTGACTCGTCTCTGGGCCATGATTGGGCGATTATGGGTGTGGGTTGGCGAAAGTCACCCGCACTGCGGTAGCCGTGGACGTCCCATGGACAGACGGGCTTCATCCTGACAACTGGCTTGGCGAAAGACTGGCCGGGCTTTCAGGCCCTCGAGGCCTGAGTGACTGGAAGGCCGCTCCTGCTCGCTAGGTTGCCTTGTCGGCAGTTTGCAGGAGCTTGGCCGGGAAATTGGGCACGCCCGGCTAGCAAAGCCGCCGAAAATTACGAATACCTCTGATTTTCATGTTCAATTTTGAACGTATTCTACTCGCGAAACTCAATGGCTGAGCACGACCTCAACCGCCGTGAGAGCATCCACTTCCAGATTCTGCGAATCCTCGAAGGCAATCCCAATTGCACGCAGCGCGAGCTTGCCGAACAGCTGGGTGTGAGCCTGGGGCGGGTGAATTATTGTCTCAGGGCCCTCATCGAGAGGGGATCAATGAAGGTCGAAAACTTCAAGGCCTCCCAGAATCGGTGGGGCTACCTCTATGTGCTAACGCCCCAGGGATTTGCCGAGCGCTCGGCGCTGACCGGGCGCTTCCTGCTGCGCAAGCTCCAGGAATTTGAGGTGCTCAGGACCGAAATCGAGGCCCTCCAGCGCGAACACCCCGACGAGGCGGCATCCCTCGACATCTCCCTCGCATCTCCAGCTCGCAGAGAAAGAGCGCGATGACCGCTCGCCGGCTTCCTGCAAGAGACGCCTTCTCGTTTGTACGCATGCAAGAGACTACTGCGGCTTGGTTCGGCCGCTTCAATGCGAGCGGCCCCGCCTGGGCCTTGGCAGCCCTACTGGTCCTGTCGTTTCTCCTGGGCGGGGGATCGCGCGCCGACATCCAGTCCCTCATGATCCTGCGGCCGATTGCGATCCTGCTCTTGGGCTATGGCCTCATCGGCCTCACATGGGAGCAGGTCCGGGCAAGCCGCTTCCTCTTCGCCATGGCAGCCGCCATCATCAGCCTCACATTGCTGCAGCTCGTGCCCCTGCCGCCGTCAATCTGGTCGAAATTGCCGGGGCACGGGATTGTCGTCGAGATTGATCGCGTGGCTCAGTTGGGTGCGGAGTGGCGACCGGTCAGCATGGTGCCAACGGGCACGTGGAATGCGTTATTTTCTCTCATGGTACCGCTTGCTACCCTGGTGCTTGGTGCCCGCCTCAATCGCGATGAGCGCTGGCAATTGCTTACCCTCATCCTGGGCATTGGCCTCGTGAGCGGCGTGATTGGCGTTCTCCAGCTAGGCAGTGGCGCTGACAGCCCCCTCTACTTCTATCAGATCACCAATAATGGCTCCGCAGTGGGCCTGTTTGCCAATCGCAATCACCAGGCCGTCTTTCTTGCCTCTCTCTTTCCGATGCTGGCCGTCTACGCCTCGACCAGATTGCATTCGCCGCGCGACCCCGTGATGGGGCTGCGGGCTTTTGTCGCGATTGCCTTTGGCTGCGTTCTCGTACCCCTCATCCTCGTCACGGGGTCGCGCGTCGGCCTTGTCACGGCACTCATCGGCTTGATCAGCGCGCCCATGCTGTACCGGCCCCGCCAAGGGCCGAGTGGGGAGACTGCGGGCACGCGGCGGTGGCGTGTCTGGCTGGCACAACTCGGCGCTACCGTGGCGGGCCTTGTCGTGATGACCATCCTCCTCGGCCGGGGTGAAGCATTTGATCGGATGATGGGCCAAGCCGCGGGCGAGGAGTTCCGCTACAAGGCGTGGGGGCCGGTCCTGGCCATGGTTTGGCAGTATTTCCCGGTGGGCTCGGGCTTCGGCTCCTTCGTCGAAGTCTACCAACTGTCCGAGCCGCGGGAACTGCTCAGCACCAGCTACTTCAATCACGCGCATAATGACTGGCTGGAATTGGCGCTCACCGGCGGCTTGCCCGGGCTGGTGCTGCTGGGCCTCGCCGGCGTTGGCTTCACTCTAAAAGTGGCCCGGCTGCTCATCTCACGTGGCCATCGCGGCCGCGATTACGCCTTGGCTTCCATGGGCGCGCTCATCATCGCCTTGTTCGCCATTGCGAACGGCGGCGACTATCCGCTTAGGGTTCCTTCGCTGGCCTGTCTGTTTGTTGTCGCGGCAATCTGGCTGAATGCTCCCGAGGCTATTTCCAGCCAGCGCGGAACGCATTAAGGCTCTCGTGCACCCCTCTCATCACCTCCCAATTCTCGAAGGTTTCCTTGATGTTTAAGCGCGCTGCCATCGCTCTTCAATTGCTGCTTCTGGCTGCCTGCGCCGGCAGCACGCCGAAGCTCGGGGGCGCTCCCAATCTGCAGGTCATGGATGCAAAGGCTTTGCCTGTACCTGACCGGGAAGATCTGACTGCTCTCGACCGGGCCTATCTGGTCGGCCCCTTCGACAAATTGACGATCAGCGTGTTCGGCATTGAAGAGCTGTCGGAGAAGGAAATCCAGGTTGATGCCAGCGGCCGCATCTCCTTCCCCCTGGCGGGCGTCATTACGGTCGCAGGTCAGACACCCAACGAAATCGAGGGCCTCCTTAAGGAGCGTTTGCGCGTCAATTATGTGCGCGATCCCCAAGTGACAGTGAACCTCAAGGAGACGATCAGCCAAGTGGTCACGGTAGAGGGCGAGGTGCGCAAGCCTGGCCTCTATCCTGTCGTTGGGCGCATGACATTGCTTCGCGCGATTGCGCGCGCGGAGGGCACTAGCGAATTTTCCAAATTGAATGAAGTTGTCATCTTCCGCACGGTGAAGGGGCAGAAACTCGCAGCCCTCTATAATCTCAAGGCCATTCGCCTTGGCGCGGCAGAAGATCCCGAGGTCTACGCCAATGACGTTGTCGTCGTCGGCGATTCACATGCACGGCGCCTCTTCAAGGATCTCCTGCAGATCGTACCGCTGCTCACAACGCCTCTTATCATCACCCTCCAGAATTTGTGAAATAAGCCACAGCCTCCATCGAGTTGGAAAAAGTTTCCCACATGAATGATATGATCAACGCCGCCAATGGCCCGGTTGCTGCCATCCTGGCGGGTGTGACGCCTGAGGGCGAGCCTGACAGCTACGCGCTGCCGCCAATCCTGAAGCAATATTTCTACACGGCCCTGCGCTGGAAGTGGCTCATTGCCGGCATCATTTCCAGCGTCCTGGTTGTGGGTCTGCTGGTGACTCTGCTGACGGCGTCCCGCTACACGGCGCGGGCCGAGATTGAGATCAATCGCGAACAGAAGAAAATCACAAATGTCGAGGGCCTCGACTCTGATCGGGCAGGACAAGACCTTGAATTTTATGAGACGCAATACGCACTGCTGCGCGCGAAGTCGCTGGCCGACAGGGTCGTCAAGGTCCTCAATCTCGCTCACCGCGGTGATTTCTTCACCGCGCACGGCACATCCCTGAACTCGGAAAAATATGGAGAGACTGGCAAGGGCCACCTGATGTCGGCCCAGGTCTCTGAGCGGGAAAAGCTGGCGGCCTCGCTCATGCTCGCCAATATCGATATTTCGCCGGTGCGCCGCTCGCGACTGATCGACATCAGCTATACCAGCCGAGACCCAGAGCTCTCGGCACAAGTCACCAATGCCTGGACGCAGCAATTCATTGCCGCGAATATGGACCGGCAATTGGCATCAACTCAGGACGCTCGTAAATTCCTGGAGGAACGCCTCGCCGACCTTAGAGGAAAACTAGAACAGTCCGAGCGTGACGTTGTCACCTACGCCTCGCAAAATGATATCGTCACCCTAGAGACAGTCCGCGACGCTGCCACTGGCAAGACGCAGTCGCAGCGCACGCTGGCAGCGAGTGACCTTGATGCGATGAATAACGCCCTCAATGCGGCAATGGCTGACCGCATCGCCGCAGAAAGCCGGGTCGGTGCAACTCGAAGTGGCAATGCCAGCCCTGACGAGCTGAGCAACACGGTCATTGCGCAATTGCGGCAGAAACGTGCCGAAATCGCTGCCGATTATGCGCGAATGATGGTGCAATTTGAGCCGGGTTATCCGGCTGCTCGCACCTTAAAGGAGCAGATAGATGCGCTGGACGCTTCCATATCGCGGGAGACGGCGCGCGTTGTGGGCAGTCACGCACACACTTTCGCAGAGGCCCTGAAGCGGGAGAAGGACTTGAGGGCGCAAGTCAATACAATGAAGACGCACCTTGATCGGCAGCAGCGTGCGACGATCCAGTATAGTACCTACCAGCGCGAAGCCGACACCAATCGTCAGCTCTACGATGCTCTCCTTCAGCGCTACAAGGAGATCGGCATCGCTGGCTCAGTGGGCGTCAATAATATTGTTATTGTCGACAATGCAGTGGTGCCGGATCGACCCTCCGCACCCAGCCTGCCCAAGAACATGGCGCTAGCTCTGATCGTCGGCCTAGGTCTTGCCGTGGCGGTGACGCTTGGCCTTGAACAGATTGATGAGGGTGTCAGCAACACGGCCCAAGTCCAGCAATTATTCAAATTGCCAATGCTAGGTCATATTCCCTTAGACGATACCGAGATTGACGAGCACATCGCAGATCCAAAATCATATATTTCGGAGGCCTACTTTAGTATTCGTTCGAACCTAGCCTTCACGACGTCTCATGGCTTGCCGCATTCCTTCATCGTGACGAGTACGAGGCCAGGTGAGGGCAAGTCCACGACTTCCTTCGCCCTCGCGATTACGATCGGACGCACTGGTAAGCGGGTCTTGCTGGTAGATGGCGACATGCGCTCGCCAGACGTCCACCGCTTATCCGGTATGGATAATGAGGCTGGCCTCAGCAACCTGCTGGCAGGCGACGAAAATATCGAGGCTTTGATCAGGGCGACCAAATATAAAGGCCTGTCTGTCCTGACTTCAGGGCCCAAGCCGCCCAGCGCCGCTGAACTTCTAAGCAGTGACCGCATCAAGTCGCTTATCGTTCAATTGCAAGGCATGTTCGACCATGTGGTAGTTGACTGCCCACCCATCCTAGGCCTCACCGATGCACCGCAGCTGGGGCGTGCCGTTGAGGGGTGCGTCCTGGTTATCCAGGCGGAGGGCGTAGCCGTCCGCGGCATTCGCGCCTCGCTCGCCCGGCTGCGTCTGGTCAACACCCACATCTTTGGCGTTGTCCTGACCAAGGTTAAGCATCGTGAATCGGCCTATGGCTACGGCTACGGCTACGGCTACGGCTACGGCGAGGACGACAAGTCGGAAGACGAGGCGGCGTAAGGTTCCGCCGAGAAAAGTGATGCGCATCCGATTATCATTATTGTTACTTGGCCTTCTGTCGGCCGGCTTGGCTTTGTCTGCCGGGGTTAATGCCGCTACGAACGCCTTGGCTGCGACGGAGCCGGATCTGGCGTTGCGCTTGCGGCCGGGTGACGCGGTGGCCCTGTCTGTTCGCGCAGACCGTCGGCTGGCGGCGTCGGGGGGCAAATTTCTTCCCCCGAAGGCCTCCGCCGATGATGCCAGGCGTGCGCTCCGCGGCGAGCCACTCACCGCGCCAGCGCTTCGCTTGCTGGCCGTGTCGGAGGCGGCGAGCGACGATGGGGGGGGGCAGGCAAGCGGCCAGGTCCGGCACCTGCTGGCACTCGCTCACCAGGTATCGCGGCGGGATATGGCTACGCAGCTCTTGTCGATTGAGGACGCATCCTCCCGTGGTGACTTGGCCGAGACACTTCAATATTACGACGAGGCTCTCTCAACCAATGATGCCGCCGGGGGCGTGCTGTTTGGCACGCTGGCAGCCGCCCTGCCCGATCCCGACATTCGCGCGAGCCTCAAGGGCTATGCGGCGCGGCCCTGGTTTGCTGCATTTCTTGCCGCTGCCACTGATCAGGCGGACGCCCTTGATGCCCTCACACAGCTTGTGCTCATGACCCGGAAGCAGCGGCCGACTGCCGAAGGAGACGATCTGACGCCGAGGCTCCTGGCAGCCCTCGTCGCAAAGGGCCATTGGGCGACGGCACGCGAATATGTGCAAACGTTAGCGGGTGCGGACACGCCGGTGCTTCGCAGAATTGGCTTTGACGCCCGGACGATCGAGGCGCGCTTCATGCCGCTTGCCTGGAGCCTGCATGATGGCACTGACGCGGGGGTGGTGCTGTCCCCGAAGGGTGATCTCGACATATCTATCGAGCCTTCGCGCCGCTCACTCGTCGCAGAGCGTGTGACGCTACTCTCGCCCGGACATTATTATCTGAGGCAAGGCATCACCATTGACGATGCTGGGCGTGCGGCGCGTCTTTCCTGGGAAGTTTCCTGTCTTGGTGTGGCAGGAGAGGTGTCGGCATGGCGGCAGCTTGTGCCGGTACGTGGTGGCAGCACTACCTATCAGTCGCAGCTGCACTTGCCGGAGGGATGCGAGGCTCAGCGCTGGAGATTATATGGCGCGAGCGAGGCTGGGCAAGAAACTGCGCAAGTGCGGATAAGAGAGGTGAGGCTTGAATTCCGCTGATCTGAAATGACGATATGGATGCCCCCTTCGACCGGCATCGTATGATGCCCCGTGATTGCCGGAATTGTAGCCGAAATCTCGACCTGCGAGCGGTCGGCCTGTTGGCGGCACGGTCAAGATTGATTGATCTCAGCCGAGCGCTGCTGCTGGAGTCGGTCGCGCGCCCCAAATTATCGGAAGCTTGATCTATATGCTGTTACTTCTCGAGCTAAATGAAGTAAATTTCGATTTTATCCAGTACTATGCGGACCATGGCGCGTTGCCAAACTTCAAGTCGCTGTTGGATCGGTATGGTCGTGCGGAAACCATTTCCGAAAAGAACTATGATGAATTGGAACCTTGGATTCAGTGGGCGACGGCGCACACCGGTCTCACGCTGGCAAAACATGGCGTTCATCATCTAGGTGACATCGTCTACCGCGATATCGAGCAGATCTGGGAGGTTCTGGCGAGAAAGGGTCTGAAGGTGGGCGCCATCAGTCCGATGAACGGCAAGTGCCGTTCTAGCGACGTTGCATTCTTCATCCCCGATCCATGGACGAAGACCGGCGTCATTGCGCAGCCGACGGAGAAGCGGCTATATTCAGCCATCAGTCAGGCGGTGAACGACAACGCCAAATCGCGGATCACCGCGAGTTCGCTGATCAATCTCGCGGTCGGCATGGCGAGCACGGTCAAGCCTGGGCAATACGCCCGCTACCTGAAGCTGATTGCCGGCGCGCCGCGGCGGCCCTGGCTGAAGTCCGTTGTGCTGGACCAGCTGCTAGCCGACCTATTCATCAAGTTGGTCAAGAAACATCGGACCGACTTCGCATCACTATTCCTGAACGCGGCGGCGCATATCCAGCACCATTATATGTTCTCTTCATCCGCCTACGATGGGGAAATGCGCAATCCCGAGGGCTATGTCCGTGCCGGAATGGACCCCTTGCTCGACGTCTATGTTACCTATGATGCAATTTTGAAGGACGTTATCCAGAATTTCCCGCAGGCGCGAATCATGCTGGCGACCGGCTTGCATCAGGATCCACACTCGTCGGTCACCTATTACTGGCGGTTGCGCGATCACGCGGCCTATCTTGAGAAACTCGGCATCGACTTCGCGTCCGTCGAACCGCGGATGTCGCGTGACTTCCTGATCAAATTTGCTGACACTGCAGCCGCGGCAACAGCCAAGGCCGTCCTGAGTTCGGCCACGACCGCCGATGGCGTGAAGTTGTTCGAGATCGACGATCAGGAAGAAAGACTCTTTGTAATGCTGTCGTACCCCCATCAGGTCGATAAAGACTTGATCTATTTTGTTGACAACCGATCATTCGACGATCTTCATGCAGACGTTGTGTTTGTTGCATTGAAGAATGGCCAGCACAACGGCATTGGTTATTTTTTGGACACCGGGGCTCCGGAGCCGTTGGATAGCACCCAATTTCTGCTGAAAGAGCTTCCCGCCAAGATTCTTGCGGCATGTGCCGATTCCTAAGTTCTGTGAACATTTAGCGGCATGCGATGATTGTTGCGGTGAGGTTGAGATTGGCGCGGAAGCTTTCGTCAGTTTTGTCGTAGCGGGTTGCGGTTCCACGGAGTCGTAGCGGGTTGCAGTTCCCCGGAATTCCTTGATTTTGGCGAAATAGTTTTCGACGAGATGACGCCATTTGTACATTTCGATATCGATCTGGATAGACTGTTTCCGGTTCTTTCGCGGTGGGATGACCGCGAGTGCTCCGCGGTCATCGAACTCAAGCCTGAGCCAATCGGCATCGAATGCTTTGTCCGCGAGCAGCGCGTCAAACGACACGCCGTCGATCAGCGGCCTGACCCCCATGATATCACCCTCGCTGGCCCGGCATCAGGACAAAGCGCACCAGTTTGCCGAGTGCATCGACCAGCGCCACGGTGATCCCGTCCGAACCCGCCACAACACCGCTTCCAAAAACAAACGCGTGTCAGACGCTGTCACACCCCGATCCGTCGCCTTACCGGGCAAAATACCCGCAATCCGCAACCACCTCGCGTCGCTCACAACAAATCGGCTCGTATCCATCCAACCGCTCTCAGCAAAAGGGAGCTTGAATCACAATCTCACACAAATGGGAATCCTAAATATCCACAGGACTTAGTACGCAGCAACCTAGCTCAATCGAAACATAGCGGCACGATATTCCCTAACGCGAACCGCAGTTCCCCACCACTGGGACTACAAACTCTGCGTAGTCCGACCTTCGGAGAAGTAAATGAAGAAGGCACTTATCACAGGTATTACCGGCCAGGATGGATCATACCTCGCCGAATTCCTGTTGGGCAAGGGCTACGAAGTGCATGGCATTCGCCGTCGCACGTCGTTGTTCAACACCGATCGTATTGACCATATCTATCACGATATTCATACGTCGGGTGCCAAGCTGTTCCTTCACCATGGGGACATGACGGACAGCACCAGCCTGATCCGGATTATCCAGGAGATCCAGCCGGACGAGATCTACAATCTAGCCGCCCAATCGCATGTCGCAGTGAGCTTCGAAGAGCCAGAATACACCGCCAACACGGATGCGCTCGGCGCGCTGCGCCTCTTGGAGGCAATCCGGCTGCTGGGCCTGGCGGGCAAAACCAAATATTACCAGGCCAGCACATCTGAGTTGTACGGCTTGGTACAGGAGATCCCGCAGAAGGAGACCACGCCCTTCTATCCGCGCAGCCCCTACGCGGTCGCGAAACTCTACGCCTATTGGATTACGATCAATTATCGAGAGGCCTATGGCATCTATGGATGCAACGGCATCCTGTTCAACCACGAAAGCCCGGTGCGTGGTGAGACGTTCGTGACGCGCAAGATAACCCGCGCGCTCGCGCAGATCAAGTTGGGCCTGCAGGATTGCCTATACATGGGTAACCTCGACGCTATGCGGGACTGGGGCCACGCCAAGGACTATGTCGAAATGCAGTGGCTAATGCTGCAGCAGGACCACCCTGAGGATTTCGTGATCGCCACAGGCGTACAGTACAGTGTCCGCGACTTCATCGTAATCGCGGCGAAGGAGCTCGGCATCGAGGTCACTTGGCGTGGCGAGGGCGTTGACGAGAAGGGTTACGATGCCTCCGGCAAGTGTATCATTGCGGTTGATTCTCGCTATTTTCGCCTGACCGAGGTGGAAACGCTGCTGGGCGACGCCACCAAGGCGCGCGAGAAGCTGGGCTGGGTGCCTAAGATCAGCTTCCACGAACTGGTCCAGGAGATGGTTCGCGAGGATCTGACGGTGGCTGAACGCAACTCGTTGATCATCGACAACGGCTACAAGGTGCTCCGCAAGTTCGAATAAGCGGGCGCCCCCGGCGCGCATCTCAACTGCGATGCCCCTCCCGGAAAAATTCGCAATTATCGAGGTAATGGAAAATGTATACCGAAGCATCCGCGTGCCGACTGTGCGGCAAAGACGAATTCACGTCCGTGATGGATCTGGGCGAGCAGGCGCTGACAGGCGTCTTCCCGCGCTCGACCAACCAGAAGGTCGATGCCGGGCCGGTCGAGCTGGTGCGCTGTTCGGCCGAAGGCGGGTGCGGCCTCGTCCAGCTGGAGCAGTCCTATGACGTGTCGCAGATGTACGGCGAGAATTACGGCTATCGCTCGGGTCTCAACGCCTCGATGGTCAAGCACCTGCAAGGCAAGATCAAGAAGGTCGTCGACATGGGCATTCTGGAACCCGGCGACGTCATCATCGACATCGGCAGCAACGACGCGACGTCGCTGAAGGCGTATCCCGACAACGGATACCAGCTGTTCGGCGTCGATCCCACCGGTACCAAGTTCCGCGAATATTATCCGGATAACATCACGCTGGTGCCGGACTTCTTTTCGGCGGCCGCGATCAGTGGCCCATTGAAGGGGCAGAAGGCCAAGGTCGTGTCCTCGTTCTCGATGTTTTACGATCTTGAGGATCCGATCCAGTTCGCCAAGGAAGTCGCCGACTCGCTGGCCGACGACGGCATCTGGGTGTTTGAACAGAGCTACCTGCCGGCGATGCTGCGCGCGAATTCGTTCGACACGATCTGCCACGAACATCTCGAATTCTATGCTCTCAAGCAGATCGTATGGATCGCCGAGGCGGCCGGGCTGAAGATCATCGATGTCGAGTTCAACGACATCAACGGTGGTAGCTTCTCGGTTACGGCGGCCAAGGCCTCGAGCAACCGTCAGCCCAACACCGCAAACCTGGAGCGGATCGCCGCAGACGAGCGCGCCCTGAAGCTGAACGGCGATGCGGTCTATGACGCGTTCAAGCAGCGCGTTGAGGAATCGCGGGCGGCGACCATGGCCTTCTTCGAAGAGGCCAAGGCGGCCGGGAAGACGGTCTACGGCCTCGGCGCCTCGACCAAGGGCAACGTCCTGCTCCAGGAATATGGGATCAACTATACGCACCTGACCGCGATCGGCGAAGTGAACGATGACAAAATCGGTTCCTACACGCCGGGCTCGCTCATCCCGATAAAGTCGGAGGCCGAAGTACTGGCACTGAACCCGGACTATCTGTTCGTCCTGCCATGGCACTTTCGGCCGTTCTTCGAATCGCTACCGTCGTTGAAGGGCCGCAAGCTGGTGTTCCCGCTGCCAACGTTCGAAGTTTTGGCGCTCTGAACGGCGAGTGCCGCAGCGCTGCGGTAGGGAAATGAGCGGTCGTTCGTCAAGGGTAGGTGTCAGTTCCAGCTTGTTGCAGGGCGTGTTCGCCATCGCCTGGGCAGCGATTGTAGCGATCGCGACCGTTCCATGGTTTATCCGCCTGCTTGGCATCGAAAAATATGGGCTGCTTGGGTTCTTAGCCACTCTTCAGGCGGCGATCAGCTTGTTGGACTTGGGCCTCGGCGCCACGATCAACCGCGAAGTTGCGCGGAGCGCTGCGCTTGACGATCTCGATCATGCGAGGCGACTGCTCCGTTCACTGGAGGTCGTTTACGTGGCCGTGGCGGCCATCATCGCTATCGCATTGGTTAGCGCCGCGCCGCTGA
>JAHFPT010000134.1 GCA_023266625.1 Novosphingobium sp. | reverse complement strand
CGCTCCACGGCTGCGCGCCAGTGCGGCAATTTCTCGCGCACCGCGATGAAGGCTGGTGGCTGCGGCGCGCGCGGGGGCTGGCGATACTGCTCGCCACCGGCGTGGTGGTCGAGCTGGCGCTGATGCCGATCGCTTTCTATCATTTTCACCGGGCGGGAATTTATGGCGCGATGGCCAATGTCATCGCCATTCCGCTGACCACCTTTGTCTCGATGCCGCTGATCGCGCTGGCGCTGTTTCTCGATATCGCCGGCTTGGGCGCGCCGGTATGGTGGCTGGCGGGAAAGAGCCTCGAACTGTTGCTCGGCATCGCCCATTGGACCGCTGCACAGCCGGGCGCAGTCAATCATCTCCCGGCGATGGGCGAGGGGCGGTTCCTGCTGTTCGTCGCCGGGGCGCTGTGGCTGGCGCTGTGGCGTGGGCGGGTGCGGCTGTTTGGCCTGATTCCGGCGGCGGCGGCGGCCTTGTCGCTGCTGGTACTCCACCCGCCCGACCTGCTCATATCCGGCGATGGCCGTCATGTCGGGATTGTCGGGGAGACCGACGATAGCCTGCTGGTCCTGCGCGAGTCGCGGGACAAAGACAAACCCAGCTACGCGATCGACAACCTCACCGAGGGCGCCGGTATGGCAGGCAAGACCGTGGCGCTGGCCGACTGGCCGGGTGCGCGCTGTAGCGACGATTATTGCGCACTGGTGCTGCGCCGCAAAGGCCGGGACTGGCGCCTGCTCATCGCGCGCGGCATGCACCCGGTGCCCGAACGCGCGCTGGCGGCTGCCTGCGACCTCAGCGACATCGTCATCGCCGCGCGCTGGCTGCCGCAATCCTGCCATCCGACATGGCTTAAGATTGACCGGAACATGCTCGACAAGACCGGCGGACTGACGATTGATCTGAAGCGCGCGCAGATTGTTACAGTTGCCGAGGGCGAGGGGCAGCATGGCTGGTGGCACGCTGTCGTCTGGCCTCCCTTCCGCAGCCGGAATCAGCCGAACAGTCCGACCGGAGTGACCGCGAATCCCGCGCTCGTGGTTCCGTTCGGGCCAGTTAAAGCCGGATGCGAAAAATCTGAATCATCGACCCCAACCCGCCTATGCTGAGCTTGTCGAAGCACTGCCCTTCTTTTTGAGGCTGGGTGCAGAGGCCCGAAGAAAAGTGCAGCCCTTCGACAAGCTCAGGACGGACGGGCTTTGTTGCAGAAATCCGGCAACCGCTCAATGATAGCGCCGCAGCAGACCCGCAAGCTTGCCCTGCACCTCGACTTCGCCCGGCTGGTAGAACTGCGGGTCGTAGGCGGCATTGGCCGGATCGAGCCGGACCATGCCATCTTCGCGGCGTAGATATTTGAGCGTCGCTTCCTCGCCGTTGACCAGGGCGACGACAATCTCGCCATCGCGGGCAGTATCGGTGCGGCGGATCAGGGCATAATCGCCGTCGAGAATGCCGGCCTCGACCATCGAATCGCCTGACACCTCAAGCGCAAAATGCTCGCCCGCACCCAATAGCGCGGCGGGAACTGGCAGCATCGTCTGGCCTTCCAGCGCCTCGATTGGCACACCGGCGGCGATGCGGCCATGCAGCGGTATTTCGATGACATCGTTGGCTGGTGCCCGGGGCGCAGCGGGCTTGAGCAGCGGAGTAAGCGCCGAATTGCTGCTGGCCGCCGCGCGGGCGCTCGCCCTGGTGGTGACATCCTCGGGCTGCTTGAGCACTTCCAGCGCGCGGGCGCGGTTGGGCAGGCGGCGGATGAAGCCGCGTTCCTCGAGCGCCGAAATCAGCCGGTGAACCCCCGATTTCGATTTGAGATCGAGCGCATCCTTCATTTCCTCGAACGATGGCGAGATGCCGGTTTCCTCCAGACGGTCCTGAATGAAGCGGATCAGTTCGTGCTGTTTGCGCGTCAGCATGTGTTGCCTCCCTCGTAAGCCGAGAACGCCACCTGAGAAGTTCAGTGAACGAATGCGGAACAATTAAGCAACGATTCGGAAGTCGTCAAGCGATTCCGCCATTTTCGAGGAGAAAGGCGGTAACTTCGGTTCCCTCCGGGGATTCCGGTGCCCCGGCAGCGCGGTCGATCAGTGCATTGCTTCTTGCCAGCGAGGACAGCGCGCCCGAATCCTGCAGGCTCTGCGCGGTGATGCTGGCACCGTCCCAGCTGGCGCGGAGGAACTCCCGGCGCGAGCCGCCCGGCTTCAGCGGTGCGGCCAGCCTGGTGCGGATCGAGCGGGGCAGGGGGGCACCCGCACCGAGCAGTGCGCGCAGCAGCGGCAGCATGAACAGAAAGGCAGTGACGTGACTCGACACCGGGTTGCCTGGCAGGCCGAGGATCAGCTGATGCCCGCGCCGGGCTACGAGCAGCGGCTTGCCCGGCTTGATGGCGATGCGCCAGAAGTCGATTTGCGCCCCCCAGGCCTCCAGCGCCGGGCGAATCAGATCGTGATCGCCCACCGAAGCCCCGCCGCTGGTGACGATCAGATCGGCAGCTTCGGCACGCGCCAGCACTCCGGCAATGGCGGCCATATCGTCGGCAACCGGGCCGGGGCGTTCGATGGTGCAGGGGATATGGGCCACCAATGCCGCCAGCATCGCGCCATTGCTCGCCGGGATCTGGTGGGGCGCGCATTCCGTTCCGCCTGCCATCAGCTCGTCGCCGCTGTCGATCACGGCGATGCGGGGCAGGCGGCGCACCGCCAGCTGGCTGTGCCCGGCAGTGATGGCGAGCGCGAGCTGCGCCGGGCCGATGCGGGTTCCTGCGGCAAGCAGCATATCGCCGTTACGGAAATCGAGCCCCTCGCGGCGGATGTGCTTGCCCGGCGGTTCGGGGGCATCGCCAGTTAGGACAATACTGTCGCCGTCGCGGGCGATGTCTTCCTGAAGGATCACTGCTCCGGCCCCGGCGGGTAGTAGCGCGCCGGTCGAAATGCGCACTGCCAAGCCGGGCGCGGCGGTTCCGGCGAAGGGATGCCCCGCTGCGCTCTCGCCGATCACCCGCCAGGGTCCGGCAAGATCGCCCGGTGCCATAGCATAGCCATCCATCGCCGATTGGTCCGCGCCTGGCTGGGTGCGGCGGGCGCGCAGCGGCTCGGCGAGATAGCGGCCCAGTGCGGCTTCGGACGCAATCTGCTCGACCGACAGCGGCCGGGCCAGCGCCAGCAGCCGCGCCTGGGCTTCTTCCAGCGGCAGCGGCGGGTTTTTCATTGGGCCGGAGTCTCTGGGGCCAGCCAGGTGCCGGACTTGCCGCCACGCTTTTCGATCAGCCGGACCTCTTCTATGACCATGCCCTTGTCGAGCGCCTTGGCCATATCGTAGATTGTCAAAAGTGCGATAGAAGTCGCTGTCATTGCTTCCATTTCTACGCCGGTTTTGCCGGTCAGAGAGGCCGTGGCCGTAGCGCGGACGGCCCCCTGTTCGCCAAGGTCCTCGATGGCGAAATCGACGCTCACGCTATCCAGCGCCAGCGGATGGCACAGCGGGATCAGCGCGGCAGTCTTCTTCGCCGCCATGATCCCGGCAATCCGCGCGGCGGCGAGGACATCGCCTTTGGGCACATCGCCTTCGCGGATTGCAGCCAGCGCCATGGCCGACATGCGAATGCGGCCAGAGGCGATGGCTACGCGCGCAGTCCCGGCCTTGCCGCCGACATCGACCATGCGGGCGTTGCCCTGTTCGTCGAGATGGGTGAGCCTGCTCATGGTGTCCGGCCGTTTGTCGATGTCACTGTCCAGGACCTCCTCATTCCGAAAATTCGAACATCAGGCCCAAATTCGCTTCGGCGGGCACTGCAATGCTGCCATCGGAGGTGCCCGCTGCGCACGGGAAGCCGCGCCCGGTAAGGTAGCTGCGCGCCTGAGCAATATCGCGGACGCCGAACACTGTCGAGCGGATGCCCTGGCCATGGCGATTGAGGTATTGCCGGATTGCCCCTTCGCCGCTGGGCGTCAGTAGCTCGATGACAGCGTCGGCAACCTGCAATCCAATTGCGCGTGCCGCAATCTCGGGCCGATCCGCTTCATAGACCGGTTCGGCGGTAAGGAAGCTTTGCAGGAAGGCGCTCGCCGCAGCGATGTCCTCGACGGCATGGGTGTAGCCCTTCAGCCCGGTCAGGCCGAGCGGATGCTCGTCACGCCAGTATCCGGCCGGCTTGATCGTGCCGCCTAGCAGCGGCCAGTCGCGGTCGAGAAAGTAACCGCCATAGAATTCATGGGAAACGCCGAAGCAATCGGCGGGGTCAGTGTGGAGCGCATGGCCGATGTCGCGCACGATCCCTAGGCCATGGCCGACGATCGCCGCGCGGACATCGTCCATATCGGCTTGCCACTCCAGACCGAGATAATGCGGCCCATAGCGCGAGCAGATGAGGTAATCATGCGGCACGAACAGTTCGAAGATCACCCGCCCCATTTCCACGAGGCTGGCGTGAAATTCCTTCTGCGGCATATCGGCCATGAATTCTGCGCCATAGCACTCGCCCAGATGGGCATGGCTGGCGTCATGGTCGCGCAGGACAACATTCATGTGATTGACGCGCACAGGCCGGATCGATCGTACCATGGAATATTTCTCTCCTCTTCGGCCTCTTGCGTTCCGGCGGTTCAGGCCGCAATTTTACCCGCCCAGCAACGCCCGTGTCGCCGTCTCGATATCCGCCTGCCGCATCAGGCCCTCGCCGACGAGGAAGCACCGCACCTCGCATCGCGCCAGCCTTTTTAGGTCGGCATGCGAATCAATTCCGCTCTCGCTGACCAGCAGCGTGCCTTCGGGCGCCAGCGGCGCGAGGCGTTCGGTGGTGGCGAGGTCGGTGACGAAGTGCCTGAGATCGCGGTTGTTGACCCCGATCAGCCGCGAGTGCAGCCGTGCAGCGCGCTCCATTTCCGCCTCGTTGTGGACTTCGACCAGCACATCCATGCCGCGTTCGAGCGCGGCGGTCTCTATCTCGTGCATCTGCCCGTCGTCCAATGCGGCGACAATGATCAGGATCGCGTCGGCACCGATGGCGCGGGCTTCGGCGACCTGCCAGGGATCTATCATGAAATCCTTGCGCAGCACCGGCAGATCGCAGGCGGCACGGGCGGCGACGAGATAGTCCTCGTGGCCCTGGAAAAAAAGCGCATCGGTGAGGACCGAGAGGCAGGCGGCACCACCTGCGGCATAGGCGCGGGCATGATCGGAGGGTTGAAAATCACTGCGAATGAGGCCTTTGGAGGGCGAAGCTTTCTTTATTTCTGCGATTAGCGCGAAGCCATTGGCGGTGCGAGCCTCCAGCGCGGCGCGAAAGCCGCGCGGCGACGATTGCGCGGCGGCAAGAGCGTCGAGATCGCCCAGGCTGGCGTCGCGCTTGCGGGTCGCGACTTCCAGCCGCTTGGTGTCGCAGATTTCGGTGAGCTTGTCGGCCATGGTAATCCAATAGTCTCGTTCTGTCCTGAAGTTATCCAAAAATACCCGTTCGTCCCGAGCCCATCGACTTCGCTCTGGATAAACTTCCGATCTGCAAGATCGGAAGTCGAGGGACCTAGTTCGAGCGTAGCCGAGAACTTCCGATGCGGCAGGGCCTCGGCTTCGCTCGGCCAATATCCCTCGACTTCGCTCGGGACGAACGGAGGTTTAGGGATTAAACCAGTTCCGGAAGGCCTCTAAACACAGTTTACCCAGGATGGAACCGTCGCAATGCCGGTGCCGCTCAGCTCATCCGGTCGATATCCGCCTCGCTCAGCGAGCCCGGCACGACAAACACCGGACAGGGTAGCCCGCCGGCCTGCGCTCCGGCGAAATGCGAGACCAGCGGGCCGGGGCCGCCTTCCATCGCCGCGCCGAGCACCAGTGCCGAAATTTCCGGATGCTCGGCGAGATAGTCGCGCACGACCTTGACGCCTTCGCCCTGCTTGACCGAGATCACCGGCATCGCCCCGCCTTCGGAAAGGATGCTGCCGGCAGCAGTCGCGGCAGTGGTCTGCGCGCGCTCGCGGGCTTCTTCCTCGATGGTCGCCTGCACCACGGCGAAGGCGACGAAGGGCTGCGGCTCGATCAGCGCGATGATATGCAGCGTCCCGCCGGTGTTGATTGCGCGGCGCGAGGCGAAACGCAGCGCCACCAGCGCTTCTTCGGTATCGTCCATGATCACCAGATAGACGCGCATTGTCGCGCTCCCCCCGTTAGATATCCGCCAGTTCGGTAATCTGCGCAAGATGCTTGCCCCGCGCCGCCAATTTGGCCAATGACGGGATCATGCCGATAGAGATCAAAATGCCCGCGCTGTCGCCGACGATGGAACATGGCAAGCTGGCCAAATGGCTGGTCAAGGAAGGCGATATCGTTGCCTCGGGCGATTTGCTGGCCGAAATCGAGACCGACAAGGCGACGATGGAGTTCGAGGCGGTCGATGAGGGCAAAATCCTCACCATTTTCGTGCCTGAAGGGGCGGAGAATGTTAAAGTCGGCACGGTGATCGCCACGCTTTCGGGCGAGGATGAGGTGGCTGAAAAGCCCTCTCCCCTTCAGGGGAGAGGGTTGGGAGAGGGGGACTTAACCGCCAATCCCGCACCTGACTTAGCGCCCAGCCCCCTCTCCCCGACCCTCTCCCCAGAAGGGGAGAGGGAGATTGCTGCCCAACCGATGTCCGTCCCTGCTATTCCTGCTACCAAAGGTGACCGTGTGATTGCTTCCCCCCTCGCCAAGCGCCTCGCTGCCGAAAGGGGGGTCGATCTTGCCGCCCTCCAGGGCAGCGGACCCAATGGCCGGATCGTCAAGGCCGATGTCGAGGCCGCCCAGCCGGGAAGCGCGCCCAAGGCTGAGGCCGGTGCAACGCTCGCTGCGCCTGCGTCTGCCGCCACGTCTGCTCCGGCCCAGCCTACCGCAGTCGAAATGGCCGAGGAAACCCGCGCCCTGCTCGATGCGCGCATTCCGCACACAGTCGAGAAGCTGTCCGGCATGCGCAAGACCATCGCCCGCCGCCTCGCCCAATCGATGCAGACCGCCCCGCATATCTACCTCACCGTCGATATAAGGCTCGACCGGCTGCTGGCGCTGCGCGGCGAGCTGAACGAGGTGCTAAAAAAGCAGGGGGTCAAGCTTTCGGTCAACGATCTGCTGATCAAGGCGCTGGGCAAGGCGCTGATCGAAGTGCCCGCCTGCAATGTCGCCTTCGCCGGCAATGAGCTGATCCGCTATGCCCGCGCCGATATTTCGGTTGCGGTCAGCATTCCCGGCGGCCTCATCACCCCGATCGTTTCGGAAGCCGACACCCGCAGCCTGTCGTCAATTGCCGCCGCGATGAAAGATCTCGGCGCCCGCGCCAAGGAAGGCAAGTTGAAGCCTGAGGAATACCAGGGCGGCACCGCCAGCCTGTCCAACATGGGCATGCTGGGGATCAAACAGTTCACTGCCGTTATCAACCCGCCGCAAGCGACGATTTTGGCGATCGGCGCGGGTGAGAAGCGGCCCTGGGTGATGCCTGACGGGACTTTGGGCGTGGCCAGCGCGATGAGCGCCACAGGGAGTTTCGATCACCGCGCGGTGGACGGGGCGGATGGGGCGCGGCTGATGGCGGCGTTCAGGGAACTTTGCGAGAGGCCGCTGGGGCTGGTGGCTTGATGCGCTGACAATTAAAGTGTAACCACTGGTGACACTTTTGGAGATCCGCAATGAAAATGGGCATAAAGGAATTCCGCGAAAAGGTCAGTGACGTGGCGGAAGGCGATGTACCAATTTTGGTAACGAACCACGGACGCATCGTCGGACGGTTCATTCCAGCACGCGCGACAACCCCGTCAGTTGATATGCAGAAGTGGCTCGACGCTCGTCGCCGGTTTCGCACTAACTGGCAGAATGGCAATCCCGATTGGATGGATCAGCTTGTGGATTTGGACCTCGACGAACATGGGGAACCGTTACAAGACAGTCCGCGGTGGCCAGAGCCCGACAGCGAATGAGAATGGTCATCGATTCCAATATTCTGGTGCGATGCAGCGTCGGTCGAGCAGGCCTAGACGTTACAAAGCTGCGCGAACGCAATGTCGTGCTGGCTACCACTACGCGCAGCATTGCCGAAACGATCAAGGTGCTGGTGAACGTTTTCAGTGTTCCCGAGGACATCGCGACCGAGGAAGTCGCAGATTCCACGTCTGCGTTCGAAATCTATGATGAGTCAGAGTTTGCGACTCACGAACAAGCCGCCAAACAACGCCTGCATGAGCGTGGAGCACCCGATTGGCCGATCCTTGCCGCCGCAATGGAACTGGATGCCGACATCTGGAGTGATGATCGGGATTTTTTTGGTGTCGGCGCACCGGTATGGTCGACGCGCAACATTCGATTTGCGCAGGCGCGCGGCTGATGGGCGCGTTCAGGGAGCTTTGCGAGAAACCGCTGGGGCTGGTGGCTTGATAAATGCCCCCCAGCAGCCCCACTTTAGTTGACTATTTAACGTTGGCTGCGGCGCTAGTTGCAGCCGCAGGGCCAATCGTTAAATTATGGGAAATTTTCTCGAAAGACAGAGAGCGTATCGATCTCCATATCGAATGGAACATAATTGATTCTGGAGGCGAGATTGATAATGAGCCATTCTTATTTTTACATAATAAATCATCCAATGCAATTCTGATAACAGATATTCGATTTATAACTGGCTTGTTTATTAGAAGAAAGAAACGGTATACAGCTCTTTATTCTGAAGATTATTCCGATATAAATTTCCCATATGAAATTGAACCTGGAGAACGGAGGCGCTTTATGTTATCTTCGGAAACTGGCTGTTCGTATTATAAATATATTGGATGGCGCACATATTTATCAAAATTTTTCAAGCGATCATGGCTTTGGCTTGGAATTGATACCGCCTCGGGGACATCAAAAATGATTGGCGCCGAAGAAGTGATACCTTGGGTTGTGCGCCCTCAGTGGACAAAGATTAAGGAAGATTAATTGTCATGCCTGATACGCGCGACATGACTAACCCATTTACCACCACCGAACCCGTCATCCGCATCATCGCGATGCCGGCCGACACCAACCCCCACGGCGACATCTTCGGCGGCTGGCTGATGAGCCTGATGGACCTTGGCGCAGGCACCGTCGCGATGCGCGTCGCTAAGGGCCGGGCTGTGACGGTGGCGATGGATGGCATGCAGTTTCATGCGCCGGTCGCGGTAGGTGACGAGCTTTCGGTCTATGGCGAGCTTCTTGGCATTGGCCGCACTTCGATCACCGTGGCAGTCGAGGCATGGCGGCGGCTGCGCGACGAGGATGTCTCGGTTAAAGTCACCGAAGCCAAATTCACTTTCGTCGCCATCGACGATGCAGGGCGCCCGCGCCCGATCAATCCCTGAAGGAGTTTCTTTAGTGTCCGACCCATACGATCTCATAGTCCTCGGTTCCGGCCCCGGCGGCTATGTCGCGGCGATCCGCGCGGCGCAGCTGGGGCTGAAGACCGCGATTATCGAGCGTGAGAATTTGGGTGGTGTCTGCCTCAACTGGGGCTGCATCCCGACCAAGGCGCTGCTGCGCTTGGCTGAAATGTTTCACCAGATGCAGCACGCCAAGGATTATGGGCTTTCAGCCGACAATGTCACCGCCGATCTCGACGCCATCGTCAAACGCTCACGCGGCGTCGCCGGCCAGCTCAACAAGGGCGTTACCGGGCTGATGAAGAAGAACAAGATCGACGTGCATATGGGGCAGGGCAAGCTGCTCGGCGGCGGCAAGCTCGCGGTCGAGGCGGATAGCAAGACCAGCGAACTCACCGCAAAGCACATCATCATCGCCACCGGTGCCCGCGCCCGCGAGTTGCCCAAAGCCAAGGCCGACGGCAAGCGCGTCTGGACCTATCGCCACGCGATGGTGCCCACCGAACTCCCCAGCAAGCTGCTGGTCATCGGCTCGGGCGCGATCGGCATCGAGTTTGCCAGCTTCTACAATGATCTGGGTAGCCAAGTTACCGTGGTCGAGATGATGGACCGGGTGGTGCCGGTGGAAGACGCGGACGTTTCCGCTTTCCTCGAAAAGGCGTTGAAGAAGCAGGGGATGACGATCCTGACCAGCGCCAACGTCGGTGCGGTCGAAGTCTCGGACAAGGGCGTCAAGGCGGCGATCAAGACCAAGGACGGCGTCGAGACCACCCATGATTTCAGCCATGTCATCGTCGCGGTCGGCATTGTGCCCAACCTCGAGAACATCGGACTGGAAGACCTCAAGATCGAGCCCGACAAGCGCTTTCACATCAAGGTCGATCCCTTCGGTCGCACCAATGTCCCCGGCGTCTGGGCGATCGGCGATTGCACCGATGGCCCCTGGCTGGCGCACAAGGCCAGCCATGAAGGCGTCACCGCCGCCGAGGCCATTGCACAGGAGCTGGGCAACGCCGAGGTCCACCCGCACCCGCTCGACCGGCGCAACATCCCCGGCTGCACCTATTGCCACCCGCAGATCGCATCGGTCGGGCTGACCGAGGCCAAGGCGAAGGAAGCGGGTTACGAGGTCAAGGCCGGCACTTTCCCCTTCATCGGCAATGGCAAGGCGATTGCGCTGGGCGAGGCCGAGGGTTTCGTCAAAACCGTGTTCGACGCCAAGACCGGCGAGCTATTGGGCGCGCATATGATCGGCGCGGAAGTGACCGAGCTGATCCAGGGCTATGTCGTCGGCAAGGTGCTGGAGACCACCGAGGTCGAACTGATGCAGACGGTGTTCCCGCATCCGACACTTAGCGAAATGATGCATGAGTCGGTGCTCGCTGCCTATGGGCGAGCGATTCACATTTAGGCTCAACCGCTCAGCGGTCCGCCGATCCGCGCCTGGCGCAAAATGTGCTCGAACACCGCGATATGCAGAGGCTCGCTGAAGGCGCAGCCGACAGATTTGTCGCTCTGCCAGCGGATTTCCGCCGTCAGCATTTGCAAGCCGGGAATGCGGATGCGCAGCGGCTTGGCCCGGGTCGCGCCTGGCAGCCAGGCGATGCGGAATCCGGCCTGCGAGATGTCGTCGAGCCGGGCCAGCTTCCACGGTGCCATGCCCTGGCGCACTTCACACAGCAGCGTAACTTCGGCGCGGGTGGCCGTTTCGCGATTGCACAACGCGCCTTCGGGCAAAACTTGATGTTTCAATGGAGCCTCCTGCGGCGGCGTATAAGCGCTGGAGGTTGCCAACCGGTTAGCGGCCGACCTGGTGTTTCCCATGCTGCATGGCTTCGGGCTCGGCGATCGGCATATCGGCCTCGCCGCCCGATCCCTCGTGCTTTTCCCCTGGGCCGAGCAGCGCCGGCTCGAAGATCAGCGCGCAGATCAGCGTCCAGACCAGCGAGATCATCAGGATCAGGCCCATGCTCGCGGTTCCCGGATGGTCGGAGAACCACAGCGCGCCAAAGGCGCTGCCGGTCGCCAGCGCGCTGAACAGCACTGCGCGCGCCAGGCTCGATTGCAGCAGGTCACGCTCGCCGTGCCACCAGGCCATGACGAAATAGATGTGGAAGGCGACGCCAACCCCGAACAGCAGCGGAAAGGCGATGATATTGGCGAAATTGAGCGGCTGGCCGATGGCGACGCAGCTGCCCAGCGTCAGAAAGCCCGACAGCACCACCGGGGCGAGGGTGAAGGCAACCTCGCGGACACTGCGCAGCACCGCGAACAAGAGCAGGCTGACCAGCACCAGCGCCAGCACCCCGGCCTGAACGAAGGCGCGGGCGACTGTGTGCGCGGCTTCCTGGGTCGAGACCGGCATGCCGGTGGCATTGGGCGCGATCTTGCGCACGGCGGCCGTGAAGCGGGCGAGCACCGCATTGTCGGCACTGTCGCCCTGCGGCACCACCTGGACCAGCGCCCGCCCGTCGCGCGCAATCCATTCAGCCGTCATCTCGGGCGGCAGCGTCTCGCGAGTGATCGCGCTGGCCTGGAGCGACAGGCGCAGCTTGTCGAGCGTGACGGTGAGCGGCTGGACCAGCATGGCCTCGATCCGGCCCCGGGTTTCGGGCGAAGCCTGGCCAAGTTGTTCGAAGTCGGCGGCAAGCAGCCCGGCAGCCTTGCCTGCCGGACCAGGATTCGCCCCGGTCAGGCGGTGCAAGTCTTTGGTGGCCTGCTGCACTGCGGCAAGTGTCGCGGCATCATCGACTGGTGGCGCGAGGTCGAAGGGGTTGATCGCCGCGTCGAGCAGCAGCCCGGCATCCTCGATCAGCGCCAGCTTGGCGGGCTGGTCCTGCGGCAGGAATGTGTCGAGGGTCAAGGCACTGCGCACCTCCGGGAGCTGCGATAGCCGGTCCGCCAGCAGCTTTGCGGCAGCTTCGTTGGGGGCCAGCACTGCGAGCGTATTGGGGGTGCGGTCGGGATCGGCGATGAGATTGCGCAACATGCGCATTGCCGGAGCATTGGGATCGCGCAGATTGAGCGGGTTGAAATCGAATTTCACCAGCGGCAGCGCGGCAATACTGACCAGCATCGCCCCGGCGAAGGCCCACAGCACCATGCGCCGGTTGCGCTCCAGCCAGCGGTCGACCGGTGCAGCTGCGGCAAAGCCGACGCGCTGGGTTGGCACGGGAGGCTTGAGCAGCACCAGCAGCGCCGGCAGCAGGGTAACGTTCAGCACCAGCGCGACGATCATGCCGAGCCCGGAAATGATCCCCAGCTGGGCAATGCCGATATAATCGGTCGGCAGGAAGGCACAGAGCGCAAGGCAGATCGCTCCGGCGGCGAGCAGGATCGGTTTGCCGATGGCAGCGGCGGCATGTTCCAGCGCCTCCACCAGCCAGGCACCCGCCCAGCGCTCGGCATTGAAGCGCACACAGACCTGGATGCCGAAATCGACGCCGAGGCCAACAAACAGCGGGATGAAGGCGATCGAGATCAGGTTCAGTTTGCCTACGGCAGCCAGGCCACCAGCGAGCGTGATCACCAGGCCGGAAAGGATGGTGACCGTGATCGCCGTGACGGTCTTGACCGATCGTGTCGCAAACCACAGCGCCACGAGCATCGAGATCGCCATCAGCAGGCCGACCAGGCCGATGTTTTCCTCGATCGAGCCAAACTCCTCGTCGGATAGCGGCACTTCGCCGGTTATGCCGATGCTTGCGCCATGCGCGGCATCGATGCTGAGCCCGGCCGCCTGGCTGCGCACTGCCGCAACCGCGCGCGCGCCGGGCTGGAGACTGCTGAAATCGTAGACTGGCTGGGCGAGAATGACCTTGCGCAGCGGCGGTGCCAACTCGCCCCTGGCGGCGGTGAACAGCAGCTGCCACGAGAAGAAGGCCTGCTTGCCTGCAAGCGCCTGCGATATGGCAGTATGCAGCCCCGCCAGCGGTGCTTCCAGCTGGGCGATGGCCGGGTCCGACGCATTGTCCGCAGCGCCCGAGGCCGCAGTCGACAGCGATTTGGCGATGCCGCGCAGCGAAGGGTCATAGGCCAGCCCGCCGAGCAGCGGCTGGGCGTCGATCAGCTTCTGCGTTGTTTGCCGGACATCCGCAAGCGAGCCGAACAAAATCCCGCTGCGGTCGAAAAACTCGCCGCCATCGGGCCGCGAAACCCGCACGAAGTTCTTGGTGTCGCCCGCCAGCGCAGCGGTTAGCCGGACAGCGGCATCCTCGGCCAGTTCCGGCGTCTTGCCATCGACCACGACGAGGATGGCATCGTTGATCTTGGGGAAGGCCTTGCTGACCTCCGCTTCGTCTCGCCGCCATTTGGTTTTCGAGGAAATCATGTCGCCGGTGTCGGTACTCATGTCGAAATGAGTCGCGGCAAAGGTGGCTGCCGCGAGCACCAGTAGCAAGACGGCTACGAGAACACGCCAGGGCTGGCGCGCTGCCTGCGATACTGCGCGTTGGAGGAGATGGGTCAGCATGGACGCGAACCATAGTGCCGCCGGGTGCAAAGGGGAAGCGTAGGCACTAGTGACCCGAATCTGAAGTTCGCTAGACCGTGCGGCAAGGTATGTGCGAACTTCAGATTCAAGAGGGTCACTAGAAACCATTGATTCTAATGTGGTTTAAGGATTTGAAAGAGGCTCCGTACCTGGCCTCTTGATGTGGCGAATTTCAAATCCACCACACTAGGGTCTGTTGAGATTCATCGTGAGTTTATGACAGCTGAGCAGAGGTGGATCAATGCCTCGAAGCTCTGATCGGTTTTGCATGCACGCATGGCGATACGCTTGAACTCTTTGAGTTTG
>JAHFPT010000327.1 GCA_023266625.1 Novosphingobium sp. | reverse complement strand
CATCGGCGACGATGAAATCGCAGGCGAGCGCAAGTTCGAGCGCGCCGGTGTAGCAAACCCCATGCACCGCCGCGATGCTGGGCTGCGGCAGACGGCCAAGCCGCTCGATGATCTTTGGCTTGTAGTCGCCCAGCGCCGTGCCAATCGCGCCAAGATCGGCCCCGGCGCAGAACCCCCGCCCCGCCCCACGCAGCACAACGCAGCCGATGGTGTCGGTCTGGGTTTCCAACGCGGCGAGATGGGCATCGAGCTGGGCGAACAGTTCGGTGTCGAGCGCGTTGAGCTTTTCGGGCCGGTTGAGCGTGAGGGTGCAGAGGCCATTGGCGTCGTGGCGGGTAATTTTTTCGGTCATTTGCCTCTCCTCAATCCAGTAATCACGCCGCCCTGGATTGCCGCGCTTCGCTCGCAATGACGAAGGGTGGGTTGTCGCTGTGTGCGGCTAGGCTCCCAAAGCCGCCATCGCCGCCGCCGCCATGTCGGGAATGGCACAGGCCGCGACGTACTCTTCCTGCAACCGCCGCACGAGTTCCGCAACGCTCGGAATGTCATGGATCAGCCCGATCCCCTGCCCGCCGCTCCAGATGTTTTTCCACGGCGTCTTGCCTTCGGGCAGATGCCCGGTCCCTCGCTTTTCGGGAATGAACAGATTTTCCGGATCGAGGCCAGCCTCGCGCAATGATGCCTTGAGCCAGCTGGCCGGCATGCCGTTGACCCCTTTGGTATAGATAACATCGGTCACGCCGCCTGCGACCAGCATCGCTTTGTATTCATCCGGCGCGGCACTTTCCTGCGTCGCGATCATCCGCGTGCCGAGATAGGCGAGGTCGGCCCCCAGCACTTCGGCGGCACGGATCACCGCGCCGGTGGAGATCGCGCCGGCCATCACCATCGTGCCATCGAACATCGCGCGCACCTTGGGGATGAAGGCGAGGTGGCTGATCGTCCCGGCATGGCCGCCGCCGCCCGCGCCGATGCAGACAATCCCGTCCGCCCCCGCCGCCGCTGCTTTTTCGGCGAACCGGATGGTGGTCGCGTCGTGGAAATGCAGCAGGCCCTCTTCCTGCACCAGCGGCGCGTTCTGCGTCGGGTCGCCCACCGAGGTGACGATGATGCGCACGCCATATTGCTTGCAGGCCTCGATCTGGCGGCGGAAATCCTCCGGGGTCAAATTGGGCGAGATGTTCATCGCCAGCGGGCCGATGGTGCGGGTGGGATGGGCATCGGCGAAGCGCTTCAGCGCCTCGCTCACCGCGCTAAGCTGCGCGATCATTTCCGCATCGTCGCGGCAGTGGTTGCGCGTCAGCGAACCGATGATCCCGGCCTGGCAGCAGGCAATCGCGAGATCGACACCGCTGCACAGGAACATCGGCGCGGCAAAGGCGGGTAGGGTCAGGCAGTCGCGAACATCCTTGGCAAGCGCCATGTGGCAAAATTCCCCTTCTTGATCGGCCCCGCCCTATTGCGCACCATCGAACTCGGCAAGCAATTCGCTTGCGCGCACCGCGTGCCTCTGCATGATGGTCACAAAGCCAAACACCGCAATCGAGAGGAGAATCCCCAATGTTCAAGCAGCTCTGCTTCTTCAGGAAGCGCCCGGACATGACCATGGAACAATTCATGGATTATTATGAAAACCAGCATTCGCAGCTGTCGAAGAAGATGGGGCTGAAACCTTCGATCCCCAATGCAACCCGCTATGTCCGGCGCTACCTCAAGCCGGAAAACAATCCGGTGACCGGCGAGGTGCATGATTCAGGCTATGACTGCCTGATGGAAATCTGGTGGAACAGCCGCGAGGATTTCGAGGCCTCGCAAAGGATCATCGCCAGCCCGGAGCGGCTGCCCCACACCATGGCCGACGAGAAGAACCTGTTTGCTTCCCACGCGAACCCGGTCTGCTCGGTCATCGAGGAATATGATTCGCCGATGGGGCCGAACGGCGAGGCCACGCGTGTCGAGCTGAAGTACGGGGCTTGAGCCGGATTACAGCCTAGAAATCGGTCTTCCAGCTCAGCGCCATACCCTTGTCATCGGGCAGGTTGGCGAAATGGCCGGGATTGCGGCGATAGAACAGGCTGGCCGCCGCCGCGCCATGCCACAGCGGGCCGCGCCAGGCGATCTCGCCAGTCACTTCGCGGCCATGGGGGCTGAGCGAGACTGTGCTGATGGCACTGGTCGCAGCCAGCGTATCGTAACTATAGGCGACCGGCAGGTCGAAGTTGAGCCCGCCCGACTGCACCCGCAGCGGCTGCGAGATGCGCAGGGCGAGGCTGTCGTTTGCGGCGAACAGCGATTGCCGCTCCACGTCGAACGACCAGCCATTGCTCGTCAGCCGCGATCCCGGCGCGATCAGCCCGCCGGTGCGGGCGTGGGTAAAGCCCTGACGCCAGGCGCCGCCGAGCCGCCAGCCCGGTGCGACAGGCCAGGCGGCGCTCGCATCGAGGAACAGGCTGTCTGCCCCTTGCGAGCCGAAGCCGTCATGCAACCGCGCACCCAGCACGGTGCGGTCTTCCGACATCCAGCTGGCCGTCAGCGCGGTTTCAAGCCCGCCGAAGTTGCGATCGGCCGAAACTGCAAAGCGCGTCACCCGGTCGCGATAATGCCGCTGAAACAGAGCCGTGCCTGGCTGCAAGCCCGAAGTGCTGGCCGATTTGCCGCTCTCGGCGCTCACGGTCAGGCCGAATTTGCCAAACTGCTGGCGCAGGGCCACCGATGTCTCGCCGCTGCGGGTGAAACCGAAGTCGCCTGCGGGCGAGCGGGCGACAAAGAAGGCAGGTTCGCTATGGCCTTGCGCCTGCGCGACGATACCGTCGGCCCCCTGCGCAAAGCCGAAGGCGATGCGGGTCCTTGGAGAGAGCTGCGCGGCGACACGTGCCGCCAGGACCCGCGCCACCAAGGCATCGTCCTGGCTTAGCCGCAGCTTGCCAGTCCAGCGCGAGCCGGCCAGCCGGCCGTTGCGGTCGACCGAGAAACCAAGCGAGACCTTGTCGCCGCCGCCGCCGACAGTTTCCATCGGCGAGAGCAGAGCGGCACCGAGTCGCGGGTCAATCTGCGCGGACTGCAGGCGGTTGCCGAGCTGGATGCGATAGGCGCGCAGGTAGGAGTCGAGCATCACCGCACTGAGCGATGCAAACTGGCCGGAATCGCCCATCGCCGGGGATGTGATGCCAGTGGTATCACCCAATGGCAGCGGCACTAGCGTGCTGGCGATGCTGGTCGTGCCCTTGGGCGCGAAGGCATTGCCGATGTCGAGGATGCCCCGGCCAAAAATGGTGTCGATCCCCGCCGTGCCAACGTCGCGCGCCGAGCTCAGCAGCAGATCGACCGTCTGTGTCGCGGTCAGATTGGGGAAAGCCTGGCGCAGCAGCGCCACCGCGCCGGCGATCTGCGGCGCGGAAAAGCTGGTGCCGGAAACTACCGTGACGAAATTCTGCCCGTTCATCACCGTGATCTTGGGCGAACTGCCGGTGTAAACGCAGCATATCCGGTCGCCCAGTGCCATCAGATAAGAGTTGGCCTCCGCCCCGGCGCGATTGCTGAAGGCCGAGATCGCGCCCGCACTCTCAACCGATCCGGCGATGATAACATTGCCATTGCCTGCCTGACGCAGACCGACCGCGAAGGGATCAGGATTGTTCGGGTCACTAGACGGCGTAGTGCTGTCGGCGTCATTGCCGGCGGCGACGACCACGACGACACCGGCAGTTGCCGCCCGTCCGATCGCATTGCGCAACAGCGCGGTCGGCGGCGAGCCGCCGAGCGAAAGATTTATCACTTTAGCGCCGTTCTGCACCGCGCGATCGACCCCGGCGGCGATGGCGCTGTCGAAGAAGGCGCAGCCTTTGGTGGATGCGCAGGAGCCGGGCGAATCGGCGCGCATCATCAGGATGTTCGCCTCGTAGGCGATACCCATGATCCCCGAATTGTTGCGCGCGCTTGCGGCAACCAGAGCCACCAAAGTGCCGTGATCGCTCTCGGGATTAAGGCTGCGGCTCCCCGCAACATCGGCCGAGGCAGCGGAAATACGGCCCGCAAATTCGGTGTTGGTGGTATCGATGCCACTATCGACGATGCCGATCGCCACGCCCTTGCCGGTCGCGCCCAGCTGCCAGGCGGGGATGGCGTTGTGATAGCTCGGACCGGTCGAGCGGCGGTATTCCGAGGTGTCGAATACGGCTGCCGGGGTTGGAGTC
>JAHFPT010000133.1 GCA_023266625.1 Novosphingobium sp. | reverse complement strand
TGGAACTGGCGATGGACCGGATTTTCATCCTCCATGCCGATCATGAACAGAATGCCTCGACCTCCACTGTCCGCCTCGCCGGCTCGTCGGGCGCAAATCCCTTCGCCTGCATCGCGGCGGGCATCGCCTGTCTGTGGGGCCCGGCGCATGGCGGCGCCAACGAAGCCGCGCTCAATATGCTCCGCGAAATCGGTACGCCCGACCGCATCCCGCATTATATCGAACGCGCCAAGGACAAGAACGATCCGTTCCGCCTGATGGGCTTCGGCCACCGCGTCTACAAGAACTACGACCCGCGCGCGACGGTGATGCAGAAGACCGTGCGCGAGGTGTTCGATGCACTCCAGGTCAAGGATCCGGTGTTCGATGTGGCATTGGAGCTTGAGCACATGGCGCTCAACGATCCCTATTTCGTCGAGAAGAAGCTGTTTCCCAACGTCGATTTCTATTCGGGTATCATCCTCTCGGCGATCGGTTTTCCGACCACCATGTTCACCGCGCTGTTTGCGCTGGCCCGCACGGTTGGCTGGGTAGCGCAGTGGAACGAGATGATTACCGATCCCGACCAGAAGATCGGCCGTCCGCGTCAGCTCTATACCGGCGCGCCTGAGCGCGACTATGTGCCGGTGGGCAAGCGTTAAGCGATATCGGAGCGCGCTTCCTTGTCGGCGGGAAGGTCGAGAATGAAGCGCGCGCCCTGACCCGGCGCGCTTTCGACGCTCAGCTCGCCGCCCATGGCGCGGGCGAGGCGGCGTGAGATGTAAAGCCCCAGACCCGAACCGCCGTCACCGCTGCGGCCCAGCCGTTCGAATTTCTCGAAAACCCTGGCTTGATCCTCGACGCTTAGCCCTAGCCCCTGGTCGGCGACGATCACCCGCGCCCGATCCCCTTCGCCTTCGATCCTGACCCACACCTGCGAATTACCCGGGGAATAGCGGATGGCATTGCCGAGCAGATTGAGCAGCACTTGCAGCACCCGGCGAAATTCGGCGATCGCCGGCAAGCTCTCACCGGCGCGCGGCGGATCGATGACAATGCCCCTCTCGCGGGCGCGAACCCCGAGGATGCCCGCAGCGCGGCGCGCGACATCGGCCAGGTCGATGCGGTCGGGTGCGGTTTTGAATTCGTCGGCCTCGACCACTTCGAGATCGGCCAGATCGTCGAGCAAGGCCAGCAGATGCTGGCCCGCCGCAGCGATATCCGCTGCATAATCGGCGTATTCTCCGGCGAGCGGCCCGGCGAGACGCGTGCGGATGGTCTCGGCATTGGCGATGATCCGGGCAATCGGCTGGCGCAAGACCGGAGCGACATCGCGCCCGATCAGCCGGTGATTTGCCTGTGCCTCGCTTTCCTGGCTGGCCTGCCCGGCGCCCGGCTCTGCCAGCGTCTCGGGCAGCAGCTCGTCCGAAGTCAGGCACAGCTCGAAGCCGTCCGGCGGCGCGCCCGGCGCTGCGCGCGGATAGAGGCTGGCGCGCCAGCCACGCTGCGAACCGGAGGCGCGCAGCGGCGCTCCGTCGAGCAGGCGCCAATGCATGGGCTGGCGGTGGCTGGTGCCTTCGATCTCGACAAATTGGGTCCATTCGCGGCCCAGCCCTGCCGTCATCGCGGAGCCAAGCTCCTGCAAATCGGGCGCATCTGTGGTGACCGCAAGCAGACACTGCCGTGCGTCGAGAACAGCGGTCAGTTCGGCCAGCTGCCGGTTGATCCCGGAGCGCAGGACGTGGTTTGCATCGACGTTCTCAGGCGGCAGGCCTGCCGTTTGCCAGCTGCGCAAGACAATCTCGCAGCCCTGCTCGCCATCCTGGCGTGGCTCCACTTCCACCCAGGCAATCACGGTCTCATCGCCTAGCTGGGCGGAGATTGCCCGGGCGAGCTTCAATTCGTAGCGCCGCGCCTTGCGCACAACCTCAAGCAGGGCGGGTACCGCAATCGTGCCCGGCAATTCGCCGCCACAGCGCAATTGCAGCCCGGCAAGGGGCTCGTCGGCAGCAATCAACCGGTCGCCGCCGTCGCTCAATGCCCGGGCCAGCGCCGGTTCCGGTACAGTCATGCTCAGCCTCCGGCGAGCGGGCCAGCAGCTGCCAGCAAAGCGGCAGCGCGGTCCGGACCGAGCTGGTCAAAGCCCTCGGGCAGGGCGACATCGGGATGCAGCGCCAGAAACTGCTCTTCCACCGCCGCTTGCTTGAGCCCCGCAGCGCGCAGTGCCAGCGCCAGCCGGGCGGTCTGGCTCTCATTGGCCGACAGCACAGCCAGATCGCGGTCCTGCCCCGATGCCAGCGCCAGCGCGGTGAGAAACAGGGCTGCGCCGGCATGGGTGATCGACAGCGCGGCAAGCCCGCCGCCGCCCATTCCGGCAACCAGTCTGGCGGCAAGCCCCAACCGGCTGCGGGCCTCGTTGAATTCTTTGCGAATGGCCGTTTCTGCGCCAGCCGCCTGGGCATCGGCCTCGACCCCGGCCTCCACCCCGGCCCCGAATCCGGCCCCGAATCCGGCCAACGTGCGCATGGCGACGAGCACACCGTGCAGCAGGTCTCCCGGCAATTCCGTAAGCGGCAATTGCATTCGCCGCTGTTCCTGACAGAAGCGCGCCTGTGCAGCCAGGAACTTCATCGCCAGCGCAGCAGTTTCCGGATCGGACGCAGCCATCTGCGCTTGCAGCAGCGGCGACAGCACCGGATCGAAGGCGAGACGTGCCTGCATCTGCTGGGTCAATTGCCATTCGAGCGCCAGCGCATGGAGATGGCCGAGCAGCGCCGGATTGCCGGTCATCGCCCCACTCAGCGCAGCGCGTTCAGCGGCGGTGTGCTCGACCTTTTCAGCCTCGCCAGCGGCCTGCGCGCGCGCGTCAAGCAGCTGGCGCGCGAGATCGCTCGCCATGCCGCGAACGCCGGCAACGATGGCATCGGAGAATATCGAATTCGCGCCATTATCGAGCAGATGTTGCAGGATCGGCGCGACCGTGCCTGCCGCCACGTCGGCAGCGGCGAGTTCGGCGCGCAGCACAGCTTCGACGCTGCTGGCACTAGGGGACTGGACAGCACTATCCATCATGCACCGGTTACTAGCGCAGCATGGTTAAACTCGCGTTATCCGCATTAGTCCAGCTGGCAAAAGAATTGCCAGCAATGCCAGCGCCGCTGCAAGAACCGGCACGGCCTGGGTCAGCAGGCCCGCTCCTGCCGCCAATGCGAGCGACCAGGCCAGCAGAAACCGATCGGCCAGCCAGGCAGCCCAGGCGCGCTCGGCAAGGCGCGGAAGCAGCCGGACCAGGCTGAGCAGGATCAGCGGCGCGAAACCGCGTTGCCACAGCGAACTGGCGGGAAACGGCGCCGTGTTCCAGATCATAATCATGCCCATCGCCGCATCGATGACCCAATCGAACAGCGGCTCGCGGGGCCATCGCGAAGGCGCACGTGCCAGCGATTCCAGCTCGACTGCAAGCAGTAGCGCCGCTGCCCGCCGGACGATCCAGGCGAGCCCGCACAGCACCAGCGCGCTCGCCGCAAACCCGGTCCAGCCTGCCCCCAGCGCCAGCAAGACCATCGCCGCCGCGCAGATCACCAGCATGTTGCCGCCGCTGCCAGCGTGCAAAATCGCCGGTCCGAAAGTGCGCACAGCAAACCGGGCCAGCGCGGTTCCGGGGGTTTGCGGACCATCGCCATCGAGATGCGCCCCGATCCAGCCCGCTTCGGCAGCATGCGCCTCGGCCTCGTTGCGCACCAGCTTCCAGCGCAGCCCTTCTCGCGTCTCGGCGGGCAAGGGGCGCTGCTCGATGCCCGCCTGCAACGCAATCCTGGTAAGCGCGGAGGCGACATTGCAATCGGCAGGAAGTTCCTGAAGCCGTTCGATCAGCCGTCCCGGGATCCGCATCAGGCCGCCTGCGGCATGATTGAGATCGATCCGCTCAAATCCGGCGATGACACCTGTTTCGACCGGCTGAACGACAACCGCATGCGCCCCCTCGAGCAAGGCCAGTGCCGTATCGAGCGGAGCCAGCAACCCATCGGCGGCGAGTACCACCTCGTCGTTCGTGGTCACCAGTCCGGCAAGCGCCCGTGGCCCGGTAATGCAATGAAACCGGGCTCCTGCGCGCTCGGCCTCATGCTGCAACTGAACCAGTTCGGGTGACATTTGCCGGGCAATGCAGACGATGCGCTGGCATTCCATGGCCAGCGCCAGCGACAGCTGATGCCGCGCCAGGCTGGCCGGGCCGATCCGCAAAAAGGCGCGCGGCAACGCGCTCGCGTTGCCAGCAGGTTCGGGGCCAGCAGGTTCGGGGCCTGCAGGTTCGAGCATCGATAGCACGGCGACGCGCAGCGCCCTTCTCCTAGCCACAAGCGGGCTGGTCTTAGAGGAGGCAGGCCTGCGTGCCAAGCGCAGCAGAGAACAGCTGCGTCAGTTGGTGGCAAATTCGTCGAGAAATTCCTGCAATCGGCGCACAATTACCGGATCGCCAGGAGCCGCATCGAGGGCCAATTCCGCAAGATCGGTGAGCGGCTCGGCATGAAAGCTGGCGGCCAGTCCCTTGAGGCGCATCGCAGCCATCTGCCAATTGCCATCGCAGCGCGAGCGGCTCAGCAGATCGACCTGCCGCGCCAGGCTATCGACGAAAGCCCGCCGCAATTCCCCGAGCAACAGTTGATCGTCGCCGGCAGCGGCGGCCAATGTCGCGTCAAGAGCTCCCGATTCATAGACCATATGCATAGCTTAGAGGGCTAAGGTTAATCAGGGGTTTATCCTGTGGACAAATGTGTTAGTTTAACCGGCATGAATAGGGGAAATCGCATTGTCGCACTCGACGCGGGCGGCCAGGAGGCTGATTGCGACGAATTCTTGCTGACCGACGAGGCCGACACGCCCGCCGCTGTGACGCCAGCCGTTGTGACAGAGGAATGGAGCGAGGAGTGGGCAGAAGCGCCCGTCGTCGCGCGATGGCGCGGGCTTGTTGCGCCGTCGCTTGCTGCCTTGGCGATAGGTGCGTGGACGGCTGTCTTCATCTGGTCGAAGCGCGATAGTCTCGCCACCATACCGCAACTCGACCAGTGGCTCGGCTGGATCGGCAATTGGTCGGGGCCAGTGTTGCTGGTCTGCGTGGTCTGGCTGCTGGTGATGCGCACCAGCCGGCGCGAGGCAATCCGGTTTGGCGATGCCGCGCGGCTGCTCGGCGATGAATCGAACCTTCTTTCTGCACGGCTGAACTCGGTGAACAGCGAGCTCAGCCTGGCGCGAAACTTCATCGCCGCCCAGGCCCGCGATCTCGAATCGCTGGGCCGCGTCGCGGTCGAGCGGCTGTCGCGAAACGCCAGCGAGCTGCAATCGCTGATCCAGACCAACAGCGCGCAGATCGAATCCATCGGCACCGTCAGCACTGCCGCGCTCGACAATATGGAAAAGCTGCGCGGACAATTGCCGGTGATCGCCAATTCGGCCCGCGATGTAACCAACAATATCGGTAATGCCGGGCGCACTGCCCATGCCCAGCTGCAGGAATTGATCGCAGGCTTCAAGCGGCTCAACGAATTCGGCCAGGCGAGCGAGCGTCAGGTCGAAACGCTGCGCAAATCGGTCGCAGATACGCTTGGCGAACTGCTCGCCCAGTCGGGCCAGCTCGAAGAACTGGCGACAACGCGCTTCGCCGCGATAGCCGCTCAGGAAACAGCATTCCGCAGCGAACTGGCTGACTATGAAGCACAGGCTTTTGCTGCCCTGAAAGCCCAGAGCGAGGCGCTGGCCAGCGCGATCGCCAAGGCCCATTCCGGCCTCGCTACGAACGAGGCGGCAAGACTTGCCGCGCTGCGTGAGCGGATCGACATGCTGATTGCCGAAAGCACTGCCTTGTCCGGCCAGCTGGCCAGCAATGAGCAGGCCGCGCTTGAAGGGTTTAACAACAGGCTGGCACTGATCGACAGCGAGATCGAGACGCGTCAAACGCGCCAGCAGGAGCATGTCCAGGCCATCGCATCGCATGGCGAAGCGCTGGGCGGACAGATGGAATCGCTTGCGGCACAGCTTGGCGAGATTGCTTCCCATGCCGAGAGCGCCGAACAGCGCCTGACGACAAGCGTCGAGCATCTCGGCACACGTATCGCCGATGGCCGCACCGCGTTGTCTGGTGCCGAAGGCGAGATTGCGGCACTTACCGACGCCAGCATCCGTTTGCTGGAGTTGATCCAGGCAGGCTCGCAGCACAGCCGCGAATATATCCCCGCTGCGCTGGCCGAGGCCGAGGAACAGCTTGGCAGCATCGAAGCCCGCATCATTGTCATACGCGACAGTGCCCGCGAGGTTACCGGACTGGGCGAGCGCCTGCGCGGAGTGATGCGCGAATCGCAGGACGGTATCGAAGCCTCGGCGAGCGGGCTGGAAGCCCTCCACACAAGGCTCGGCGAGCAGGCCGGATCGCATGGTGAGGCGCTGGATGCCATCCGCCATTCGCTCGAAGCCATCGAGACGCAAAGTGCCGGACTGGCCGTGCAGATTGAAGGCGAACTCAGGGCGGCGATCGACAAGAGCATTCTCGACCGCAGCTCCGCGATCGCTGCGCCGATCGAACAGGCCAGCCTGCGCGCCAGCGAGTTGACCCGCGAAACGACAATTCAGCTGCGCGATCAGCTCGCCAAGGTCGATGAACTGGCCGGAAATCTCGAACGCCGCGTCACCCATGCCCGGGAACGTGCCGAGGAGAAAATCGAGAACGATTTCGCCCGCCGGGTGGCGCTGATCACCGAATCGCTCAACTCCAATGCCATCGACATCGCCCGTGCGCTCGATAGCGAGGTCAGCGATACCGCCTGGGCCGCCTATCTGAAGGGCGACCGCGGCATATTTACGCGCCGTGCGGTCAATCTGCTGGAGAGCGGTGAAGCCAAGGCGATTGTCCAGGTCTATGAAAACGACCAGGCCTTCCATGACCACGTCAATCGCTACATCCACGATTTCGAGGCGATGCTGCGGCAGGTGCTGTCGACCCGCGACGGCAATGCGCTGGGGGTGACCCTGCTCTCGTCGGATATGGGCAAGCTCTATGTTGTGCTCGCCCAGGCGATCGAGCGGCTGCGGCGCTAATCGCTATCGCCCACCCGCCAGATCGGGCGGCTTGCCGAAGAAATTGAGATCGTCCGGGCCAATCCAGCCTTTGACGTAATTGGCATAATAAAGGCCGAACAGCAGCAGCGAGAGCAGCGTCGTGCGCCGGACAATCCGCCCGGGACGGAAATCGGCCGGGGCGCTGTCGGCCTGGCCGGGTATCTTGTCGATCCCCGCCTCATCATGGGTGCGCACGCCAAACGGCATGATGCAAAAGGCGCTCAGTACCCAGAACAGCACATAGATGGCGATGATCGAGGTCCAGCGCATGGGCCGTTCAACTATCCATCAGCATGACTTGCACTTGCGGCTTTTTGCCCGACCAGCGCTGCGCCGCGCGGCGGGCGGCAAGGCGGGCAGCTTCGGTGCGCTTGGCCACATCGTCCCGATCGCCACCCTTGAGCTTGGCAAGTGCTGCGGCGACGGCGGCCTCAGCCTCGGCGACGAAGCTGGCATAATCCTCGTCGAGCGGCAGACCGAGGCCCGCGACTTTCGCCATCCCCGCAGCATCGACAGCAACCGCGACCATGCCGCCCATCGCCAGCCGCCGCCGCATGACCATGGCCTCGCCATCGGCGGGCGCGATGATGTCGCCATCGAGTATCAGCCGCCCGGCACGCACTTCGCCGAATTTTCCGGGCTTGCCGGGGGCCAGGCGGACGAGATCGCCGTTTTTCTGGAACACGGTCTGCTTGATGCCGCTGGCCCGCCCGACCCGGGTCTGCTCGCGCATGTGACGAATTTCGCCATGCACGGGAACCAGCACTTCGGGTCTGATCCAGCCATAGAGCGCTTCGAGTTCCGGGCGCCCGGGATGGCCTGAGACGTGGATCGGGCTCTGCTTGCCGCTGACCAGCACCACGCCGCGCCCCGCGAGAATATTCTGGATGCGGCCGATGGCAATCTCGTTTCCGGGAATCTCGCGGCTCGAGAACAGCACGACGTCGCCCTCTTCCAGCGCAATGGGATGGCTGCCCTCGGCGATGCGGGCCAATGCCGCGCGCGGCTCGCCCTGCCCGCCGGTGGCCACGATCATCACCTCGCCGCGCGGCAGGTTCATCGCCGTATCGAAATCGATCACTTCGGGAAAGTGCTTGAGATAGCCGCTCGCCTTGGCGGCTCCGATGATCCGGTCGAGCGAGCGCCCGGCAACGCAGAGCCGCCGCTTGCTGGCCTTGGCGACAGCGCCCAGCGTCTGCAACCGTGCAACATTGGAGGCAAAGGTGGTGACCAGCACCCGCTTGCCCTTGTGCTTGGTCACTTCCGCCGTGAGCCCGCGCAACACCCCGCCTTCGGAGCCCGAGGGCTCGGGATTGAACACATTGGTCGAATCGCAGACCAGCGCCAGCACGCCCTGGTCGCCAATCGCGGTCAGCTCCTGCGAAGTCGCCGGGCTGCCGATCTGCGGCTCGTCATCGAGCTTCCAGTCGCCGGTGTGGAAGATATTGCCATAGGGCGTGTCGATCAGTAGCGCGTTGCCCTCAGCAATCGAATGGGCGAGCGGGACATAGCGGATGCCGAAGGGGCCGAGGGTGAAGCGATCGAGATGATCGATGACCTTAAGCTCAACCTCGCTGGCGACCCCTGCCTCGTCCAGCTTGTTCTGCACCAGCCGCGCGGTGAACGGCGTTGCATAGAGCGGCACACCGAGATCGGCGGCGAAATAGGGCACGGCACCGATATGATCCTCATGCGCATGGGTCAGCACCACGCCGATCAGATCCTTGCGATTTGCCTCGATGAATTCGAGATCGGCGAAAACCAGATCGACGCCGGGGTACTCATTGCCGCTGAAGGTCATGCCGAGATCGACCATCAGCCACTTGCCATCGCAGCCATAGAGATTGACATTCATGCCAATTTCGCCCGACCCGCCGAGCGCGAGGAAGACCAGCTCCTTACCAATTTTCACTTAAGTATTGCCCTTTCGGCAAGGATGGCCAGCCCATCGAGCGTCAGATCGCTATCGACTGCATCGAAAATATCGCTCGCCTCATCGAACAGCACGGCAAGGCCGCCGGTGGCGATGACTTTGGCCGGACGGCCAATCTCGGCGCGCATCCGGGCGATCAGCCCTTCCATCATCGCGACATAGCCCCAGAACACGCCGATCAGCATCTGGTCCTCGGTATTGGTGCCGATAACGCTGGTGCTTGCGGGAACTTCGATGGCAATGCGCGGCAGCTTGGCGGTGTTGCCAACCAGCGCATCGAGCGAGAGGTTGATCCCCGGCGCGATGATCCCGCCCTTATAGGCACCATTGAAGTCTATCGCATCGAGCGTCGTCGCCGTGCCGAAATCGACGATAATGATATCGCCGGGGTATTTTGCATGTCCGGCGACGGCATTAACCGCCCGGTCGGCCCCGAGCGAGCGCGGCTCGGGCACGTCGATATCGATGTGATAACTCGCCGCCCCCTCTCCGGCAATCATCGGATCGATGCCGAAATAGTTCTTCGCCAGCATTTCGATATTGTGCATCGCGCGCGGCACCACGGTCGAGACGATGATCTGCGTGATCGCCTTGCGCTCCACCCCCCGGATTTCCAGCAGCTGCAACAGCCAGACGGCATATTCGTCGCCGGTGCGGCGCGGATCGGTGGCGATGCGCCAGCGCGCCTTGATCGCGCGGCCTTCATAGATCGCGAAGACGACATTGGTATTGCCGGCATCGATGGCGAGCAGCATTCTGGTCTAATCCTGTATGAGGCGGACTTCGCCTGCGTTGACGATCCGCAAGCTGCCGTCGCCGAGGCGAAGTTGCAACAGGCCGTCGTCGGTCAATCCGGCAAAGCTGCCTGCCAGATCATCGACACTCAGCTTTGTCCCGAGCGGGTGTCCAGCAGCCAGCCAGCGGGCGATCACTGAGGGCAGGCCATAGGCGCGCCAGCGGGCAAGTTCCACTGCAAACTGGGCGGCGAGTTCGGCGGCGAATTGATCACGGGCCGGCGGGGTGGTGAGATCGGCGAGGGCAATGGTTGTGCGGTCGGGGACACTTGGCGCGGAGGCGAGGTTTGCGCCGATGCCGACCACAACCGCATCGCCCTCGCGTTCGAGCAGGATACCCGCAAGTTTGGCCGTGCCGATCACGACGTCGTTGGGCCATTTGAGCATTGCCCGGTGCGGCGTTCGATGCGGTGGGGGCAGATGCGCGGATATCACCTCGTGCAGGGCAAGGCCCGCGAGCAGCGCCAGTGAGCCGGGCGGGGGATCGCCGAAGGTGAGGTGCACCACGGTGGACCCCATGAAATTGCCCACACCGTCATGCCACACCCGGCCCTGACGGCCGCGACCTGCGGTCTGGCGGTCGGCGATGAGCCAGTGGCCTTCGGGAATGGCTTCGGCGGCGCGGAGGCGTGCGGCAAGGTCGGCACTGGTGGAGCCGGTTTCGGGGATGAATTCAATCAATGTTCCCCTCCCGCTTGCGGGAGGGGTTAGGGGAGGGCCTGTTATACAGCTGTCGGATAACAGGCCCTCCCCCGGCCCCTCCCGCAAGCGGGAGGGGAGAATATCAAACCGCGCCAAACAGCGCCGCAGCCGCGCTATTCGCATAATGCCCCAGCCACACAGTCAGCAAATATCCCGCCGGCGAGATCACCAGCGCCGAGATCGCCAGCAGCGCCTGATGCATCCAGTCGCTCTTGCCGACCGCCTTCATCGCCGGTTCGTCGAAATAGAGGATCTTGACGATCTTGATGTAGTAAAACGCCCCGATCACGCTGGCGGCAATGCCCACGGCCGCGAGCGGCACCATCCCCGCCTGCACTGCCGCCTGGAACACCACGAATTTGCCCCAGAAGCCGAACAGCGGCGGAATGCCGGCCAGGCTGAACATCACCATGGCGATGCACAGGCTCAGCACCTTGCGGTGGCGCGACAGCCCGGCGAGGTCGGCGATGTTCTCGACCGGCGCCCCGTCCGCGTCCTTGAGCATCAGCACCGCTACAAAGCCGCCAACCGACATGGCGACATAGATCGCGAGATAGACCAGCATCGCCGATGCGCCCTTCGGGGTCGCGGCGGCGAGGCCGATCAGCATGAAGCCGACATTGTTGATCGAGCTATAGGCGAGCAGCCGCTTGATGTTCTGCTGGCCGATGGCCCCCAGCGCGCCGACGACGATCGAGGCCAGCGCGGCGAATATGACTATCTGCTGCCAGGCGTGGGCCTGACTGCCGAAAGCGTCTAGCGCCACCCGCATGGTCAGCGTCAGCGCCGCCACCTTGGGGGCAGTGGCGAAGAAGGTAGTCACCGGCGTCGGTGCGCCTTCGTAGACGTCGGGCGTCCACATATGGAACGGCACCGCGCTGATCTTGAAGGCGAGGCCTGCCAGCATGAAGGTGATGCCGAACAGCGCGCCGTGCGACAGGCCCCCGTGCAAAGCTGTGCTGATGCCCGCGAAGCTGGTGGTGCCGGTAAAGCCATAGGTCAGGCTCATGCCGAACAGCAGAATGCCGCTGGCCAGCGCGCCGAGCACGAAATATTTGAGCCCCGCCTCGGCCGAACGGTCGTCGCTGCGCAGGAATGCCGCCAGCACATAGGCCGAGAGCGAATTGAGTTCGAGGCCGATATAAAGCGTGATGAGATCGGCCGCGGAGACCATCATCCCCATGCCGAGCACGGCGAACAGGATCAGGATCGGATATTCCGCCCGCATCGCCTTGACGCGCTCGAAGAAGGCCGGAGCGACGATCAATGAAGCGCCCGCCGCCGCATAGATCAGCAGCTTGGCGAAGCTGGCGAATGCATCGGCGCGGTATTGACCATTGAAGGCGAGCGTATCGGGGCCTGACGCGCCGCTGCACAGCGCCGGGGCGACGAGCACCGCGCAAGCGGCAATCGCGGCCACCGAAAGCCAGGTGATCGCGCGGGCGGCCCTGTCTCCGCCCCAGGCTGCGACCAGCAGCAGCACCAGGCCAGCAATGCTCAACAGCTCTTCGGGCGCAACGAGGCGCAGCGACTGGGACCAGTCCATCAGTGCGCCCCCTCAAGATCGGCAGGCGCGGGCACTTTCGGCATGCCCACCCTGAGCTTGGCATCGCCTTCCGGCTTCACCCGGGCCAGCCGCGCATCGAGCGCGGCGATGTCGGCGCGCATGGGGCTGAGGAAGCTCTCGGGGTAAACCCCCATCCACAGCACGGCGGCGGCAATCGGTGCCATCATCGCCCATTCGCGCCAATCGAGATCGGGCATGGCGGCGGCATCGGCGTGCTTCTGGTCGCCGAATGCGACGCGGCGGTAGAGATAGAGCATATAGGCCGCGCCAAGGATCACGCCGGTGGCACAGACGAAGGTTACCCAGCTCGAGACCTGATAAATGCCGATCAGCGCCAGGAACTCTCCGACAAAGCCGCTGGTGCCGGGCAGCCCGACCGAGGCCATGGTGAAGACCATGAAAAACAGCGCATAATAGGGCATGTTGATCGAGAGGCCGCCGTAGCGGTCGATCTCGCGGGTGTGCAGCCGGTCGTAAATCACCCCGACCGCCATGAACAATGCGCCCGAGACCAGCCCGTGGCTAAGCATCACGATCATCGCGCCCTCGAGACCCTGCCGGTTGAAGGCGAACAGGCCGACCGTGACGATTCCCATATGCGCGACCGAGCTGTAGGCGATCAGCTTCTTCATGTCGGTCTGCACCAGCGCAACCAGTGAGGTGTAGGCCACCGCCATCATCGACAAGCCGATAATCAGCCAGGCGAACTGGGCCGAAGCCTCCGGGAACATCGGCAGCGAGAAGCGGATAAAGCCATAGCCGCCCATCTTGAGCAGAACGCCGGCCAGGATTACCGAGCCAGCGGTCGGTGCCTGCACATGCGCATCGGGCAACCAGGTGTGCACCGGCCACATCGGCATCTTGACCGCGAAGCTGGCAAAGAAAGCCAGCCACAGCCACTTCTGCGCCGCCGGATCGAAGTCATAGGCCATCAATGTCGGAATGTCGGTCGTCCCGGCATCATTCGCCATCCACAGCATGGCGATCAGCATCAGCACCGAGCCGAGCAGCGTGTAGAGGAAGAATTTGTAGCTGGCGTAAATCCGGTCCGCCCCGCCCCAGACGCCGATGATGAGGTACATCGGGATGAGGCCAGCCTCGAAGAAAATGTAGAACAGGAACAGATCCTGCGCGGTGAACACGCCGATCATCAGCGTTTCCATGAGCAGGAACGCCGCCATATATTCGCCGACGCGGCTTTGGATCGATTTCCAGCTCGCGCCGATGCAGATCGGCATGAGGAAGACGGTCAGCATAATCAGCATCAGCGCGATGCCATCGATGCCGAGCGCCCACTGGAACCCGGCGAACAGCGGCGCGCGCTCGGTGAATTGCCACTGCGCGCCGCCGATGTCGTAGTTCGCCCACAGCAGAATGCCGAGCGCGAGGTCGATGAGGGTTGCGGCCAGTGCGATCAATCGCGCGGCATTCGCATTGGCCAATAGGCAGGCGACCGCTGCGATGAGCGGCACAAGCAGCATCAAGCTTAGGATCGGGAACCCCATCATGCGAAGCATCCCCGAGTGCCGCAGATGTTGTGCGTGGCCTTCGACAAGCTCAGGCTGAGCGGGGTTTTGGCTAAATCCATACAAAAGACCCGCTCAGGCTGAGCTTGTCGAAGCCCGCACACAACGGTCAAATCTGGCGCAACCCCCATCATGACCACATCACCCAGCTGACCGCGCCAACCAGCCCGAGCAGCATCACCAGCGCATAGGAATAGAGGTATCCGGTCTGCGCCTTCTGCGCGACTCGTGACCCTTGCGCGACCACCCATGCCGCGCCATCCGGGCCAAAGCGGTCGATGATCCCGACATCGCCCTGCTTCCAGAACAGACGCCCGATCCGGAAGGCGGGGCGCACGAACAGGAAGTCGTAAAGCTCGTCGAAATACCATTTGTTGAAACAGAAGCGATAAAGCACCCCGGCCTGCGCGACGAAGCGCGCCGGGAAATCGGGCCTGCGGATATAGCCGTGCCAGGCAATGGCGAAGCCGGTCAGCATCACTGCAAATGGTTCCCATTTCACCCACAGCGGCACATGATGCATGTGGTGGAGCAGATGCTCGC
>JAHFPT010000326.1 GCA_023266625.1 Novosphingobium sp. | reverse complement strand
CGATGAACAGGAAGATCGCCCCGCGCGAGATCAGGCTCGCAGCCAGGAAGGTCGCTAGCGGGAAGGAGATGAAGCCGGCGGTGATCGTCAGCAGGATGAAGGGGATCGGCGTCAGACCCTTCACCATGATGATCTCGGCACCATACTCGCGCAAATAGCAGGCAGCCTTGGGAAACTTGTCGGTCAGGCCCAGCAGCGCCAGCAACTGGGTGCCGATCGCGTCATAGAGGAAATGGCCGATCAGATAGCCAAGCAAGCCCCCGAGCACCGAGGCGACGGTCGTGACCAGCGCATAGCGCACTGCCTTGTTCGGCTGGGCCAGGCACATCAGCCCGAGCAGCGGATGCGGCGGGAAGGGAAACAGTCCGCCATCGGCAAAGGCAAAAAATGCGAGCCACCATTCGGCGTGCGGGTGGGCGGCCTTGGCCAGGATCCAGTCGTAGAAGCGGTGCAGCATTGGATTTGGTCCCTCGCAAGGTTAGCCGCTGCTTAGAGAGGCGACGGAATCACCGCAAGTGCCACAGTAAATAACCCATTTGGCACTTTGTTCTTGACATCGTCACGCTCTTTAGGTACATATTGTGAACATCGCGATAGACCGATTCGCAATCAGGCCCTTCGCCCACCCCCATACCTCTCCACGACACGGATCGACATTCATGGCGGACAAGACCGGTCGGCGCGCGCAAGCTTCTGCGCCGCGGACACTTTCCTTTGCCCAATGGTCCAAGGCGTTTCTCTCTGAACTCGCTGCCACTTCCAATGTCAGCGCGGCGGCGCGCAAGGCGAAAATTTCCACCACGACTGCCTATGATACCCGCCGCGCCAACCCGGAATTCAGCCGCAAATGGCTCGCTGCGCTGTGCGAGGGTTACGACCATCTCGAAATGGAGCTGCTGCACCGCCTGCGCACTGGTGAGGTAAAGCCGCCAGCCGGTGCCAAACGCGGCAGCCGTGCCTTCGACAATGCCACCGCCTTCCGTCTGCTCGCCGCCCACCGTGAGAGTGCGGCGCGCCAACGGGCCATCAACCACAATCAGGATTCGGCCCGGATCCTGGTTTCGATCAACACCAAGCTCGACAAGATGCGCGAGCGCAAGCTGCTGGCGGCATCGGAAATGGTCATCGATGCCGGAGAATGAACGGCTGGCCTATCTGCTCTCGCTGGAGACTGCCGAGCGGCTGAAAGAGCTGAGCCAGCTCAGCCCGGAAGAACGCCGCGAATTCAGCCACCACTGGCGGCTGTGGGCGCGCGACGAACAGGTCCCGCCGCCCGGCGACTGGCGCCTCTGGCTGATCATGGCCGGGCGCGGCTTCGGCAAGACCCGCGCCGGTGCCGAATGGGCTCGCGAGATCGCCGACGCCGAGCCCGAGGCACGCATCGCGCTGGTCGCTGCCTCACTTGGTGAGGCGCGCGCGGTCATGGTTGAGGGGGAAAGCGGCTTGCTGGCGATCTGTCCGCCGGGCCACATGCCAAGTTTCGAGCCCTCGCTGCGGCGGCTGACCTGGCCGAACGGAGCGCAGGCGACGCTCTACTCCGCAGGCGAACCGGAATCCCTGCGCGGGCCGCAACACAGCCAGGTTTGGTGTGACGAGCTGGCCAAATGGGATAATGCCAATGGCAAGGCGGGCAAGGCCTGGGACAATCTGCGGTTCGGGCTGAGGCTGGGCGAGCACCCCCGTGCGCTGGTCACCACCACGCCGCGCGCCGTGCCGCTGTTGCAACGCTTGCTGGCGGAGGGCGATGTTACGGTCACCCGGGGCAAGACCGAGGACAATGCCGAACATTTGCCGACCCGCTTCATTCGCGACATCCGCCGCACTTATGGCAAGTCGCTGCTGGGCAGGCAGGAGCTTGACGGCGAGCTGATCGAGGATTTGCCGGGCGCATTGTGGACGCGGGGCTTGCTGGAGCAATGCCGTGAGGCTGCGGCCTCCGCCCCGCCTGCAAGAGTCGTGGTAGGCGTCGATCCACCGGCTTCGGCCGGGGGCGACGCCTGCGGGATTATCGTCTGCGCGCTGGGCGAAGACGGCATTGCCAGAGTTCTGGCCGATGCCTCTGTGGCACGGGCCAGCCCGGAACGCTGGGCCAAAGCCGTGGCGCAGGCGGCGCGGGCGTGGCAGGCCGACCGGGTGATCGCCGAAGCCAACCAGGGCGGGGCGATGGTCGGCAGTGTTTTGCGCGCCGCCGAGATTTCGCTGCCCTTGAAGCTGGTCCACGCCAGCCGAGGCAAGGTCGCCCGGGCCGAGCCGGTGGCGGCACTGTATGAGGCGGGGCGCGTCCGCCACGCCGGGATCTTTCCCGCGCTGGAGGACGAGCTGTGCGGGCTGATTATCGGCGGGGCCTATGAAGGGCCGGGGCGTTCGCCGGACCGGGCCGATGCGCTGGTCTGGGCGCTGAGCGAGCTGATGCTGGGGCGGAGGGGGAGACCGAGGGTTTGGGTGGAGGGATAAAAGGTCAAGTTCATTGATGTAGGAAATTTCCTACATCTGGCAAAATCGGTACTAAATTAGCGCTTCAGGCACCACTTTTCAATCAAGCGTCCTCTAGCTCTATGCAGAGACTGCATAGAGCTAGAGGACGCTTGATGTCAAGCGCATCTTAGCCCTATGAAAGCTCTGTCTGACAAATGCACGAAAATGACCATGACCAGCCGCTCACTACAATGTTTTGCCCATGGCCGCGACGGCGATTGGGAAGCCATTTGCATTGACTTGGATATTGCCGTTCAAGGCACATCTTTTCAAGAGGTGCAATCAACCTTGAATGATGCCGTTCAATCATATGTATCTCTCGCGTCGAACGAGGATCCAGTAACAAGGGCGAACCTTCTGAACCGTAAGGCACCGTGGCATGTGACCGCGAAGTTGTGGATTGGCATACTTATTTCAGGCATTCTGGATAGACGTCACGGCGAGGAGCAGGCTAGTTTCCCGCTCCCATGCCCCGCCTAAGACTTACATTTCGAGAATTTGTCGATATCATCGAATGCCATGGCTTTATCTTGGTTCGCCAAGAGGGGAGCCATAAGCATTACCGCTATAGCAACGGCCCCGACGTTAGACTTGTTACAGTTGCTGGGCATCGAGACACCGATGTAATCAACCCGAAGACTCTCGCGTCAATGATTCGTCAGTCCGCTTTGCCGAAGGCAGCGTTCCGCAAGTGAGTTAATTTGCACGGCTAGAGTTGGACAGCCGTCTACAGACCGACAACATCAAAATGAACTGTGTCAGCGAGTCAAAGCCCACTGGGACATTGGCTCGAATTGCTTTGCCTAACTGACTCTACCGAAAGGCCCCCCATGTCCTTCCTCCAATCGCTCGCCTCCGCCTTCAAGGGCGGGAGCGGGAAAGTGCCGCTTGCGCGCAATTTTACCTCGCCTTGGGTCTTCGCCGATGTCACCGGCAGTGGCGCAGGGTATGAATATAACCGCTCGGTGCGCCGGGCTTACCTCGACAATCCGGTGGCGCAGCGGACGGTACGGCTGGTGGCCGAAGGGATTGGCGGTGCGCCGCTGATGCCCGTTGACGCACGACTGGAGGCTCTGGTCAGCGCCACCAGCGCCGGGCAATCGCTGCTCGAAACTTTGGCCTCGCATCTGCTGCTGCATGGCAATGGCTATGTCCAGGTGATGAAGGACGGAGCTGGCCGCCCAGTCGAGCTTTTCGCCTTGCGGCCCGAGCGGATGAGTGTGGTGGCGGGCGAGGATGGCTGGCCCAGCGCCTTCACTTACAAGGTCGGCGAAAAGGCGCTGACGATCCCGCTGCTCGATGAGGATGCTTCGCCCAACCTGATCCACATCAAGGATTTCCACCCCGCCGACGACCATTATGGCGCGGGCTGCCTGGCTGCTGCCGATCAGGCGATCGCCACCCACAACGCCGCCAGCGCCTGGAACCGGACCCTGCTGGAGAACGCCGCCCGGCCATCGGGCGCGCTGGTCTATGATGGCGGCGATATGGGGGGACTGACCACCGATCAGTTCGAGCGACTGAAAGCCGAGCTGACCAGCGCCTTTTCCGGCCAGGTCAATGCCGGACGGCCGATGGTTCTCGAAGGCGGGCTGCGCTGGCAGCCGCTCGGCCTGTCGCCCGCCGACATGGATTTCGCCACGCTGAAAGCCGCCGCCGCGCGCGACATTGCGCTGGCCTTCGGGGTGCCGCCAATGCTGCTCGGGCTGCCGGGCGATTCGACCTTTGCCAATTA
>JAHFPT010000325.1 GCA_023266625.1 Novosphingobium sp. | reverse complement strand
TGGGCGCCGCCGCCCCGGCCACCAGCACCGCGCCGATCACCAGATCGGCGTCGGCGACGATTTCGGCGAGATTGGCCTTGTTGGAAAAGCGCGTCTTGGCCCGGCTTTCGAAATGGATGCCGAGCCGCTCAAGCACTTCGGGATCGCGGTCGAGGATCGTCACATCCGCCCCCATCCCGACCGCGACCTGCGCCGCGTTGAAGCCGACCACCCCGCCGCCGATCACCGCGACTTTGGCGGGCAGCACGCCGGGCACTCCGCCCAGCAGCACCCCGCGCCCGCCGTGCTCCTTCTCCAGCGCGCTGGCCCCCGCCTGCACCGCCATCCGCCCAGCGACCTGGCTCATCGGCTTGAGCAGCGGCAGTGAGCCTCCAGGGCCGGTGACGGTCTCATAGGCAATCGCGGTGACGCCGGATTTTATGAGGGCCGCGGTCTGCTCCGGGTCGGGGGCGAGGTGGAGATAGGTGAACAGCACTTGCCCCGCGCGCAGCATCGCCCGCTCGGCGCGCTGCGGCTCCTTGACTTTCACCAGTAGCGCGCAAGCCGCGAAAATCTCGGCAGCCGAAGCTTTGATCACCCCGCCCGCTGCCTCATAATCCCGGTCCGAAGCCCCGATCCCGGCCCCCGCGCCGCTCTCCACCCAGACTTCGTGGCCATGCGCATGCAATTCGTGCACGCTCTCCGGGGTCAGCCCGACGCGGTATTCATTGTCCTTGATCTCGCGGACGGTGCCGGTGCGCATGGGGTGTTCTCCTGTGTTGTCAGCAGGTAGGGTTCCGGCGTGACCGGTGCAATGGCAAGGAGGCGAGAGACGGCATGGCGCGGCTGATCCTGTTCAACAAGCCTTACGGCGTGCTGTGCCAGTTTACGGATCGCGGCAGCGAGGGCGGTGCGGGGATTGGGCGCTCGACGCTGTCGCACTACATCGCCGTGTCCGGCGTCTATCCGGCGGGGCGGCTCGACCGCGACAGCGAGGGGCTGCTGCTGTTGACCGACGACGGCCGCTTGCAGGCGCGGATTGCCGATCCGAAGTTCAAGCTGGCCAAGACCTATCTGGTGCAGGTCGAAGGCGAGGTCGGGGAGGATGCGCTGGCGACGCTGCGGCGGGGCGTCCGCCTGAAAGACGGAATGACTCGCCCGGCCGAGGTGGAACGCATTGCTGACCCTGAACTATGGCCCCGCGATCCGCCGATCCGCGTCCGCCGACACGTGCCCGATTGCTGGCTGAAGCTGACGATCCGCGAAGGGCGCAACCGGCAAGTGCGCCGGATGACGGCGGCGGTGGGGCATCCGACCTTACGGCTGGTGCGGTGGGGGATTGGGGAGTGGACGGTTGAGGGGCTGGGGGTTGGGGAGTGGCGGGAAGTTAGTGCGCGGCGTTGACCTGGCGGTCGCCTTCGGCTCGACAGGCTCGGGCTGAGCGGGGTTGGGGAATGGCGATTCAGTCCGCAGGCCTCGGTATCCGCTTGCCCTTGGTCCGGCTGGTCAGATGAAACTGCTGGCAGCGGTCGCAGCGATAGGGCCTGAGGGGAACGGCGGCATGCTGGGCGACCGCTAGAGCTTCCTGTTCGGAACGGTAGCGCGCCTTTCTGGCGCAAATGCTCAGTCTGGTGCGCATTGCTATCTCGCCGCCCTTCCCCTCTCCCCGCCGGGGAGAGGGTACGAAGGCTTGGCAATTAATTGCCTAGCCGGAGTTGGTGAGGGGGTTCTGCCCTCTCGCAGTCGAGCCCCCTCACCCAGCTTCGCTAGCCCCTAAAGGGGCAAGCTGCGCTACCTCTCCCCGCCGGGGAGAGGGGAAGGGCACGGTACAGAATTTGCGCACGCCGCATTAGCTGACATTCGCCGCATTTTCCCATGCATCCAGTGCGGCACTGACATGCTCGCCAACGGCTTCGTCGTCATGCGCCAAGCCCCGCGCAATTGAGGAGTCGAGCGTTTCGCGGAGGGCTTGCAGCTTCGCTTCATGCTCTTCGATTGAGATATTCATGGCCAAATGATTCCTATCGCGAAGATAACGCCATCTAACGGTTCAATCTTCGAACGCCACACTTCCCTGATTGAACAGCGCCGCGATCAATCCCATCACCGCATCCGAACCCGCCAGTTCCAATCCCACCTCAACCCGATCCCGCGAACAAAGCTGCTGAGCAAACGCCCCAGCCTCTCCCGCGCACTCAAAACACGCCCCATCGACAAACAGCAACACCGTCCCCGCCTCTCCCCGGATAAACGAAAACCGGCTCGCCGGATTGCGCAACAGCGGCGCCCCGCCGCCAAGCAATCCGCGCAACTCATCCACCCCCAGCGCCGCTTCCGGCTGCCAATCCATATCGGGATATTTGGGCGTGGTGTTGTAGGTGCCGAACCAGCGCGCAAAGGCCTCGCGGTCGGCCAGTTTGGCGGTGACCAGCGCGTGCAGCTTCGTAATGGCCTCGGCGGTAATCTCGCCCGGGTTCTGCTGCGCCGCCAGTCCCGGATCGGTGTAACGATCATCGTCCGCCAGCTCCGCCAGCCGATCATCGCACCAGCCGCCGATCAACTCGGCGCGTGAGGGGGCGCGGAAGCCGATCGAGTAGGTCATGCATTCATCGCCAACGGCAACGCCGTTATGCGCGACGCGCGGGGGGACGTAGAGGATGTCGCCGGGTTCGAGCAGCCATTCGCCGGTAGGGTGAAACTCTGCGAGCAGGCGCAAATCATCGTGCGGCAGCAGCTGCGTGGCCTCATCGCACAGCTGACCGATCTGCCAGCGGCGCTGGCCCAGGCCCTGGACCAGGAACACGTCATAGTGATCGAAATGCGCGCCCACGCCGCCGCCGTCAGTGGCGTAGCTGACCATCACATCGTCGATCCGCCAGTTGGGGATGAAGCGGAACGGTTCGATCAGCGCGGCGACCTCTGGCACGTGGATATCGACCGCCTGCACCAGCAGCGTCGACGGCGCTTTGCCGAGCTTGCCAAAGCGCGCCTCGGGGAAAGGCCCGTGTTCGGCCTCGATCGCTTCATTGGTCTGCGAGATCAGCCGCGATTCGACGCCGTCTTCGCAGGCCAGCCCGGCCAGCTCGTCCGGCGAGATCGGATTGCGCCACGAGCCCCAAGGGTTGCGGATCAGCAGCGGTTTGCGCTGCCAATAATCGCGCAGGAAGAGGTCGATGTCGAAATTGTGCAGTTGCATGGCTACTCGCAGGCGAAACCGGCAGTCGGCTTCGGCGTTGCTGCCTACAGCACATTCCCGTCCTTATCCCGGTAAATCTCCCGCCGCCCGACATGGTTCGACGGCCCGACCAGCCCGTCCGCCTCCATCCGCTCGATCCAGCGCGAGGCGGTGTTATAGCCCACCCCCATCTGGCGTTGCAGCCAGCTGGCGCTGGCTTTCTGGCTTTCGAACACCAGCTGGCAGACCTGGCGGTATTTGCGCTCGTCGGGGCTGTCGGACGCCGAATCGAGGTCGTCGAAGCCGAAGCCGCCGTCTTCGGGTTCCTCGGTGACCGAACCGACATATTCAGGCTTGCCCTGGGCGCGCCAGAAGTTGGCGATGCCTTCGACTTCCTCGTCGCTGACGAACGGCCCGTGGACGCGTTTTACCGGCTCGCTGCTCGCCTTGTAGAGCATGTCGCCCTTGCCGAGCAGCTGTTCGGCGCCCTGTTCGCCCAGAATAGTGCGGCTGTCGATGCGGCTGGTGACCGCAAAGCTGACGCGGGTCGGCAGGTTCGCCTTTATCACCCCGGTGATGACATCGACCGAAGGCCGCTGGGTGGCCATGATGAGATGGATACCGGCGGCGCGGCTCTTCTGGCTGAGCCGCTGGATCAGCACTTCGATTTCCTTGCCGGCGGTGACCATCAAATCGGCGAGTTCGTCGACGATCAGCACGATCTGCGGCAGGGTGTGGTAGTCGAGCTGACGGTCCTCGTAGAGTTCCTCGCCGCTGTCGGGATCGAAGCCGATCTGGATGCGGCGGCCGAGCGGCTTGCCCTTGGCGGCGGCGGCACGGATTTTTTCGTTGAACCCGGCAAGGTTGCGCACGCCGATCTCGCTCATCTGGCGATAGCGGCGCTCCATTTCCTCGACCGCCCATTTGAGCGCGCGGATCGCCTTGGCGGGCTCGGTGACCACGGGCGAGAGCAGATGCGGGATTTCGTCATAGCTCTTGAGCTCGAGCACCTTGGGATCGATCAGGATCAGGCGGCATTGGGCTGGGGTGAGGCGATAGAGCAGCGA
>JAHFPT010000324.1 GCA_023266625.1 Novosphingobium sp. | reverse complement strand
TTCCACCGATGTCGGCATTCTCGAAGGTCTGGCGGCGCAGGGTGTCGAAATGGCCAGCAAGGTGCTCGAATGGCGCCAGCTGTCGAAACTGCGCTCGACCTATACCGAATCGCTGCAAGCTGCGATCAATCCGCAGACCGGCCGGGTCCACACCAGCTACAGCCTCGTCGGCGCGCAGACCGGGCGGCTGTCATCGACCGAGCCCAATCTCCAGAACATCCCGATCCGCACCGAGATCGGCCGCCAGATCCGCGATGCCTTTGTTGCCGAGCCGGGTAACGTCATACTGGCGGCGGACTACAGCCAGATCGAACTGCGCCTCGCAGCCCACATGGCCGATGTGCCGAGCCTCAAGGATGCGTTCGCGGCAGGCGAGGACATCCACGCCCGCACCGCGCAGGAGATGTTCGGCACGGTGACTCGCGACACCCGCGGGCGCGCGAAGACGATCAATTTTGCGATACTTTACGGTATTTCGCGCTGGGGCTTGGCGGGGCGGCTGGGGGTGGAGTCAGATGAAGCGCAAGCGATGATCGACCGCTATTTCGAGCGCTTCCCCGGCATCCGCAACTATATCCACGCGACGCTGGAAAGCGTGCGCGAGCGCGGCTATTCGGAGACGCTGTTCGGCCGCAAATGCTGGTTCCCCCGGATCAGGTCATCGCAGCAGGCCGAGCGGCAAGGCAGCGAACGCGCCGCAATCAACGCGCCGATTCAGGGGACCAGTGCGGACATCATCAAGCGCGCGATGGCGCGGATGATGCCGGCGCTGGAGGATGCCGGGCTGGGGCATGTGAGGATGCTGCTGCAGGTGCATGACGAGCTGGTGTTTGAATTGCCCGAGGGGGATGTTGCGGCGGCAAGCCCGGTGATCGAGCGGGTGATGGCTGAGGCGGCGCTGCCTGCGGTCAAGCTGGAGGTGCCACTGGGGATCGAGATTGGCACGGGGGCGAGCTGGGGGGTGGCGCATTGAGGCAACCCGTTCCCATCAAGCTCCGTTCGACACGAACGGGTATGGTGTGGAGCAGAATCCGTGACATAAGCATCACTCCCTACCCCAAACCCCGCTCATCCTGAGCTTGTCGAAGGATCGTTTTTTCTTCAAGCGGTTGTGCGCGAGTCCCGAAGAAAAGGACAGTGCTTCGACAAGCTCAGCATGAGCGGGTTTGGGTTTGTAATTTGGATTTCTGGCGTTTCGCAACAAACCAACCTCACCCCGCCCCCGCATCCCCGTGATCCCCGCGCCCAAAGTCCGCCCGCGCGTCGTCCTGCCCCTCGGCAATGATCGAGCGCCGAATCGCCCGCGTCCGCGTGAAGTGGTCGAACAGCGCATCGCCATCCCCCACCCGGATCGCCCGTTGCAGGGCGGTTAAATCCTCGCTGAAGCGTTGCAGCATTTCGAGCACGGCGTCCTTGTTCGACAGGAACACGTCGCGCCACATGGTCGGGTCGGAAGCGGCGATGCGGGTGAAGTCGCGGAAGCCGCCGGCGGAGTATTTGATCACTTCGCTTTGCGTGACTTGCTCGAGATCGGAAGCGGTGCCGACGATGGTGTAGGCGATGAGATGCGGCAGATGGCTGGTGACGGCGAGTACGAGGTCGTGGTGTTCGGCGTCCATGATCTCGACATTGGCGCCGAGCGCCTCCCAGAACTGGGTGAGGGCGGTGAGCAATTGCAGATCGGCATCGGCAGGCGGGGTGACGATACACCAGCGGTTGTGGAACAGCGCGGCAAAGCCCGCGTCCGGCCCGCTGTTTTCGGTGCCCGCGACCGGATGGGCGGGGATCACGGCATTGCGGGGCAGCGCCTCGCCTAGCGCCTTGGCCACCGCCACCTTGCAACTGCCGACATCGCTGACCAGTGCGCCCTTCGGCAGAGCCCCGGCAATCTCGCGCGCGGCCTCGGCCATCGCGCCGGGGGGCACGCAGAAAATCACGAGGTCTGCCTCGCGCACCGCATCGGCGGCGCTGTCGCAGATCTTGTCGGCAAGACCACGCTCCGCAGCGCGCTTGCGGGTGGCGGGATCGCTGTCGTAGCCGGTGGTCGCCGCGCCGGGGATGTATTCGCGCACAGCAAGGCCGATCGAGCCGCCGAGCAGGCCGAGGCCGATGATGGCGATGCGCTGGAAGCTCATCGCGCAGCCTCCGCCATTTCGCGCAAGGCCTCGGCAATCGCGTCCATCTGCTCCGCCGTGCCGATGGTGATCCGCAGCCCATGCGGCAGGCCCTGACCGGGCAGCCAGCGGGTTATATATCCGCGCTCCATCAGGCCTTCATAGGCCGCTTCGGCAGACAGCGCGCCCTCGAACAGGACCAGCACGAAATTGGCCTGGCTGGGCACGGCGCGCAGACCGTGATTTCCCAGCGCCTCGACCGCAGCCACGAAACGCGCGCGTTCGGCGGCGTTGTGGCGGCGCGACATGTCGACGAAGGCCTGATCCGCCACGGCGGCAACCGTCGCCGCCTGCGCCGCGTTGGACAGGTTGAACGGCCCGCGAATGCGGTTGAGCACTTCGATCAGCTCCGCCGCGCCAGTCGCCCAGCCGATCCGGTCTCCGGCAAGGCCATAGGCCTTGGAGAAGGTGCGCGTCACCAGCACATTGGCGGACTTCGCGGCCAGCTCCAGCCCGCCATCGTCGTCTTCGGGCGCAACATATTCGCCGTAGGCCTGATCGAGCACCAGCAGCACATTGGCGGGGAGCGCAGCGTGCAGGCGGGCGATCTCGCCGCGCGGCAGGAAACTGCCGGTCGGATTGTTGGGGTTGGCGACGAAAACCACGCGAGTCTTCTCGTTCACCAGCGCCAGCAGCGCAGCGACATCGGTGCCATAATCGGCATCGGGCGCGACAATCGGCGTCGCGCCGCTGCGCCGCGCGACGATGTCGTAGAGCGAAAAGCCATAGCGGACATAGATCACCTCGTCGCCCGGCCCGGCGAAGGCACTGGCGGCAACGGCGAGCAATTCGCCCGATCCCGTGCCGCATAATATGCGCGACGGTTCGATACCATGCAGCTTACCCAGTGCTTCGCGCAGGACCACACTGTCGGGGTCGGGGTAGAGCGAAGGCACGAGTGCCTGCTCGCGCGCAGCCAGTGCCTTGGGGCTGGTGCCCAGCGGGTTCTCATTGGCCGAGAGCTTGACCAGCGGGCGGCCATCCGCGCCGGCCGATTTGCCGGGGACATAGGCATGGATCGCGGCGATCCAGGGCTTGGGGACAGGGCGGTTATCGGTGTCGGGGGCCATAGCGCGGCTGCGCATAGCCGAGGCTGCGAGGAATTGACAGAGCATCGGGCGTCCCCCAAGTCGCACCCACCATGGCCTCTGCCTCAATCACCACTGCCAGCGAGGTGCTGGAACTAGACCAGCCGCTGCCGCTCGACAGCGGGCAGAGCCTCGCGGGCGTACGAATTGCCTATGAGGCCTATGGCACTCTCTCACCGGAAAAAGACAACGTCATCCTTATCTGCCACGCGACCAGCGGCGACCAATATGTCGCCAGCCCGCATCCGATCACCGGCAAACCCGGCTGGTGGGACCGCATGGTCGGGCCGGGCAAGCCGATCAATACCGACCGCTTCCATGTCATCTGCGCCAATGTGCTGGGCGGCTGCATGGGCTCGACCGGACCGGGCAGCCCGGCGGCGGACGGCGCGCCTTACGCCATGCGCTTCCCGGTGATCACCATTCGCGACATGGTCCGCGCACAGGTCGCGCTGCTCGAAGCGCTGGGGATCGAGCACCTCTATGCCGTGGTCGGCGGCTCGATGGGCGGGATGCAGGGTCTCAGCCTTGCCGCCAACTGGCCCGCTATTGCCGAACGCGTGCTGTGCATTGCCGGCACCGCGACCATGCCGGCACAGAACATTGCCTTTCAGGAAGTCGGGCGGCAGGCGATCATGGCCGATCCGGACTGGCAAGGCGGCAGCTATTACGGCACTGGCAAGTCTCCCGATGCCGGGCTGTCGGTCGCGCGGATGGCGGCGCATATTACCTATCTGTCCGAAGCGAGCCTCACCGAGAAATTCGGCCGGGGGCTGCAGAACCGCCCGGATGGGACAAAGGGGGCCAAGACTTTCAGCTTCGATGCCGATTTCCAGATGGAAAGCTATTTGCGTCATCAGGGCGCATCCTTCACCGAGCGCTTCGACGCCAACTCCTACCTCTACATCACCCGCGCGATGACCTATTTCGACCTCGCCGAGGAGTATGGCGGGCGGCTGGCCGATGCCTTT
>JAHFPT010000323.1 GCA_023266625.1 Novosphingobium sp. | reverse complement strand
GATCCGATTGTGCTGGACGTCGCCGCACGCGCAGCAGCGGACATCGGTTACCGGGTGGCCGCCGCCTTGGCGAAGCCAATCTCGCTCGCCTGACCGAAGTTCTCAGGGAGGCAAAGCTGCCTCGGGTTGAAGTTGTTTCCAGGGCCGATCAGCTCGTGACGGCGGACGATCTGCGCCAGGCGCTCGCGCGGGACGAGATCAGTGTCGTCTATCAGCCGCAGATTGCGCTCGTCTCGGGCGAACTGGCCGGCGTCGAGGTGCTCGCCCGCTGGCGGTCCCCACTGTTTGGAGACGTTTCGCCCGAGCGTTTCATTGCCCTGGCTGAAACATCGGGACAGATCGGCCTGCTCACCGACATGGTCGTCGACCAGGTGGCCGGAAATGTCGCTGCCGGGAAAGGCGATGCCTTTCCCGCACGTATCTCGATAAATCTTTCTGGCAGCCTGCTGGATGACGATACCTTGGTCGGTCGGCTCATCGCGACCGTTCGCCGTCATGGTCTTGCCCCTGAACGGTTCGTGTTCGAACTGACCGAGACTGCGGCCACCTGCCTGCGCGGATGCGCCCTGGAAACGCTCGCCCGGCTGCGTCTGGCCGGATTTGGCCTGTCGCTCGATGATTTCGGCACCGGCGAGAACCGGTTCGAGCGGCTGCTCGACGCACCGATCACCGAACTCAAGCTCGATAGGCGTTTCGCGGGCGATGTCATGAAGCCCCATGGCAGGAAGATTGTTCGCGGGCTGGTTGCGCTCGCCCATTCTCTGGGTGCGATCTGCGTTGCCGAAGGCATCGAGACAGAGGAGCAACTGCGCGAATTCCACGAGGCGGGCTGCGATGTCGGGCAGGGCTGGTGCCTTGGTCGTCCGTTGAGAGTCTCGTCATTCGCATCGGCAGCAGCATATCCTGGATCACCCCGCCATTTACTCAGGCTTAATCCGAATTTGGTATTGGTGCACGGTGGAGCACATTCAAACCTTGGTCGTTGAGGATGATAATGCTTGTGCCGAGGCGCTGGGCGAATTGCTCGACGATGCCGGCTATCCAAACCAGCATGCCGCCAGCCCGTCCGAGGCGATCGCCATGATCGGGCGTGACCCCCGGATCGGGGTGCTGGTGCTCGACCTGCATCTTCCGGAAATGGACGGATTGAGACTGCTCTCCGAGCTTCGTTCTGCAATGGGTCAGAAGGGGGCTTCGTTGCAGGTCGTGCTGTGTTCAGGCGCAGCAGGGCTGCAGGACATGGACAGCGCGATGCGGCTGGGCGTTGCTGCCTTCCTGCCGAAGCCCGTCGATCGCGCAGGATTGCTGAATGCCGTTACCGACGCGACAGGACGCTATCGCGAGCTTGAGCGCGACCGCGCCGCCCGCAGCAGCCTGACCAGCCGTTTCCGGGTGCTGGAGGAGGGCTTGACGACTGCCATGCACGAAATGGCGGCCATGGCCGAACTGCCGCCCGTCTATTCTCCCGTGGCAACCGCAGCCAATCGCCCCGATCCCGCACCATCGATCGATCACGCCTGGCAAGCACTGCATTGCCGGCGGCTGCTGGGCGATGCCCGTCAGCTCGATCGGCTCTTTTCCTCTCTTGCGATCGAGCAGGTTGGCTGGCGCGTGTTGCTCGCGATGTTCGAGGCCGATCTGGGAGCCGGCGAAGCGCCTGCCACCAGCATCGCGCTGGCATCCGGGGCAAGCGCCTCGGCCGGTCTGCGGCGTATTGCCGAATTCGAAGAACGCGGCCTGATCCTCCGCCGCGAAGATCCCGCCGATGGCCGCCGCATCATGCTCGCCCTGACCGAAGCCGGGCGCAACCTGTGCCGCGACGCCATCCAGACCCTTATCGCAGCGCAAGCGGCATGAGCGCCGTTCTCGTCGTCGATGACGATCCCTGTTGCGCCGAGGAACTGGCCGAGGCGCTTGAGGACGCAGGACTTGCGGTGTCGTGGTCGAGCGATTCCGAAGAAGCGCTGCGCTGCGGCGCCGATCCATCGCTCCGCCTCGTCATCACCGATCTTCGCATGCCCGGTATCGGCGGCGAACGGTTGATCGCAATGCTGCATGCCGAACGCCCCGAGCTGCGCTTCATCGTGATTACAGGTCATGCCGGCCATGCTGACGACCCGTTCACCGGAGGGAACGAGATCCTTGCGCGGTTCGGCAAACCGGTGCGGAGTCTCGCCGTGGTCAAGCTCTGCCAGGAGGCATTGGCATGAGCCTCCATCTGCGCCACATGCTGGTGATCGCCGCGATCAAGGCTGCCGCCCTCGTGATCCTGGCGATAATTGTGCTTGGATTCTTCGACCATGAGGTGAGAAACGAGATTCATCGCGATGCTGCAGTTAACAGCCATTTTGCGGCAGTTCTGATCAGCGACTCGATGGCTGCGGGCGATCTGCGCAGGACGCACAGGCTGCTCAGGGATATTGGCGAAAACGCGAATCTTGTTTCGCTGGAGGCGCGGAATTTGAACGGTCGGTCGATAGCGGCCGTGACCAGGGGCACCGTGCCCGATACCGAGAAATTTGTGCAGACCGTCCCGATCGTCCACAACGGAATACGGATTGGCACGATCATCACGACGGCGCGTGACGATGTTCTGGACAAGGCATTCGGCGGTATCAGACTCAAGCTGGTGGCGGGCGGTTTGCTTCTGCTTCTGCTTTCGAGTGCCATATCATGGGTATTCGCGCGTCACCTGTCGCAACATCTACGCGGCATCCGCAAGGCTGCGCGAAGAATCAGCGGCGGCGTGTTCGATGTTTCGATCCCCGTCGCCGGCCCGACCGAATTCCGGGCGGTCGCCAAGGCCATCAACACCATGACTGCACGCGTTGGCGAACTGCACAATGAACTGCACCAGAACTTGGCCGACCGGACGCATGCGCTTGAATCGACTTTCGATCACATGACGGCGGGCGTTGCCATCTTCGATGCCGAAGGACATCTTCTGGCCAGAAATCCACCCTTCGCGGCGCTGACAAATATCCCGGACGATGCTTCCAGGATTGGTGCTACGCTTGATGAATTGGTCGATTTCCATGCCACCCTCGGCGCCTATGAAAGCGTCGAGGGCAGGCAGATGGAGCTGCTGTGCAGAAACCGGAGCTGGCAGGGTCCGTCCTTTGCCTTCGAACTGCCGCTCCCCGGCGGTCGCACCATCTCGGTTCGCCGCACGCGGCTCCCCGATGGGGGTTTCATCGCCATCCATGAGGACGTGACTCGCGAACGCGAGGATCAGCGCCGCCTGCTCCATGCGGCCAAGCTCTCGACGCTGGGAGAACTGGCGACGGCAACGGCGCATGAGTTGAACCAGCCGCTTAACGTCATTCGCCTCTCGGCGGATAATGCGCGTGCCCGGATTGTCGCTGGCACGGCCACCGACGATTATCTGGCCATGAAGTTCGGGCGCATTGCCGAACAGACCGAACGCGCGGCTGCAATCATCGATCACATGCGTATCTTTGGGCGGAAGCCCGAAAAAAAGCCCGAATTGTTCGATCTTGGCGAGGCGGTGCGCTCGGCTGTGGAATTCTTCACCGAGACCGCGCGGCTCAATGGGTATGCGCTTGATCTCACGATAACACCCGGGCTCCTTGTCAAGGGGCATCCGGCACTCATCGAGCAGGTGGTCGCCAATCTGATCTCAAACGCGCTCGCGGCGTTCCGGACGACAGGCGTTGCCGAGCCGCGGCTTCGCATAAGCGTCATGGAAATGGCCGGGCGAGCGGTTGCCGAAGTCGCCGACAATGCCGGCGGCGTGCCGGAACACCTGCTGCCGCGCATTTTCGAACCCTTCTTCACGACCAAATCAGGCGGAGAAGGCACCGGGCTCGGCCTGTCGATCAGCTATGGCATTATCAGCGATATGTCCGGATCATTGAGCGTCCGCAACGAGGATGGAGGCGCGATATTCTCATTCGAGCTCCCCACAGATACGAGGCTCCGTCTGACGGGCCACCCGGACACGAAAGCAGCCTGAGAGAGCTTTCCGAATGGGCATTGCGCTTGCGGGAATGGATCTGGATACGCACGCATTGTTGACAACCAAGCCGTCGTGCATGTCCTAAGACAAGAGAATGTCGCACCTAGCGAGATGCGCTGGCGGGATTCGATGAAGGCGTGTGCTCTTATTGCACGCATATCGCCAATAAGCCCGATTGAACGCGTAATCGCGCAACGAACCTTGCGCGATTATCCGTCAGGTTGCGCGAAACTCAAGTTAGTTGCGCATTGACTCTTTTTAGT
>JAHFPT010000132.1 GCA_023266625.1 Novosphingobium sp. | reverse complement strand
GCGGCCTCGCACTTGACATGCCAAACATTGTATACAAAAGCAATGGGCCAGTGGAAGATGGCATGGCAGAAGTGCACCGGGAGAGGACCATGGCGAATTACGTTGTCGTGCACCTGCATAATGCCACTCGCGGGCGAGAGGCCGAACTGGCTGATCGTTTCAGTAGCGTCCATGTGGTCGAGGTTGCGCGGCTGCGGGCCTTTCGCGGCGTGCAGCGCTTCGAACTGGCGGGCGAGCAGATCATGGCTGCGATCCCGCAGCCCTGGCGCCATGCGACACTCTATGAATTCGAGAGCACAGACCCCGCTATCGATCTGCCCGCGCTCGCGCCGCACATAGCCGAACTGCGTGATGCCGGGTTGATCGCGGATGACGATACCGAGCGTCTCTACAGCTATCGCATGTATTCGCCGTGGTATTTCAGCGGCAATTACCGCCCCGGACCGCTCAGCCATGTGATGCTGCTGCTGGCCAATGTCACACCGGGCCGTTCGGACGAGTACCACCGCTGGTACGACGAGCAGCACCGCATCGAGGTGAGCGGGTCGCCCGGTTATGTCGGCATGCGGCGCGGCGAGTTGGCAGCAGTGCAGGTGCCGCCGGTGCGCTATTGTCCGGGCGATCAGTTGATCCTTGGCGGCCTGCAAACCGATGACCTGGCAGGCGCAGTCGCGGAATTCATCGCGCGCGGCATGGGCAAGAGCACCAGCGGTCCGAACTGGGGGCCGCGCTCAAGCGCCGCCTCCTCCGCGCGGACAGTTCACATGTTTGCCAGTATCGATGGGCCCTACGAGGCGGAAGGCTGAGCGGCGGGGACGAAACGGAACAGCACTCGTTCCGAGTCCCCGGCCGGCCGCGAATAGGCTTCGAAGCGCAGCGGCATGCCGATCTCCAGTGCATCGATGTCGGCTCTGATCGGCGCGAGCACGCGCAGACCCTCGGGCAGTTCGACCAACCCCATGCCGAAGGGGCGGAAATCATCACGATCGTGATAGTCGCCCGGCGGGCAATGGCGGATGATCGTGTAGCTCCACAGCCTGCCCTCGGTGCCCAGGGGGATGGCTTCGACATCGCCGCCGCCGCAATTCGGGCATCGTTTGCTGCTGCCCAGCGAGACTTCCGTGCAGCTATGGCAGCGGGTTCCGGCGAGGCGGACCGCGCCCAGCGCGTCGAGCGGTCCGACGAACAAGCCTTCGTTCAGCGCAAGCCGGGCCGGTTCTGCGGTTGCAGGGCGCGGTTGCGGTCTGTCCGTCAATTGGGCACCCAGCACACGGCACGGATTTCGGTGAATTCGCGCGGGGCCTTGGTCCAGCTGGCACCGCCGTCTTCGGAGCGGAACAGCATGCCGTAATGGGCGCAGGCAATGATCCGGTCGGTGTTCGCGGGATGCTGCGCGAAGCACCAGACCGGTGAGTTGCATGCTTCCGGAAAGTCCACCGAATCCCAGGTCTGCCCCCGGTCGCGCGTGCGCAGCATGGCTCCGTGAACGCCGGCGGTTTCTTCGCCGGTGCCATAGAACATGGTGCCCGGATCATCCTGCTTGACCACCAGATCGTGGTGGTACTGGCGCGGGAAGACCTGGAGGACCGGGAAATAGTCCCAGCTTTCGCCATAGTCCTTGCTGACATAGCTGCCATCGGGCGTGCTGGCGACGAGCAGGTCGGGATCGCCCAGCGAGAGGATCGAATGGTGCCCGTCGTGCCGGCTGCCTTCGCCGAAGACATTGCCGTTGGGCACCGGCAGATCGGCGGTCGGGATGTTGGAGAGCACCTCGCGCCAGCTTGTGCCGCCGTCGCGGCTCAGGAAGAAGCCGCCGATCTCGACGCTGACAAAGATGAAATCCGGGTCGTTGGGATTGAGGACGATCGAGGTGATCCGGGGCAGGCCGATCCCGCGGCAGACCTGCGGGAAGGGCGTGTCCAGCCTGGTGAAGCTCTTGCCGCCATCGTCAGTCCGATAAAGCGCCGCCGGCCGCGTGCCGACGTAATAGCGGCCCGGGTGCACCTTGTCGAAAACGATTCGCCAGCATTCGATGCCGCGAAAAGCCTCGATCGGCTCCCAGCTTTCGCCCCCGTTGAACGACTGGTGCAGGCCGAACGGGGTTCCCAGCGAGGGCTGGCCGCTGTCGAACACGGCTGTGCCCAATAGCACATGGCCGGGGGCGGCAGGATCGGCCGCAAAACCGCGGACAATCACGTCGTTGCAGGATACGCCGTTGGCGGTCCAGCGAAAGGTTTCGCCGCCGTCCGTGCTGCGGAATACCCCGGTGCCAACGGTGCCGACCAGGATTGTGTAGCTCATCGTGTTTGGCGCTCCAGGAATTGCACGGCGTTCGAAGGCCGCTGCCCACGCGCTAATTATTGTATACAACGATTGGTGGTCAAGCGGATTCTTGGCTTGCGAACGGCGCGGGCTAATGTGTATACAAAGATGCGGTCGACCTGGTGCCGTGTGGATGGAGCTGAACTTGGCGCGAGTCCTGTTTATCAATGCGAGGTTGCTGGACGGGACAGGCAAGCCGCCGGTTTCCAGTTCCACGATCGTTGTCGAAGGCGAAAGGATCGTGGCGGTCGGACAGGGTGGCGATTCGCCGGAGCCAGCTTCCGGCGACAGCTGCTACGATCTATCGGGCAAGACCCTGATGCCCGGTATGGTCGCCGGCCATGCGCATCTGAGCTATCCCGATTTCGATCCCGACGATCTCAACAGCATCGACATGGCCTATCCGCCGACGCACATGGCGGTGATCGCGGCCAGGAATGCGGAAAGGACGCTGAGAGCAGGCTTCACGGCGGCAGCGGGCGCCGGATCGGTTCACCAGATCGACCGGATGTTGAAGGATCTCACCCGCAAGGGCGTGATTCAGGGCCCCCGGATCATGGCCTGCGGGCAGGATATCATGCCCACTGCCGGCGGCATGGACCTCAAGCCGGCATGGTGGGGGATGGGCCTTAACGGCCTTCCGCTGATCGTCGACGGGCCGATCGAAGTGCGCAAGGCTGTCCGGCTCCAGGCCAAGGAAGGCAACGATCTCATCAAGATATATCCGCAAGGCGGGCACGGTGTTCCGGTGCGCGGAGCGATGGACATGCGGCCTGACGAGATCGAGGCCGCAGTCGAGGCGGCGCATGACAAGGGCAAGCTGGTGCGGGCCCATGTCGTCACCAAGCCCGCAATCGTCCTATGCATCAAGGCAGGGGTCGACATCATCGACCACGGCAACGCCATCGACGACGAGGTCGCCGAACTGGCCGTCAAACACAATGTCTTCTTCCTGCCGAGCCTCTACATGGCCAGCATCGCGCCGCATTACTACGCGCCGCGTGGTGACACCATGCCTCCTGCAGAGCGGATCGCGCTGTGGTTCGAAAGCGCCGCCAAGCGGCTGGCGAGCGCCCAGAGGATCGGCGTGAAGTTCGTCGTCGGAGACGATTTCGGCTCCTCGATCACCCCGCACGGGGATAATGGCAAGGAACTGGCGGTCTATGTCAGGCGGCTCGGTTTCGATCCGCTGGATGTGATCGGCTGGGCGACGCGCAACGGGGCCGAGATGATCCGCAAGGAGCACGAATTCGGTACGATCGAAGCAGGCAAGCTGGCCGATCTGCTGGTGGTTGACGGCGATCCGGTTGCGGATATCGATCTGCTCGGCGATCTGGCCAATCTGGCGGTGGTGATGCAGGGCGGCCGGTTCATTACCAATCGGCTGGCGGTTCCGGGAGCTGTTGCGCAATGATAAAATTTTTGGGATAGGTCTGATGAAGCGTGAGAATGTCGAATACCAGTCGGAAGGTTATACCATCCGTGGCTGGCTCTATCATCCGGAAGGGAATGGCCCTTTCCCGGCAATCGTGGCCGGCCATGGCTTCACCGGCGTCAAGGAAGGTTTTCTCCACCACGACTATCCCGGCATCTTCGCCGGGGCTGGCTTCATGGTGCTCGCCTTCGACTATCCTTGCTCGGGCGAAAGCGACGGCCCGCTGCGCGGCGAGCTCGATCCCATCGCGCAGCAGCGCGCCTATCAGGATGCGATCACCTGGTTGGCGGGCCGGTCCGATGTTGATGCCGGCCGCATCGGTCTGTGGGGCACGAGCTATGGCGGCGGGCATGTTCTGGCCATCGGCGCGCATGATCGGCGGGTGCGCTGCATCGTCTCGCAGGTGCCGACCATCAGCGGCTATGAGAACGCGCTGCGCCGCTATACGCCGCAGGGTTTCGTCGACAAGCGCCAGCTCTGGGCGCAGGACCGCATCGACCGGATGAACTGCCTAGCTCCGCGGATGATCAAGGCGCTGGCCGACGACAACATGTTCACTCGCATGCCGCCCGAATGCTCGGTCAATCTCGACACGCATGTCACCGAACGGACGATGGAGATGTATGCGGAATACGAGCCCGCCACCTTCATCGAGCGGATTGCGCCAACGCCGCTGCTGATGATCATCGCCGACGAGGACACGATGACCTTCACTGACCAGGAACTGGCCGCATTCGCCCGCGCCCGCGAGCCCAAGTCGCTGCTTGTCGTGCCCGGCGACCACCGCGTGGTCTATTTCGAGGAATTCGAGCGCACCGCCAATGCGGCGCGCGACTGGTTCGTGAACTATCTTTCCGGAACCAGGCCGGCCTACACCGTGTGACGCCGGCTGGTACCGAACTGAAGCCGGACGAGGCACCGGAGCGCTTTCCAACGGCCGTGGTCGCCTGGTTCGGGGTGGCGATCCTGGTGCTGCTGTCGATCGTCTCTATGCTCGACCGGCAAATCGTCTCGTTGCTGGTCGGCGACATCAAGAGCGCATATGGCGTATCGGATTCGCAGATCGGGCTGTTGCAGGGCGCGGCGTTCAGTCTGGTCTATGCAATTGCGGCCCTGCCGTTCGGCTATGCCGCTGATCGCTATTCGCGCCGGATGACGCTGTTCATCGGCGTGTTCGTCTGGTCGCTCGCCGCCATCTTCTGCGGCCTGTCCGGCTCCTTCGACACGCTGCTGGCGGCGCGGATCGGCGTCGGTTTCGGCGAAGCGGCGCTCAATCCGGTGATCACCTCGCTGCTGGGCGATATGTTTCCCCAGCACAGGCGCACCTTTGCCTTTTCCGTGGTCAGCGTCGGTTCGCTGATCGGTGTGACCGGCGCCCTGATCATAGGCGGCGCGGTGTTGCACTGGGCGGGGGGCGGCGTCGACTTGCCGGTGCTGGGTCATCTGCCAGCGTGGAAGTTCGCCTTCATCGCCTGCGGTGCGCCGGGCCTGGTCCTGGCCTTCGCCGCCTTTTTCATGATCGAGCCGCCGAGGCGCGCGAAGGATTCGCCTGATGCCGACGTATCGTGGGCCGAAGCAGGGCAGCACCTGCGCGCGAGCGGGCGCTTCTACCTGTGCTATCTGGGTGGCTTCACCGCCCTTGGCACCGGCAGCTATGGCCTGATGACCTGGACCCCCGCCGTCCTGCAACGGATCTACGGCTGGTCTGCCGCGCAATCCGGCTTGGTTGCCGGTTCGCTTATTGCCATCTGCGGCATTGTCGGCACGCTGTCGGTGGGGCGGATCGTCGACATCATGTTCCGCCGCGGACGGCGCGATGCCCATGCGCTGTTCTATGCTTGCAGCGGGCTGCTATTCGTCGCCTGCGGGCTTGGCGGCGCGCTTGCCTCATCGGCCTGGTGGTTCCTGGCGCTGATTCTGCCGGTCAAGCTGGTGTCGAATTTCGCAGGCATCGCCATGGCCGGGCTGACGCTGGTCGCAGACAAGCGGGTGCGGGGGCGGGTGGCCGCGATCTATTCGGTGGTTGCGGTCGCCTCCAGCGCCGCGCTCGGTCCTTCGGCGGTTGCGTTCCTGACCGACGTGGTCTTCCGCGACGAAGCAAAGCTTCAGTGGTCGGTCGGGATCAACATGGTCGTGTTCGGCCTGCTGGGTACGCTGCTGCTCTACCTGGCGCAGCGACCCATGCGGCAGAGCGTGATTTCCGCCTAGCGATCGCGGGCGCTTGCCACCATCCGGTTCTTTGTATACATAGACCAAGCCCGCATCTGGCAAATGCTTGCGGGCCTGGGCCTGCATCAAGACGAGAGGACAATTTGCCGGTGACAGGAGTTGTCGTACTGGGCATCGGCATGCATCCCTTTGGCCGGTTCGACAAGGGGTATGAGGAGATGGGTGCGCAGGCGGCGCTGGCCGCGTTGCGCGATGCAAATGTCGAATGGCGGCAGATCGAGGCCGCCTATCTGGCGCGCATGTATCTGCCCGCGACCTCGGCGGCGCGCATCTTCCGCCGGCTCGGCAGTACCGACATCTCGGTGCTGGACATCGAGGCGGCCTGCGCCAGCGGCGGCGTGGCGCTGCGCCAGGCGGTGCTGGCGATCCGTTCCGGCGAGGTGGATCTGGCATTGGTGCTGGGCTGCGAGAAAATGCCGCGCGGCTTCATGGACCCCGCGATGCTCTATAGCCCCTGGCAGATCGAGATGGGCCTGTCGGTCAATCCCGCCTATTGGGCGATCCGGGCGCGGCGGCATATGCATGACTGGGGGACGAGCGAGGAGCAGATTGCCCGGGCGGCTTTCAAGAACCACCGCAACAGCGTCCACAATCCCTACGCAATGTATCGCAAGGCATTCAGCATGGAGGAAATTCTGAACTCCAAGCCGGTCTGCGATCCGATTCGCCTGCTGGAAATCTGCGCGCCGAACGACGGGGCGGCGGCAGTGGTGATCGCTTCGGAAAAGCGGGCACGCGAACTCGGCGCATCCGGGCCGCCCATCCGCATCGGTGCCATCGCCCATTCGATTGCGCGCTATTCCGCCGATTTCCGCTGTCCGGCCGACAGCATGAGCGCGACTCTCGACAATCCCGGACCCACCAGCGTCTCAGCCGGAAGAGCCTATGAGGCGGCTGGTATCGGCCCCGGTGAAATCGACTGCTTCGAGGTGCAGGATACCGACGCCTTCTGCGAGATAGAATGTTACGAGGACCTCGGCATCTGCGCGCCCGGCGAAGGCGGCCGCCTGGTCGATGAAGGCGTGACCGAGATCGGCGGCGCGAAGCCTGTCAACATGAGCGGCGGGCTGATCAGCAAGGGCGAGCCGATGGGTGCATCGCATCTTGGCCAGATCGTCGAGATCGTGACCCAGTTGCGGGGCGCGGCAGGTCCCCGGCAAGTTGAGGGGGCACGGACCGGTCTGGCGCATGTGCTGGGGGCGGGGGGCAATTGCGCGGTGACAATCCTGAAGAACTGACGGGCTGTGACAAGATGAGGGATAGGATGAGCTACGAAACTATCGATACCGCCGATGTCGATCGCTGGATGGGCAAGGAAGTTGGCGGCGAGCAGCTGCGCGAGCCGGTTTCGCGCAGCGACGTGTTCCGGTGGGTCCAGGCCATGCGCAATCCCAACCCGGCCTATTTCGACCGGGACTGGGTCGATGCCAACAGCCTGGGCGCGTTCCGGGTTCCGCAGTCGTTGATCCTGGCCTGCACCATCCGGCACGGTGCTCACACCTCGATGCAAGGGGAGATTCCGGGCGGACGGCAAATGAACGGCGGCGACGAATGGTGGTTCGATGCGCCAGTGCAGCCTGGCGACGTGGTGACCTCGCAGCGCCGCGCGCTGGACTATGCGCTGAAGGAAACCGCTTTCGCCGGGCCGACGCTGTTCCAGCGCGGCGAGACGATCTATCGCAACCAGCACGGCACGCAGCTGGCCCGGCAGGTCTCGACCTCGATCCGCTTCCTCGCCGCCAATCTCAAGGGCGGCGGAGGAGGCGGCAAGAAGGAGGGCGCCGATGCTCCGGTGTTTTCCGGCGAACAGATCGCGGCCTTCGAACAGGAACGGCTGGATTACGCGCGGAGCCTGCATCGGCCCGTGCCGCTGGCGCGAAGTGAGTTGCAGCCGGGCCTTTGCCTGCCCGTGCGCCCGATCGGGCCGCATTCGGTGCAGAGCTTCACCTGCGAGCAGCGCGCTTTCCTCTACACGATCTGGGGCAATCTCGCCGACGATGGCCTGCCGCGCACTGCGCGCAAAATCCGTGCGGACGCAGCCGCGCTCGATCCGGAATTCGCCGACGGGCTGTTCCACGGCGCATCCGCCGGGCACACCGATTCATCTGCGGCCGCGCAGCGCGGAATGCCGCGCGCCTACGGTGCGGGTGCCACGGCATGCGCCTGGCTGGTCGACTATGTAACCAACTGGACGGGTGCGGCAGGCGCGATTACCCATTGCAAGGTCCAATACCGCAATCCGATTCTGGTGGGCGACGTGACCTATGTCTCCGGCGAAGTCACGGCGGTGCGCGATCTTGCCGATGGCGGGTGCGAGGTGGACCTCTCGCTCAAGACCGTGAACCAGGACGACCGGCCGGGAACGACAGGAACCGCCACGGTTCGCCTGCACGACTGAATCCTGATCGAAGGGCAATGGAGTTTATGTTGGTGACGAAGAGTGAATCCCTGATGCCCTTGCTGCGTGAACACTGGTTTGCCCTGGACGGCGACGAGCAATGCGTTCCCGAGCCGGTGGTGAAGCAGCTGGTCAAGGCCGCCGGCATGGCTGTGCCGACCGGGGCGGTGATCGGTCTCGATGAAGCGCCCTCGCAGGCCGCCGCCGCGCTCAAGGGGCCCTTTGTCCTCAAGGGCTGGGGCCCCGGCATTGTCCACAAGAGCGAACTGGGCGCGGTGCGTGTGAAGCTGGCCCTGGAAGATCTCGACTATGCCGCGCGCGCTATGGCTGCGGAGATGGCCGGGCATGGCATCGCGGGCGCGCGATTCTACGTCGAGGAGATGGCACCGGCGGGGACGGAAGTGCTGTTCGGCGTGGTCGCCCGCCCGCCCTTCGGTAATCTCGTCCTGCTGGGCGTGGGCGGCACGCTGGCCGAGCTTTTCGGCAAACCTGCCGTTCGCCTGTGCCCGCTGACGCGCGAGGCAGCGGCGGACATGGCCGAAAGCTTCCCCGGCGCGGCGCTGCTGCGCGGCTATCGCGGCGCTCCGCCAGCCGATCGCGAGGCGCTGATCGCCGCCATGCTCGCCGTTGCCGGGGAGGGCGGGCTGATCGACCGGCTCGGGGACAGCTTCGCCGAGTTCGAATGCAATCCGCTGTTCGTCGGCGCGGAGGGTACGGTTGCCGCCGATGCGCGCCTGATCCTGCGCGATGTCGCTGCGCCGGTCGGCGATCGCGAGCCGCTTGATCTCGATGCGCTGTTCCGTCCGCGTTCGGTTGCGGTTGTCGGTGCCTCGGCTACCCGTGCGAGTGCATGGGGCAACCGCACGCTGGCGCGCTATCGCGCGATGGGCTGGAAGGACAATCTCTTCGCCGTCCATCCCACCGCGACCGAGATCGACGGGACTCCGACCTATCCCAGTCTTGGCGCGATTCCGGGCGGCGTCGATTACGCCGAGATCAGCGTCAACGCCGAAGTCGCCGCAGACGTTCTGCGTGCGGCAAGCGGGAACGCCAGGATGGCAACGGTCAATTCGGCGGGCTTCGCCGAAGAGGGCGAGGAGGGGCGCAGGCTGGAAGCCGGGCTTGTCGAAGGTGCGAAACAGGGCAGCATCCGCTTCCTTGGACCCAACTGCATGGGGATCTATGCCCCGCGCGGACGCCAGGGCTTCAGCGGCGCGACCTCTCCCGATGCCGGGCGCATCGCCGCGATCCTGCAAAGCGGCGGTCTTTCCACCGACCTGATCCAGGCGGGTGCCAATCGCGGGCTTAAATTCAGCGCGGTGGTTTCCGCCGGCAACGCCGCCGACATCCGGCTCAGCGACCTGCTCGCCCATGTCGCCCGGGACAACGACACCGAAATCATCGGTGTCTATGTCGAGGGCGGTGCCGACGAGCGGATGATCCGGATCATCCGCGAGTTGCGCGGCAAGAAGCCCGTGGTCCTGCTGGTGCCGGGACTGAGCGAAATCGGCTCGAAGATCGCGGCATCGCACACCGGTTCGATGACCAGCGACCGGCGCGGATGGGAGGCGCTCGTCGCCGAATCGGGCGCGACGCTGACCGGGAGTTTCGAAGAATTCCTTGCCTGTCTGACCTATCTAGACCGCTATCACGGGCGGGCCATTCCGGTTGACGGCAATGTTCTGGCGATGGGGCTCGGCGGCGGCGCATCGGTGCTCTGCGCGGACGCCTGCGATGCTGCGGGGCTCCTGCTGCCGACCCTTCTGCCCGAGCTCCAGGAACAGCTGGCCGACAAGAAGGGCGGTATCCTGCTCAATCCGCTCGATCTGCGGCTCGGGCCGGCCGGGCCGCCGGAGGCTGCGCGCAAGGTGATCGACACGGTGCTGCCCATGCAGTGCTTCTCTGACGTGCTGATCCACATCAACCTGTTGGGTTATATGACTTCGACGGTCCCCGGCCGTTTGCCGGGACTGGAGCATTTCGCCCGGCTCGTCGCGGCGCTGGAACAGGAGCCGCTGCCGGCCGCACGCATTGCCATCGTCACCCGCAATGCCGCCGATCTGGCGGGATCGCTGCGGGACGAATTCCTCGAGCTCGCGCGGCAGTTCAGCATTCCGATGTTCGACCGCTACAGCGAAGCAACCAGCGCCATCAGCGCGGCCAAGCGGTTTTACCGGATGCGCGAAGCGGCCTAACGTTCGCCCTGAGTTATGTGGCCATAGGCCAGCTCGGTCGCGTTGAGGCTGGCGAGGTCAGAGCTTTCGGCAAGGTTGACCAGTCGCTTGATCAGCTCGAGCGCCTTGCGATTGCCCGAGCCAAGCGCCGGTGCAAGCTCGAGCGCGGTTGCCACAGCCTGGCCGGGATCGACCAGCCGGGTTACCAATCCGGCAGAATGCGCCTCTGCCGCCTCGACGACACGGCCCGAGAAGAGGATTTCGCTGGCCTGGTAGCGGCCGAGTCGCCGGGTCAGGAACCAAACAAGGCCGCCGTCAGGGACAATCCCCAGATTGGCGAAAGGGGCCTGGAATCGCGCATTGCTTGCGCAGATCACCATGTCGCAAGCCAGCACCAGGCTCCAGGCGATGCCAATGGCGCCGCCTTCGACCGCGGCGATTGTCGGTGCCGGGAAGGCGCGGATGCGGTGGATCACCCGCTGCGCCAGTTCGACCCGCGCGGCGCGGTGGAGGGCACCGTCGCCGCGCGCGGGTGGCAGCTTGATGTCGCCGCCCGCCGAGAAAAAGCCTTCGGCCCCGCACAGAATCACGGCGCGCGGCGGGGTTTCGCGTTCGAGCCGGTCGAGCGCCTCGGCGAGCCCTTCCCACACCGTGAATGACAGCGCGTTGCGCGCCTTCGGGCGATTGATCGTAAGGCAGACGATGTCATCGGCGAGGCGATCGCAGATCACGTCGGTGGCTGGTTTAGCGTCACTCATCAAATGCCCCTCGACAGGTGGACGAACCGGTCAATCCGCCGCACGGATGCTGGCGCCGTCATGGCGCAACAGGTCCGCACAATGCACGCGGCTTCCGCCAGCCAGCAGTTCGTAGAGATGCGATCGCTTGAGATAAAGGTGCAGCGCGCATTCGGCGGTAAAGCCCATCGCGCCGAGAACCCGGATCGCCATTGTGGCGTTGCGGATGGCGGCATCGGAGCTGACAAGCGCGGCGGCAGAGACATTGAAGGCTGCATCGGTGCGCCCGTCGGCGAGGGCGATCGCGGCGAAGGCGGTTTGTGCGCGTGCCGCACGGGCGCGCAGTTCCATGTCGGCGCAATGGTGCGCAACGGCCTGGAAGGCACCGATCGGCTTGCCGAACTGCTCGCGGATTCCGGCATGTTTCACCGCCAAGTCCCGCGCAGCTTCGGCCGTGCCAAGCAGGGCGGCAGCGCAAAGCAGCGTGCTTCGGCTGCGGAGTTCGGGAGCCTGAGCCAGTGCTCTGAGTGACCGCGCCTCGGCCCGGTGAAGGGCGAGAGTTTCGTCCATGCCCGCTATCGGTGCGGGTTCGGTCAGTTCATCGCGCTCGAAAAGAATCGGCCCGCCTGCGGTCATGACCACAATCAGGTCGCCCGCCTGCGAATCGATCAGGTGCAATATCCCGTCCAGCACGGGCCCAGCGCCGAGCGGGTCAATCTCGCTGCCGAAGGCGACGTGCCGCTCGCCTGCGACAATGGCGGCGGCAAGATCGTTTAGCCCGGCGGCATGGGCGACATGGGCGGCGAGCCCGGCGGCGAGCACGCTGGGGGAGAGCAGCGTCCGGGCCATTTCGCGCTGCGCCAGCATTTCCTCGATGACTGAGAAGCCCGCGCCGCCGACTTCCTCGGGCGCGGCCAGTCCGAAGAAGCCCTGCTGCGCCAGTTCGCGCCAGGCGTTCCGCTCGGTCGTTTCAGGTGCCTTGCCTGGCTGGAAGCGTTCGACCGGAAACGCGCGCCGCAGATAGCCGCCGATGCTGTCGATGACCTGCTGCTGATCGGGCGAAGGGCGAAGGTCGATCATCTCAATAGCTGCGCGGCAGGCCGAGGACACGTTCGGCGATGATGTTGCGCCGGATCTCGGCAGAGCCGCCCGCGATCAGGTAATAGCGATCATTGAGATAGGGCAGCGTCCACCGCCCGGCCTCGCCCTGTGCTTCAAGCGCGCGCGGGCCGAGCACTTCGAGCGAGAGCAGCCTGATCCGCTGGAGCAGTTCGCCGCAATAGAGATAGTCGATCGACGCTTCCGGGCCGGGTGGGCCATCGGCGCTGGCGAACACGGTTTCATAGACCATCGATTGCAGGGCTGCCGCCTCGGCGCGCAGGCGTGCGAGCTGGGCGGCAGTATCCCCGTCGATTTCGCCGCCGCCGGTTTCCCGCGCCAGCTCAATCAGCTCCTCGACAAGGTAGCGCAGTTCTGCCGCGCGACCGGCGGACAGACCGCCCCGCTCGAAGGAGAGGGTCGACATGCCCACCCGCCAGCCATCGTCGACCGCGCCAACGACATTGGCCAGGGGGACTTCGACATCTTCGTAGAACACCTCGCAGAAATGATGATTGTGGGCGATGGTGCGGATCGGCCGGATGGTGATGCCCGGGGCCTTCATGTCGACGATCACCCAGCTCAGCCCCTTGTGCTTGGGGGTGAGCGCGCCGGTGCGGATCAGCGTTTCCTGATAGTCCGCGACATGGGCGTGGCTGGTCCAGATTTTCTGGCCGTTGAGGATGATGCTCTCGCCCCTGATCTCCCCGCGCAGCCGCAGCGCGGCAAGGTCCGAACCCGCGCCCGGCTCTGAAAAACCCTGGCACCAGACGACCTCGCCGCGCAGGATCGGCGGCAGGTAGGTCGCCTTCTGCTCTTCGCTGCCGAAGGCGATGATGGTCGGCCCGGCGTGATTGAGGCAAATGCTGAGGCAACCTTCGAGCGGTGCGCGGGCGCGGGCGCATTCCTCGTACCAGATGATCTGCTGCATGGCGGAAAGGCCGAGCCCGCCATATTCGCGCGGCCACGCCAGTCCCGCCCAGCCGCCTTCATACTTGCTGCGCTGCCAGCCGAGGTCGAACGCACGCATGGCCTCGCCGTCGTCGGGGCGCAGACCGGCGGGCTTGTTCGCCGCGATCCAGGCGCGCACCTGCCGCCGGAAAAGGATGTCCTGCTCGGCAAAGGCGAATTGCACGAAAGGCCTCTCAGTCCGCCGGCTTGAGCGTGATCAGCGCATCGAGCGCTGCGGCGCCTTCGCCCTCATTCCAGACGACGAAGGGGTTGATGTCGATCTCCGCAATACGGTCGGCATTCTGTGCGGCGAATTTCGATAGGTCGCTGATGGCCTGCGCGAGCACGGCAAGGTCAGCCGGGGGCTCGCCCCGGATGCCTTTGAGCAGCGGCCAGGCGTGGATGCTGCGAACCATTTCCTCCGCCTCGTCGATGCCGATGGGAGCGAGGCGAACCGCGAAGTCCTTCATGACCTCGGAATAGATGCCGCCCATGCCGAACAGCACCACCGGACCGAAGCTCGGATCGTTTTTCACGCCAAGAATGGTTTCGATGCCCGCGCGCGCCATCGGCGCCACGATCACACCCTCCAGACTTTCGCGCGAATGGCCGGCGGCCATGGCCCGTTCGATCAGCAGGTCAAAGCCCTTGTCGGCTGCTTCCTCGGAATCGATCGCAAGCAGGACGCCGCCGATTTCCGACTTGTGCAGAATGTCCGGTCCGCAGATCTTGAGGACCACTGGAAAGCCCAGTTCGCGCGCGGCCCGTGCAGCACCTTCGCCTGACGTGGCGAGACGTTCGGAGAGGATCGGAACCCCGGTCTGGTGCAGAAACTGCTTTGCGGAATGCTCCGACAACGCGGCGCTGGATCGCCGGTGGGTGGTCGCGGCGAGGCTTGCCTTCTCCTGACCCTCGGCATCTGGGCCAAGGCCGGCTAACGTGATCAATGCGGCGATAGCCCGGATGGTGCGATAGGCGTCAGGAAAGACCAGGAACCCGGCCG
>JAHFPT010000131.1 GCA_023266625.1 Novosphingobium sp. | reverse complement strand
TTTGTTGAGTGCGCCCTCCGGCAAAGTCGCGATGCGGCGAGCGAGCGCGCTGGAGACCAGATAGCCGCGAAACGACATGAACGCGTAGTAGACGAGGTCCGCCTCGGAAGCGATTTCGCCGATCGCCTTGCCAAGCAGCGGCTGTGCGAGTCGGTCGAATGTCTCTCCATCGCGGTCCATGGTCCGTTCGGTACGACCGGATTTGCGCTGATTGGCCGACAGTTCGAGCAGTATCTGCATCTGCACGAGGTAGACATCCGTGTCATAGCTCTCGGCTAGGACATCGAGGACGTTTTCCAACCGCGCCTCAAGTGTGTCGCCGGTGATCGTGGCGCTGCCGATCAGCGACTCGAGCCTGGCCGCCTCGTGATTGACGACATCGAGCATCAGCTGGTCGCGCGAGCCGAACAGGTGCTGGATCGAACCCCAGGTCAGCCCCGCCCGCCGCGCGATCTCGTTCGAGCTTGCCTTGTAATAGCCGATATCGATGACGGTCTGGACGACGACATCGAGCACCCGGCGGCGCGTATCCTCCGCATTGTTGCGCCGCCGACCGACAGGTTTGTTTGTGGTCACTATGTCCCCCGATTTCCGAATGATGCAAATGCGATGAGCCTTGCAACCGATCCGCCTTTACCAACCTAGAGTCGGAACTATGCCTCGCGCAAGCGTAGACTTGACCTCCCGGCTTTCCGGCGAAAGCCCACCTGTCGCGATCATCCCTTTATAGCTTGACAGCCCAAACATAGTACTTACTATGACAAAAACAGCATTTACTACATTGAGTGGCGATGGGAGGGGTCATCCGGGCCGCATTTGCCCCAGAGCCTGCTAGAGATAACAAAGGATCACGCGATGGCAAATCTGGTAGTCCGCGAACTTTCCCCGGTGTTCGGCGCCGAAATCTCAGGGCTTGAGCCCAGCATTCCTCTGGACGATGCAACCCTGCAACAGCTCCGCAAGCTGTTCGATGAAAGGGCGCTCCTGGTCTTTCGCGACATTGAGGTCGACCGGAACTTTCAGAACTATCTGTCCTATGCCATCATCGGAAGGGAGCCACCGGTTCAGAACGTTCCGAAGCGCGAATCGTTGATCTCCAACAAGGCGGAAAACGGGATCGCACCGTTTGGTCGCCTGCTGTGGCACACCGACATGATGTGGAGCAATGAAGCCTGCGAGCTGCTTTCACTCTATGGTCTGGATGTGGACCAGCCCTCACCGCCAACAATGTTCATCAGCTCCGCAAATGCCTGGAAGACGCTGCCGGATGACCTGCGAGCACGCGTCGAACACCGTGACGCCGAGCATGTCCACGACATCAGCTATGAGCGTTCGGGAGGCGACGCCCAGGTGCTGACTGCCAAGTTCGACGATGATGATAGCGTGCGGATGCCTATTGCCAACCGCCATCCGCGCACTGGCGAAACCCTGCTCTATGTCTGCCAGCAAATGACCAGCGCCATCGCCGATCTTCCCAAGGAAGAAAGCGACGAATTGCTGGAGGAACTGTTCCAGCACCTTTATACCCCGGAAAATATCATGAAGCATGAATGGCGTGAGCGCGACTTGGTGATGTGGGATAATCTGGCGCTGCAGCACGCCCGCCCGAACGTCGAGTCCGAAGGTCCGGCCCGGACCCTGCGCAAGACCTTCGCGCCGATGCCCGAAATGTTCAAAACCATGACCCCGCAATTCGGCCGCGCAGGTGCCGTCTGAAGCGGGCAGAGAACCAGTCTGCTAGCTGAGCTCGTCACCTTTTTCAGGCCCTTGCCCAAAGTCGGGATAGCGGCTGAGCAAGAGGATAAGCGCGGCGGCCACCACCATGGCGGGCAGCGTCGCCCAGATCGCCAGCGAGTAGGACCTCGTCACGTCATAGACATAGCTGGCCAGCATCGGCCCCACTCCTACCGCTATTGCTGGCGCGATGCTGACGGTGCCGAACAGCGTGCCGAAGCTCTTCGGCCCGAAATGGCGGCTGATTAGATAGACAATCCCCGAATATTTGACGCCGCTCATTATGCTGCCGTAGATAACCACGGCAAAAATGAGCGGAATATTGCCCGGTGCGGCGATGTAAGTCAGCGGCAGGGCCAGCCCGCCAAGGATCGCGCCGAATACCAGCCATTTTGCGTTCACCCGATCGAGCGCCCATCCGCCAACGAAACGTCCCGCAATGCCGGCCAGGCCATGGGTTCCGGCAATGGCGGCAGCTTGCGCGGCGGAGACATGCAACGAGATCAGGATCGGGATGGTGTTTACGCTCAACGCTACCCAACCAATCGAGCTGATCATCATGCTGGCGACAATAAAATAGAAGTTCGGCGAGTGGAAACCTTCGCGCGCGCTCATGCCTGGAAGTATCGCCGCCGGATCGCTCACGGCCGAAGTCGCAGCATTCGGCCTTTCCTCTGCGCCATGCCAGACAAACAGGGTAAGCGGAACCATGATGGTCGCGAAGAGCCCGCCAACCACGAAATAGGCCGCGCGCCATCCGTGAAGCTCCAGCACAAAATTTGCGATGATCGGCAGCAAGGTGCCACTTATCCCCGTTCCAGCCAGAGTCAGGGCGATGGCCAGCCCCCGGCTCTTGTCAAAGCGGGCGGAAATCGGTGTCAGCCAGACGGTGCCAGTCGCGGTCGCTGCCAGCCCATATAGGCCCCACACGATCCACCAATGCCAGATGTTGCTCGTGGTGGTTGAAAGCAGCATCAGCGCGCTGCTCATCGTCACGGCAACGGCAATACCGATGCGGCGCGCGCCGATGCGGTCGATCGCATAGCCAGCAGCAGTGGACAGCAACAGGCCGAGGACCGAAACAATCAGCGAACCCGAAGAAATCAGCGCGCGGGACCAGCCGAATTCATGCTCGATGGACACGATCATCACACCCAGCATGGTCGGCATGCTCGCCGCCAGTGCCATTCCCATGCTGCTCGTTAGCACAAGCGGCCAATGGGCGCGCAGCTCGCTGCCTGAGCTGGTTTGATTCCCGACGTTCATCCGACCGCTTTCCCTGGTACCCGCATTGTGGGTGGAGGCGATCACGCAGATGCGATGGCCGACCCCAGTGAAAGCGCATTTTTCCGCAATGGGCAACCCGTGCGGCTTGGTCTCGGCTAGGCCTTGTCGCAGGCGAGGATGCAGCCGCGCAGTTCATAGCCCTGAGTTTGCACGGCCAACACGAGTTCGGGCGCCTTCACCAAACGGATGCCGGGAACACGAAACAGTCTGTCGAGGAATACCCGCGTTTCATGCAGCGCGACCTGAGCGCCCGGGCAACGATGCGGCCCGTCACCAAAGCTCATCCACGAACCGGTAAACTTGGTGCGCTTGGGCCGATCGGGATCGATCTGATAGGGGCACTCGCCGACGACCTTGGGATCGATGTTCACTTCACGGACATTGATCGCGATCACGTCGCCCGGCTTTATCGCATGTCCGCCGTCCGGTGATGGCACTTCGATCGTCGATTGCCGGTACATATAATTGCCCACCGGATCTAGTCGCAGCATCTCCTCGAGAATCGCGAACTGATCCGCCTCGTCACCATCGAGGAACCGCTTCAGCAGGTCAGGGTGATCGAACATTTGCCAGGCGGCCAGCACGATGAATTCGCGCGTAGCTGAAACGCCAGCGCCTGCATAAGTCTGGCATTCAATGACCATGGCCTCCTTGGAGTAATTCTCTTTGACCATGTACGAGATCACATCGTCCTTAGGCTCCTTGCGGCGCGCTTCGGCGGCAGGGACGATGTGGTCGTTGTAAAGTGCCTCAATCAGTTTTGACCGTTGATATCGATAAACCCACATGAGCAGGGGCTTCAACACAGGCGCGGCCCAACGCGGCATGCGCAAGAAGAAATTGGAATTCATCAGGGCGCGAATGACCCGGGTCAGGTCGCGGTTGTCGCTGTTGGTCAGGCCTACGACTTCCATGGTGACATTCGATGCCAGCTGAAGGGTCATGTCTGCCAGCGCCGCCGACCCTTTGCGCCGCAATTCGGCAATCTGCTCGTCCATCGTCCTCTGCATCAGCGGCAGATAGCGCGTGAGGACGGCCTTGGGCGTGAAATAGGCGGCGACCGAAGCTCGGCGTTTGCGATGGCGCTCGCCATCCAGAAAAAAGAAGGATTCGTGATCGGGATTGTCCAGGTTCGGCGGGGCCACGCCGGGACGACCCTGATTAATTCCCGGTGTGCGCAGCAGTTCGCGCACGAATGTGAAATCGCTCTCGATTCTCGACGCCTTGAACGGCTTCAGGTTTTCGGCAATGAACCGCGCCGTCTTGCGATCGTCCCGCCCCGCGGTGCTGCCCATTTCGGCGATGCCCGTGCTCATCCCTGTCACTCCCATACTCATGCTGCCGGTGCGGCCCGCCGCATCGCTGCAGGAGCCGAAGTCCGGCTCTCCCGATAACCTGCATTTCGCACACTATCAACTAAGATTGTAACTGCTATGATAAGTTTGCGGCGATAAAACGCGCAGATTTACGAGGATTCCCATGATGATCTGGCCATGCTGGCCACCGGCTGGAAGGCCATGTGATGCAGTTAACATAGTTTCTGCTATTGCATCGAATCGCGGGGAGGTTAGGATATCCGTATTGTGCAAATGCGCGAAGCGGAGAGACAGGTTTAATGAAGAAGCAGCCCATGAGCGCGGAGGCTGTCGCCCATGCCCGCCTCGCCGCGAGAGCCGCCGAGCTCAGCTGGATCCACATCTGGGCAGAATTGACGCAAGACCCGGAAAAAATCGCGGCAACGCTGGCGACCGATGCTCCGATCGCCTGGGCGCTGGCTGTCCCCTCCGCGGCCGCTGGCGGTGCCTACAGGTTTCTCGAAGGCACCAGCATCGAAGGGGTCCGCGATCAGTACGAAGGGTTGCGCAGTCAGCTTGAAATCCACGGCTGGGAACCGCTGATCGAAGTTCGTGGCAGCTGGTACACGATGTGGTCCGGCGTCTCGAACATCAAGACGGTGTCGACCGGTGTGATTCAAAAGGGGCAGACAGCGGTGCTGTTCCCGGTTGGCGGCAACGGGATTCTGGGCGAATTGCAGATCGGCACTGTCGGCCGCTATCCCGATGGCACCGCCCCGCTCGACGATGCCAGGGTGCCGGTGCGGCGCCTTGGTGCGCTTTATGAGCACGAAGACTATCTGGAAAGTCTGCGCAGGGGCGATGTGGACGCGATCATGGCGGCATGGCGCGACGATGCCGCGATCGCCATCCGCAACTACCTTGTCGACGAATCACAGCTCCTGAACGTGGGCGGCAGCGCGCATATCCGGGACTATTTCACCAGCCTGTTCGAGCGCTACAGGGTGATCGACATCCAGATCGTCAATCGTGTGATCGATACCTGGTTCCTGTTCGCCGAACTTTACTGGATCGTCGAAGACCGCAAGACCGGCCTCAAGCGCGATTTCTGCACCGCAGATCTCACCTCGATCGATGAGGACCGCAAGTACTGGGTCTGCACCGGTGCCGGTACGGACCCAGTCGAGAGCAGTGGAATTCCTCCTGCTGCCCCCTCGAAGGGCACGAAGGCCTTTGCCGCCTGAGCAAGCCCGCAAACTGAACCAGAACAACCGGAAGGAACAATACAATGCCAACCATGAAAGGCCGCGCCCACGCGACCGTCGCCCGTCCCGCCGCAGAAATCTGGGCAGTGATCGGAAAGTTCGACGACATCAGCTGGATCCCCGGCAGCGAAAAAGCCAGGGCGACGATGGATGGCGATATGCGTTCGGTCACTCGCGATGCCTGGGACTTCGCCCTGGTGCAGCGCCTAGTCGAACATGACGATGCCCGCTTCACCTACAGCTACGTCGTGCCCTACGAACTAAGCTTCGAAGCACTGATGGGTCCGGGCAAGTTCGCGCGGACCATCGACGGCACGCTCACTGTTACCCCGACCGGCCCCGATAGCTCGGAAGTGACCTGGGACCTGGAAGCCGAGGATTTCCTGTTTCCGGGCGCCTTCAAGGAATACCAGCTGGCGCTGAATACCGTGAAGCAGCGGATGGAAGGCTGACCCGCCATCCCAGGCGGCGATCAATCTTCCGGAGGAACCCGCAGAACCAGACCATCCAGCTCAGCAGCCACCTCGATCCGGCAGGCCAGGCGGCTGTGCGGCGTAACGTTTTCAGAAAATTCCATCGTCGCCTGTTCGATATCGATCGGCTCGCCAACCTTTTCCCACCAGGCGGGATCGATATAGATGTGGCAGGTGCCGCAGATGCATGCGCCGCCGCAATCACCCGCCACCGAGTCAATACCAGCATTCCTGGCGGCTTCCATGAGAGTGATGCCAACCGGGGATTCGACTGTCTTGGTAGTCTCGCCATCGGCAGAGATGAATGTGAGCTTCGGCATTTGCGGTAATTCCCTTCCCTCATTTCAGGTCAGCCCGCATGCGCCGGGCAAATTGGTCGTCGAATCAGCTCCACCGACGCGCCCCTGGGCGCGGCGCGGCGAGCGGAGGCTGGCAGTGGCGGCAATCAGATCCGCGCAGGCAGGCTTTCCCAGCCGCGTACCGTGGCGGTCGACGACATCTTCGCCCGGCTCAGGTCCACTTCCCAGTCGCGGAAGCGCTTGAACACTTCCTCGAAAGCGATGCGGCCTTCCACCCGGGCCAGCGCATTGCCGAGGCAGTTGTGGAAGCCATAGCCGAAGGTCAGGTGCGGCTGGCGCCCGCGATGGATATCGAACACCTCGCCGTTGGGGAACTTGGCCTCGTCGCGGTTGGCTGCGCTGACAATCGCCAGCAAGGCGTTGCCCGCGGGAACCTTGGTGCCATGGAATTCCACGTCGCGCACCACGGTCCGCCCGATGTACATGCCCGGCGGCTCATAACGCAGCACTTCTTCCAGCACTTCGGGGAGCATCGCTGGGTTGGCATGCACCTCGCGCCGGTCGTCAGGGCGTTCGGACAGTAGCTTGGCGGTCCAGCCGATCAGGCGGTTGGTGGTCTCATTGCCGGCACCGAAGATCAGCGCGACCATCGAAAGCACTTCGGCCCGCGTCAGCGTGCGTGTGACCCCCTTGTCGTCATCAAACGGGGTATTGAGCAGGCTGGAGACTAGGTCGTCGCCGGGATTCTTGATCCGGTAATCGACGAAGTCGGCATAATATTCGCCCGCCAGGCTATCGCCCGAATTCTCGTTTTGCTGGCCCGGCTCGGTGCGCATGCTTTCGTCGACATTGCGCTGGGCATCCTTCAACTGCTCTTCGGGCATGCCCAGCAGCATGCCGATAACCCGCATCGGCATTTCCGCGCCAAGGTGCTCGATGAAATCAATTTCATTGCCGCCGACCAAGGGGTCCAGCGCCTTGACGCAAAAATCGCGGATTTGGGTATCAAGCGCGGCGACATGCTTGGGCGTGAACACCTTGGTGAAAAAGCGGCGATGCGCGGTGTGCAGCGGCGGGTCTTCATAGATGAACATGCCCGAGGGCACCTCGATCCCCGCCTTCATCACTTCGATCACGCCGCCATGCTTCGAGATGTAGTCATCCCTGTTGCCGAGCACCGCGATGCAATCCTCGTAGCGGCTGACCGCGTAGAAATCGTATTTCTCGTTGTAATAGAGCGGCGCCTCTTCGCGCAGGCGCTTGAGCATAGGATAGGGATTCGCGAAAACCTCCGGTTCATAGGGGTCCCAGTAGACCGGCTTCTGCCCGACGGGGCTGCTCATCAGGTCTGCTTCTGCCATTTTCGATCTCCTGCCCGGCCATGCGGCCACTGCCAAACTGAAATTATACAAACTAATGTTAGTCAAGCCCCATAAACAGGTCGCGTGCCAAAAACAAGCTCAGACCTGCGCCATTCCGCCATCGACCTGCAGATCGACCCCGGTAATGTAACTCGATTCGTCCGAGGCCAGGAAGAAGGCAGCATTGGCCAGTTCGTCGGGCGTGCCCATCCGCTTCATCGGCGTCATCGCATTGGCAGCATCACGCGCCATATTGGCCACTTCGTGCGAAGGAAACTGCCCTTCGAAGATCGGCGTTTCGGTCGATCCGGGGCTCAGCGCATTGATGCGGATGCCGCGTGCGCTGAGATCGGGAACCATGGCGCGGATGAAGCCGCGCGCGCCCGCCTTGCTCGCCGAATAGATGCCCAGCGAGGGGATCGACTTGGCAATGCCGACAATTGAGGTGTTGACCACGATCGAACCGCCGCGCGTCATCAGCGGCAGAGCCTTCTGCACGCTGAAGACCACGCCCTTCAAATTGACGCCCATGACCCGGTCGTAATGCTCTTCGGTGATCGCATCGATGCGCACATGCTGGACCGCGCCGGCATTGGCGAAAAGGATGTCGAGCACGCCCTTCTCGACCCTGACCGTTTCATAGAGCCGGTCGAGATCGGCAAGGCTGGCGACATCGCCCTGAACAGCAGTTACATTGCCGCCGATTTCGGCGCAGGCCTGATCAAGCGTATCGCGGGTGCGGCCTGTGATAAACACATAGGCGCCTTCATCGACAAAGCGCCGGGCTGTTGCCAGGCCGATGCCAGTCGAGCCGCCGGTGATTACCGCTACTTTCCCTTCAAGCTTTGCCACTGCATTTCCTTCCGGTCTTGGCGATCAACCGATTGCCAGTTTTGCCAGCACCTCTTGCGTATGCTCGCCCACCAAGGGCGCGCGCCGGATTGTCTTCGGAATGGACGCACCGGTGAAGGGCAGCCCCGGATAGGTAAAGCTGCGGCCAAGCTCGGGGTGCTCCACTTCGACCGGATAGTCGCGGAAGCGGAAATGTGCGTCCGCCAGTGCCTCGTCCGGGGCATAGACCGCGCCGCAGGCAATCCCGCGCTGCTGCGCCTGGACATAGTACTCCGCCATCGTCAGTTTCGAGGCGATCAGGTAGAGCGCCTCGCGGCCCGCGCGGTAGATCTCGGTCGCCTCGACATCGACACCCAAAACCTTGAGCGATACCCCGCCGCGTTCGACGCCCATCGGCAGGAAGAAGAATTCCTCGAACTCGTCCTCCAGCCCCAGTTCGCGCAGCCAGTCCATGACCACCTGATAGTTACCAGCAGTCGTCAGCCCCAGCGGATTGGTGCAATAGCCGCCGTCCCCGGTCTGGACCTGGATGCCCATGGTAAAATGCTCGCTGGCGTGGCGGCCGGTCTGGCGCTGGTTGGTGGCGCCGCGATAGAGATAGTCGATCGAACTCACTTCGGTCGTCACATTGGTTGCGGCGATCATGCTGACATCGACATGCTGGCCGATCCCGGTATGGTCACGGTGGACGACCGCTGTCAGCGCGCCCATTATGGCAAAGGCGCTCGCCGTGTGGTGGGCGTGGCCGCCGCTGGGGCGGATCGGCGGCAGGCTGTGATCGTCGTAGCCGCAGTTCCACGCCAGACCGCCCGCTGCGAGTATGGTCAGGTCGGTGGCAGGCTCGTGCAGATCGGGGCGGCGGCGGCCATTCGGCGTAACCGATACCCAGATAAGTTCGGGCGAACCGGCACGAATCTGCGGGTGATCGATACCCAAAGCATCCAGCGCACCGGGATCCTCGCCCTCCAGCACGATGTCGGCGCTGGCAGCCAGCTGCCGGAACTGTTCGCGCCCCGCTTCGGTGCCCAAATCGAGCACGACGCCGCGCTTCGAGGTGTTGTAGTTCCACCACCACAGACAGCGGTCGGGATCGGTTTTGTCGTCGACAAACGGCCCGTAGCCGCGCGACGCGTGCCCGCCGGGCGCCTCCACCACGATCACGTCGGCGCCAAGATCGCCCATCAGCTTGCCGGCATAGGCGGCGCGGTCGCTGGCGAGTTCGATGACCCGAAGGCCGGATAGCAGTGCGGCCATGGTCAAATCACTCCCCGTTCCCTGAAGTCCGCGATCTCGTCAGGGGCCATCCCCAGCAGCGAGCCGTAGACATAATCGTTGTCGGCACCCAGGCACGGCGCGCCGCGGGTGATCGACCAGTCGGTCTCCGACATGTGGATCGGAACGCCTTCCACCCGGACGTCGCCGATCTCCTCGTGATGGACTTGCGGCCATAGGCCCCATGACGCGGTGCGCGGATCGTTGTCGATGCGGTCGGCGGGACGCGCCACCTGACCAACCGGAACACCTGCCGCGCGTACCGCAGCCTCGATCTTTCCGCGTTCGAGTGCTGCCGTCCACTCCGCGATGCGCCGGTCGATCTCGTCGCGCCGCGCCATGCGGGCGGCAAAGGTGGCCAGCGCCGGATCGCGCGCCCAGTCTGCACCGATCGCCTGGGCAAGGTGCGCCCAGTCGCCATCGCTGCGGCAGGCGATCGCGACCCAGTTGTCGTCCCCCGCCGCCGGATAGATCCCATGCGGCACCATCGGCGGGAAATTATCGCTGTTCGAATTGGGCTTGCCGGGGCGGCGCATCGGCCGCCCGTTGACGGTGGAATCAAGCAGTTCCGGCCCGGCCAGACCAATCCCTGCCTCGGTGCAGGAAAAATCGATGTATTGGCTCTGGCCAGTGCGGTTGCGTGAGATGATCCCGCCAAGCACGGCGGTCGCCATCATGTAGGCACCCAGATGATCCATGTAGGCAAACCCCCAGCCGGCGGGCTGCTGATCGGGCAGGCCAGACATGAAAGTCAGGCCGCTGACCGGCTGGACCACCTGCCCCACCGACTTGAAGTCCGAATAGGGCCCCTCCTTGCCGAAGCCGCTGTTGGCGACATAGACGATCTTATCGTTGTGAGACTTCAGCCAGTCGTAAGTGAACCCCAGCTTCCCCATGACAAGGGCGGAGAAATTCTCGGTGACGGCATCGGACTTCGAGACCAGCCGACCGAGCAGTGCCTTGCCTTCGGGGCTCTTGAGATCGAGGGTGACGCTCAGTTTCTCGACGTTATGGTTGTTGAAGCCCCCACCGAAGTTGATCCCCTGCTTCGTGCCATCGGGCGACATGCCGCCGCGCAGGAAATCCCACCGGTGCTTCTCGTGCGCGGGCTGTTCGACCCGGATCACCTGCGCGCCGAAGGCGGCAAGAAACCGCGTCGCCCCTGCACCCGCAAGCAGCCCCGTGAGGTCGCAGATGCGGATGTGCGCCAGGGCCGTCGACTTGGGCACGTCCTTGCGCGCGATACTAGTCAAGATCTCTCTCCAGTCAAAAGTTCAGCCCGGATTGCTTCGGCCCATTGACCCCGCCCAGCGTCTGCCACTCTTCGAAACCGGTCAGCGCGGCCAGTTCGGGATGCAGGTCCAGCAGGCGCGGATCGAGCGAGCGGCACCAGTTTTCCTGCGTGCGCAGGAACGGCAGGTTGTAGGTCGCGAAAATGCCCCGGCGGCGCTGGTCGGCAGTGCGGTTCAGCCCGGTGGCGTGATGCAGCCGACCGTCCCACACGGCCATGCTGCCGGCAGTGCCGGTAAGCCGCGCCGGTGCGGCAGGTGCTAGTGCTTGATCGGGGACATCGAGTGTCTTGTGGCTACCCGGAACGATCAGCGTCGCCCCGTTCTCCTCGGTGAAGTCGTCAAGGAAGAATGCGACGTTGGTGGCAAGCTGGTAGGGCCAGGGTTCGGGAAGGAAACCCTGGTCGGTGTGCAGGCGACCGATCTCGCGGTCGCCGCCCGGCCCGGTGATATTGGCCGACAAATTGCTCAGCTGGATGTCCTGGCCAAGCCCGCTGCGGACGATCTCAAGCGCCAGCGGATGCGTCGCCAGGCGGACGAATTCATCTCCCCGGTTCAAAAGTGCCCAGAGCCGCTGGTTGGACCCGTCTGGCCCGTAGCGCAGGGCGACGCCCGCGGCGTCATCCTCGGCAGCGGCGCGGTCGAGCGCCTGCCTGACCGTGGCAAGCTCCTCGGCGCCGAGCACATCCGATATGACGCAATAGCCCTCCTCGTCGAGCTGACAGCGGATGGCTTCCATGCCGGACCTTGCTGTTAGGGGCCTCATGCCGCTTATCCTCAGGCTGGTTGTCCGGGCCGGATTTCGCGGTGCAGCCATTCGAGGCACAGGCTACTCAGCCGCCATGCGCCATCGTGCTTCTCGTAGGCGTTGTGATAGTGGCCATAGGCATCCACCGCAGTGCCATCGGGTGTCTTGGCGAAGAGATGGACCGCCCAGATACCCGTCGCGGTGGTGGGCGAGGTAAGTTCTATCTCCGGCAGCAGCGCGTGGTGCACGGTCACCGCCGGGTTGGTGCCAACCCTGGCGATGAAGGCGTCGATCCCGTTGGTTTCGCCCCTGCCGCCAGCGCCGGTATCGCAATGGAAACCGTCGGTGACTGTCGGCCGCAGGAGTTCCCAGTCCTTGGTATCGGCAGCCCGTCCATATTGAGCCTGGACCCGCCTGATCGCTTCTATATCGTCCATGGCACTCTCCCGATGACTGCGCCCCTCGCCCCGTCAGCCGGCCTTGATGTGGCTGTCGAAGAAGGCCACCGTCTTGGCCCAGGCGTCCTTCGACGAAGCCTCGTGGTAGGCGCTGCGGTCATTGCAGTGGAAGCCGTGATCGGCTTGCGGGTAGCGGTTGACCTCGGTCGCAACGCCGGCCTTGGCTGCCGCCTCGCGCAGCTGTTCCACCTCGGCAGTCGGGATCGACTGGTCGAGATCGCCGAAATTGCCCTGCCAGGGCGTCTTGAGGCCGGGAGCCAGATCGACCATCGCCGGCAGGCCGAAACGGCCCTGCGCGATGCCGCCGCCGTAATAGGTCACCGCTGCGCCCAATTCCCACTCGGCGCCCGCGAAGAACGAGATCGTGCCGCCCATGCAGAACCCGACGATGCCGACCTGCCGGCCCTTGAACCCCTGCTCCGCCAGATAATCGAAGCAGGCCGTGAGATCGGCTTCGGTATCGACACGGTTGATCGCCATGATGTGCGGCATCACGTCTTTCATGTTCTCATAGGGAATCAGCGGGTCGCCGGTGCGGTGAAACACGTGCGGTGCCACGGCGAGATAGCCGGCGGCGGCCAGGCGGTTGCAGACGTCCTTGATGTGATCGGTCATGCCGAAGGCTTCCTGGATCACGATCACCGCGCCCTTGGCCGAACCCGCAGGCTGCGCCGTGTATAGCTTCATTTCGGAACCGGCGCTGTTGACGGTAACGGTATCGGACATTGGAATCTCCCCTTTGGTCGAATTTCATAGTACCTACTATATTCATGCTTATAGCAGGGTCTGGCTAATTGCCGTCAAGTGGCAAAATCACGATGCCGGGTGCGGGGCAGATACGATAGGCGCGAATGTTGGCGCGGTGCAGAATATGTTCCTGCGATTGGATGCATCGATGCTATCGCAAGCTGCGAAGAAGGCGTTGATCGCATCTTCGAAAAGGGGAAGAGGGCATGACCTATTTCGAGGAACTGAAGGCAAGCTGGCGCCCGCTGCTCGCCGCCATGATCGGTTTAAGTTCCGGCTTCATGGCTTTGGCCTTCACCAATTCGATAATGGGGCCTCATCTGATTCGCGCATTTGGCTGGTCGAAGGCTGACTTCGCCCTGCTCGGCATTGTCGGCATGATTTCCCTCGTCGGGCTTCCTGTCGCGGGCCGACTGGTGGACAGGTTCGATGTGCGGCGAACCGCAATGATCGGATTTGTGGCAGGCCCGATCGGCTTCATCCTGATGAGCCGGATGTCAGGTGATTTTTATTTTTACCTCTTCCTTGTCATCATCCAGAGCCTGCTGGGCATGACCACGACAGCAACTGTTTTCACGCGCACCGTCGTTCAGCACACCCAACGTGCGCGGGGCATGGCGCTGGCGATCACGGCATCAGGACCGGCATTTACCATAGCCATCCTAGGCCCAATGCTGAACAACTTCGTAACCACCCACGGCTGGCGCAATGGTTTTATTGCGCTGGCAATATTTACCGGCGTCGGCGGATTCACCGCCATTACCCTTGTCCCGCCGCGGAAAAATGTTCCTGCCCGGAAAGCTGCGAAGCAGGGGAATGCGTGGAATGCCTATGGGCTAATTGCCCGAATGCCGGTTTTCTGGATCATGCTGGCAGGTGTCATCCTTACAAATATGTCCAATTTCATCGTCAACTCGCAACTTGGCGTGGTCATGCAAGCCTATGGCGTACAGCCGCCACAAATTTCCGGCATGATTTCGACTTTCGCCATCGGCGTCATTTGCGGTCGCTTCGCCTGCGGCGTAGCGCTTGATCGTTTCTCCACACCGATAGTAGCGATGCTTGTCATGGCAATGCCCGCGCTTGGTCAATTCCTGATCGCTGCCAGCGCGGGCAACATGATGGTGCTGACTGCTGCAATTTTGCTCGTCGGCCTGTCTTATGGGGCGGAAGCGGATCTGATCGGCTACCTTGTTGCCCGATCATTCGGAATCAGGGTCTACGGCACCGTATTGGGGCTGATGGCGGCTTCGATTTCGCTCGCATCCACTGGTGGCGCGCTGCTGCTCCGCACAATCTTGAAGAGCACCGGCGGTTATGGCCTGTATCTCGGCATCAGCGGGACGCTGGCGCTCATCGGCAGTCTGTTCTTCTTGAT
>JAHFPT010000130.1 GCA_023266625.1 Novosphingobium sp. | reverse complement strand
TGGGACACGGGGATGCCGTGTTCCATGACAATTCTTAACCTTCCACCCTGCCGTAAGGTTTGGTTCGCCCCATTGAGCCACCGCCCGGCAAGGCGAACTTTCGGACCCGATTCAGTGCCAGACCTCTGTTTTCTGCGAATGCTCTAGCGGCGAAGCCCGGCCCGTGCAACGCCCAATCGGCATTGGAAAGAGTTAAGCGACGATTCACGCAAGTTAAGGTGCAATGCACGGAGCCGACGCTTATGGTCGGCTGGAAACCCGCGAATCCAGCCATTCTCTGGAAAAACGCACTTCATGGACGGGCCAATGCGATACTTTGCGCAACTGTTTTCCCTCGTCATCGCGAGCGAAATTTCTTTGCATCCGCTGCATGCCGCAGCGCCCGCAAGCGCCCCGCCGGCAGCCCCGCCGGCGGCCCCGATGGCTGCATATGCCGACCTTGCCGATCTGGCCGATTCGGCCCCGCTGGTGCTGCGGGCACAACTGCGCAAGCTGGTCCGCGTCGACCCGGCCCGGGAGATCGGGGTGAGGCCCGGCTGGGGGCGCTTTTATGTCGAAGCGAAAACCTCTGCCCTGTTGGCCGGCGACAGCGTGATCGGCGAATCGCTGCGCTATCTTGCCGACCTGCCGCTCGACGCGCGCGGCAAGCCCCAGACCCCGACAAATCAGCCGCTGACCAAGAAACTGGTGCTGCTGTTCGCCAGCGCGGTGCCCGGGAGACCAGGCATTCGGCCCGGCGAGCTGCGGCTGATTGCGCCAGATGCCCAGCTGCTGTGGGATACCCAGAGCGAGACCAAGCTGCGCGCCATCCTCACCGAGCTGATCGCCCCGGAGGCCCCGGCGCGGATTTCGGGCGTGCGTGAAGCGATCAATGTCGCCGGAACCTTGGCGGGCGAAGGCGAGACGCAGATGTTCCTCGCCACCCGCGATGGCACTGCCGCCTCGATCAGCGTTGTGCGCCGCCCGGGCGCAGCGCCGGTCTGGGGCGTTTCCTTCTCGGAAGTGGCGGAGGGTGGCAGCCCGCCACAGCGCGAGACACTGCGCTGGTATCGCCTGGCTTGCTTCCTGCCGCCAGCGCTGCCGCCGGGGGTCAATCTTTCGGATAGCCCGCAGGAACGGGCGCAGGCAGAAGCCGACTACCTGTTGGTGATGGCAGGGCTGGGAAGTTGTCCGCGGCTGCGGAGGTGAAGCGTCTTCCCGGATATCTGACCCAAAAACCGACTATGCTGAGCTTGTCGAAGCACTGTCCTTTTCTTCGTGCCTTTCGCGCAACTGCTTGAAGAAAAACGATCCTTCGACAAGCTCAGGACAGACGCGTTTGGAGTGGGGGAGTGATTCAGATTTCACGCTCCCTGCTCTTAAAGCGCAGACGCCTATGGCCTTTCCCGCACCGCTCGCTTAGTGCGCGCAGCCGAAAGGTTGCATCATGGCTGAACCCTTAAGAATCGCTCTCGCCGGGCTTGGCACCGTTGGCGCGGGTGTGATCCGCCTGATCGAGGCCAATGCCACGCTGATTGCCCGCCGCGCCGGGCGGCCCATTGTCATCGCCGCCATCGGCGCGCGCGACCGGACCAAGGATCGCGGCGTCGATATCTCCGCCTATGCCTGGGAAGACGACATGACCGTGATGGCGGCTCGCGAAGATGTCGATGTCGTAGTCGAACTGATCGGCGGCGCGGACGGCCCGGCGCTCGCCCTTGCACGAAACACCATCGCCCAGGGCAAGGCGCTGGTCACGGCCAACAAGGCAATGATCGCCCACCATGGCCTGGAACTGGCCGAGGCGGCAGAAGCTGCGAAGGTGGCGCTGAAGTTCGAGGCAGCGGTGGCAGGCGGCATCCCGGTTATCAAGGGGTTGCGCGAAGGCGCGGCGGCCAATGAGATCGAACGGGTTTACGGCATCCTCAACGGCACCTGCAATTATATCCTCTCGGCCATGGAAGACACTGGGCGCGATTTCGCCGAGGTTCTCGCCGAGGCCCAGGCCAAGGGCTATGCCGAGGCCGATCCCGCTTTTGACATCGAGGGGACAGATGCGGCGCACAAGCTGTCGATCCTCGCGGCAATTGCCTTTGGCTCGCGGATCGATTTCGCTGCGGTGGAGACTGCGGGAATCGCCCGCATCCTCGCCGCCGATATCGCCCAGGCCGATGCGCTGGGCTATGTCATCCGCCTGATCGGTATTGCTGAGACGGATGGGGCGGAAGAGGACAAGTCGGGCAATACACCGCGCCTGTTCCAGCGGGTGCAACCGCATCTGGTGCCCTTCGATCACCCGCTCGCCCATGTTGACGGCGCGACCAATGCGGTGGTGGCGGAAGGCAATTATTCGGGCCGCCTGCTGTTCCAGGGTGCCGGGGCCGGTGGCGGGCCGACCGCTAGCGCGGTGGTGGCTGACCTGATCGATATCGCGCGAGGCGACATCGGCGCACCCTTTTCCGTGCCCGTCGCCGAACTGGAAGCACTGGCTCCGGCCAACTCGGGCCACCGCCAGGGCCGCGCCTATATTCGCCTGACCGTCGCCGACCGTCCCGGCGTCCTCGCCGAAATCGCCGCCGCCATGCGCGATGCCGGGGTCTCGATCGAGAGCCTGATCCAGAAGGGCCGCGCCGAGGCGGAGGGCGAAGTGCTGCTGGCGATTGTCACGCACGAAGGCCCCGAATCGGCAGGCACCGAAGCGCTGCGCCTGCTCGAAGGCTCGCCCAGCCTGACCGCGCCGCCATTGGTGATGCATATTCTGGGCGACTGAATCGCGCGATTATCGGGGGCGCTGCTCGACAAGCCGGGGCGCGCTGGCTAAGCGCCGCCTCATCTGCTCTGCGCCACTGACAGGAAGACCATGCCAACCACACCCGCCAGCAAGCTTCTCGACCGCGTTCTCGTGCTCGAAATGGTCCGCGTCACCGAGGCCGCCGCCATTGCCGCCTCGAAACTGATCGGCCGGGGCGACGAAAAGGCCGCCGATCATGCTGCCGTGGAAGCCATGCGCAAGGCCTTCGACGAGCTGGCGATCGACGGCACCGTGGTGATCGGCGAAGGCGAGCGCGACGAGGCTCCAATGCTGTTTATCGGCGAAAAGGTTGGCGGCGCGCAGGGCACTGGTCCGAAGATCGACATCGCGCTCGATCCGCTGGAAGGCACGACGATCACCGCCAAGGCCGGCCCCAATGCGCTGGCGGTGCTCGCCTGCGCCGAGGAAGGCAATCTGCTCAACGCGCCCGATGTCTATATGGACAAGCTGGCGGTCGGCCCTGGCTATCCCCAGGGCATCATCAGCCTCGACAAATCACCCACCGAAAACGTCAAGGCAGTCGCTGCCGCCAAGGGTGTCGAGCCCGGCGACATCATCGTCTGCGTGCTCGACCGCCCGCGCCACACCGATCTGATCGCCGAACTGCGTGAGCTAGGCTGCGGCGTCCAGCTGATCCCCGACGGCGACGTCGCCGGCGTGATCGCCACCACCAACGAAGACACCACGATCGACATGTACATGGGCAGCGGCGGCGCGCCCGAAGGTGTGCTGGCGGCGGCGGCTTTGCGCTGCGTCGGCGGCCAGTTCAACGGGCGTTTGTTGTTCCGCAACGACGACGAACGCGCCCGGGCGCGCAAATGGGGCATCGAGGATCTGAACAAGATCTATGTCCTCGAAGAACTCGCCAAAGGCGACTGCATCTTCGCCGCGACCGGGGTGACCGATGGCTCGCTGCTCGACGGGGTGAAGCGCCGCAAGGACGGGACGATGACGACGGAGAGCGTGGTGATGCGGGCCTCTTCGGGGACGGTAAGGTGGGTGAAGGGGGAGCATCGCAAGGGGCGGTGAGGGTGCCAAAGAAAAGGGGGCACCGAAGCGCCCCCTTTCCCTTATTCACAATTGCGGGGCCGATCAGGCCTCGGCGGCGTCCTCGGAAGCTGCCTCAGCCGCTTCGGCCACCACTTCGGTTACCACGTCAGCAGCGGGCGCTTCGCTTTCCTCGCCCGGGATTGTTCCCGGCTCGGCGTTGGGGTCGAAGGCTTCGGTGAAGCCGGCGGTGTCGGTATCGAACATCGCCGCGAGCACGTCGACGCCGGCAGCCTGCTGGCTGGCCTCGTCGGGCGAACGCGCGACATTGACCTTGACCGTCACCGAGACTTCCGGATGCAGCGCGACGCGCACGTCGAACACGCCGATGGTCTTGATCGGGCGTTCGAGCACGACCATCGCCTTGGCGACCTTCGCGCCCTGCTCATTGAGCGAATCGACGATATCGCGCACCGCGACCGAGCCATAGAGCTGGCCCGAGTTGGACGAGGCGCGGATCAACACCACGCTCATACCATCGACGGTCTTGCCGTGGACTTCGGCCTCGCCGCGGCGATCGGCATTGTCGGATTCGATGCGGGCGCGATTGGCTTCGAATACCTTGCGGTTGGCATCGTTGGCGCGCAGTGCCTTTTTGCCCGGCAACAGGAAGTTGCGGGCATAGCCGTCCTTGACACTGACAACATCGCCGATCGAGCCGAGCTTTTCGACGCGTTCCAGGAGGATGATCTGCATGGGTTTGTCCCTCCTACTTCACGAGATAGGGCAAGAGGCCCAGTTGGCGGGCACGCTTGATCGCCTGGCCCAGTTCGCGCTGTTTCTTGCCGGAAACGGCAGTGATCCGGCTCGGCACGATCTTGCCGCGTTCGGACATGAAGCCCTGCAACAGGCGCACGTCCTTGTAATCGATGGCGGGCGCATCCTTGCCCGAGAAAGGGCAGCTCTTGCGGCGGCGGAAAAATGCGCGGGACATCAGAAGGACTCCTCACGGTCGCGGCGGCGGGTCCGCTCGCGGTCTTGCTTGCGCATCTGCACCGACGGGCCGGCCTCATGCTCGTCAACGCGCACGGTCATATAGCGGATGACGTCTTCGTTGATCTGGGTCTGGCGCTCGAGCTCGGCGACGCAATCGCCGGGCGCATCGAGATTGAGCAGCACGAAATGCGCCTTGCGGTTGCGCTTGATCTTGTAGGCCAGGCCCTTGAGGCCCCAGCTCTCGGTCTTGACGACCTTGCCCTGGTTGGCTTCGACAATTTCGGTAGCAGTGGCAGCCAGCGCATCGACCTGCGCCTGGCTCAGATCCTGGCGCGCCAGGAAGACATGCTCGTATAGCGGCATGCTTAGCCTTTCTTGTTTTCGAACCGATCGCTGGCTGATCCGCACGATTGCGGGGCCCCTCCGGCTTTCTGCTTTCCCCCCGATCCTTCGACAAGCTCAGGATGAGCGGGAAGCGGGGCCATTAGCGGGTTTGCGGCGGAATGCAAGGGGGATGGCGGGCTTGGCTGCCGGGTCAATGGGGTTGTCCGGAACTTCGCCAACTTTTCTATCATCGCTCATGTGGCGCATGAAAGTAATTTTGCCCGAGTCGCGGGATGGGGCGAAAATATGTTGTAAAATCATATATATAGCTCTGAATTTTGGTTTGGGCTTGGTTATATGGAACTGTTGACACTTTGCGGCGATGTAGGACAGCGCGAGGATCATGACCCGAACGGGCTGGGCTTTAGGAGGCTGCAATGGCAGATATCTCACCTATGCACGTCCAACACGATCCCACTGCGCCTGCGGCCGACACGGTAAGCTTCGAGCAATTCCTTGCTATCGACATCCGCGTCGGGCGCGTAGTCGCAGTTGAGCCGTTCCCCGAGGCAAGAAAGCCAGCCTACAAACTGACCATCGACTTTGGCTCCGCGATCGGGCGCAAGCGGTCGTCGGCTCAAATCACAGAGCACTATACTCCAGAAGAATTGATGGGGCGTATGGTGGCGGCAGTCGTGAACTTTCCGCCGCGACAGATTGGAAAGTTCATGTCTGAGGTGCTTACCCTCGGCTTTCCGGACGCAAACGGGGCAGTAGTATTGTTTGCGCCAGATCGAGATGTCCCTGTCGGCGGACGGTTGTTCTGAAGAGCCTTGAACCGCGCCTGCAACAGTATTTTGAGATGGGTGAGGGCTGACCGATTGGGTACCCTCTCACCTTCGCCGCTTATATCCCTCCGGCAGTTCATCCCCCGCACGCGGCGGCTCTCCGCCTTTGCGGTTCATGATCCGGTCAAACCACGCATAGTCGGCCCGCTTTGCACGTTCCTCGAAAATGCTGGTTGCGTCGAGCACGGCGACCTTTTCCGCCACAGCCGTAGCGATCATCTGGTTCATGCTGACGCCGTCCTCTTTGGCTAGACGGGCCACGGCATCCTTGATCGAGCGCGGCAGGCGCAGTTGAATGACGGCGGGGTTGTTCATCGCATTTTCTCCAATGCTTCGGCGGGCAGCCAACAGCCAATTCCAAACCGTGATGGCCCTTCTCCGAAATCGCGTCGGTTGAACGTTACGACAGCATCTGCCCCGCCGTTGATAGCCGCTTCGAGCACCATTTCATCCCCCGGATCGCGGGTTTGCGGTCTCCAGACATAATCAATCCCCACATGATCGGCAAAATCAGCAATCGCGTCGATCAAGACCTGGGCATCGTCGCCGGTCTGGTTCGCAGCGGCCAGATGTTCGGGACGCGAAATAACTGCTTCATATTCGAGCAAGAGAGCCGCCGAAATCGCCATCGCAAATTTCCTTTGTGCAGCCATCCGCAACAACTCTGCCGATGACCCCGTCGGGCTGCGAAACGCAGCAACCACGACGTCGGTGTCCAATACCAATTTCACAGCCTCATAGTATCATATGTAGTATGATTGGCAAGCGGGTTGCGGTAGGTTCTTACCGTGGCCGTGGCAGACAGGCTGGCTGGCCGATGAATTTGGGCTTGAGTCAAGCGGTGCAAGCCTTGCCAAATCCTCAACATTGGTAAACCCTCCCGTCAAATCCACCAGAGGAGCCTGCCCGTGCCCATCGCGATGCGATTCACCAAGCTGGTCGTCGGCGACGTCGCGCGATGCGAGCGGTTCTATGTGGCGATGGGGCTGAAGCTGGTCAGCCGCAATGAGGGCGGCGAGGAAGAGGTGCATCAGCAGCAGTGCTGGCTCTCGGCCAGCGGCGATATGACCAGCCATGTGCTGATCCTCAGCCGGTTTGTCGAACTGCCCAAACCGCCCCGGCCCACTTATCCCGGCGAAGCCTGGTTGACGTTCAGCGATGTCGATGTCTATGCCACTTGCGCCGCCGCTGAGGCCAATGGCGGCAGTGTCGTGCGCGCCGGGGAGGACCGGCGCGAGCATGGCGTGCGCGCGGCGATCATCGCCGATCCGGAAGGCCATCATATCGAGCTCGTCGGGCCGATGAGCGGTGGCTGAGGGCAGAACCATGGGTCGATTGACTGGCAAGCGCGCATTGATGACCGGGGCGGGCGGGTTGCTCGGCGGCGATCTGGCGCGTGGTTTTGCCGCCGAGGGCGCGGATCTGGTGCTGACGACGCGCAGCGCGGCCAAGCTTGCGCCATTGGCCGAAGAGATTCGCGCCACGGGTTCGCGCGCCGAAACGGTCGGCTGCGATTTCACCGATGATGCGGCGATCGACCGCCTGGCTACGTCGGCATGGGATGCGTTTGGCGGGATCGATGTCGTGCTGCTTTCCAGCCAGCCGCCCGAATGCAATCTGGGCGAAATTCTGGATTGCCCCGATGAAGTGTTCAAGGCGCAGATGCAGGCGATTGTCTGGGGGCCGCTGCGGCTGATGCGCGCGCTGGCCCCCCGGATGATCGCTGCAGGCGGCGGAAGTGTCATTACCATTGTCTCGTCGACCGGATTCGATCCGATACCCGGATATGGTGCCTATGGCCTGGCCAAGGGCGCGCTGTGGACATTGACGCGCTACATGGCGGCGGAATGGGGCAAGGGCGGGATCAGGGTCAATGCCTTCACTCCGGGCACGGTGGCGACCAGCGGAAACGCGGCCGCGCTGACTGAGGTGGTGCGCGCCGCTGGCCTGCTGGCGCGCACAGCGCTCGGCCGGGTCGGGGCAAATGCGGAATGCCTGGGAATCGCGGTGCATCTGGCCTCCGACGAATCGAGCTTCACCAGCGGCCAGCGTATTCATGTCGATGGCGGTCGGTATTAACCGGTCGCCGAGCGCAGCCGTTCGAGCGCTGGGTCCTTGCCAATCAGCGGTAGCAATGCGGCCATGTCCGGGCCATGGTCGCGCCCGGTCAGCGCCTGGCGCAGCGGCAGGAACAGCGCCTTGCCCTTGCGGCCTGTCGCGTCCTTGAGGGCGGCTGTCAGGGCGTGCCAGGGGTCAATGCCCCAGTCCTGCGCGGCTAGGGTTTCGGCGGCGTCGGCAAGAAAGGCGCGGGTTTCCGCGTCGAATTGCGGAGCCGTGACGGGCCCGGTAACGACCTGCCACCATTCCGCCGCCTCGCCGATATGGGCAAGGTTGGGCCGGATCGCTTCCCAGCCTGCTTCGCTCATGGCTTCGGGCAGCAGATGCGCCACGCGGGCGAAGGGCAGGTGGTGGACCACGGCGGCGTTGATCCGGTGCAGTTCCGCCTCGTCGAAGCGCGCGGGCGCACGGCCGAAGCGGGCGAGATCGAAGCTGGCGGCGAGGGCTGCGGCGTCGAGCGTCGGATCGACCGGATCGGCGGTTCCCAGCCGTGCCAGCAGCGCGATCAGCGTCTCGGGCTCGATCCCGGCGTCGCGCAGTTCACCCATGCCGAGCGAGCCGAGCCGCTTCGACAGCTTGCCCTCGGCCCCGACCAGCAGCGCCTCATGCGCGAAGCGGGGCGGTTCGGCACCCAGCGCGGTGAACATCTGCATCTGGGTTGCGGTGTTCGAGACATGGTCCTCGCCGCGCAATACATCGGTTATGCCCATGGCAATGTCGTCGATTACCGAGGGCAGCATATAGAGCCACGAGCCGTCGGCGCGGCGCACGACGGGATCGGACATTTGCGCAGGGTCGAAATGCTGCGGGCCGCGGATGCCGTCGAGCCATTCGATCGGCTGGGTATGATCGAGCCGGAAGCGCCAATGCGGTGCCTCCCCCGCCGCAGCCTTGGCATTATGATCGGCCTCGCTCAGCGCCAGCGCGGTGCGGTCATAGATCGGCGGCAGTCCACGACCGAGCCGCACCTTGCGCTTGAGATCGAGTTCCTGCGCGCTCTCATAGCAGCGATAGACATGGCCCGAGGCGACCAGCCGCTGGAATTCGCGCTCATAGAGATCGAACCGCGCCGACTGCCGCTCCTCGCCGTCGGGGGTGAGGCCGAGCCAGGCGAGATCGGCGCGGATCGCTGCGACGTATTCCTCACGGCTGCGCTCGGCATCGGTATCGTCGATCCGCAGCAGGAAGCGCCCGCCATTCTTCTTCGCCAGCAGCCAGTTGTGCAGCGCCATGCGCGCATTGCCGACGTGAAGGTTGCCCGTGGGGGACGGGGCGAAGCGGGTGGTGGTCAAGGAACTAGACCACTTCTATAGGGATCGTCCGGCTTGATCTGTAGCAGGATCGAGAGCCACCAAGTCGGAATGTTTTCGGGTATGACCTCGATGCCAACGTACAGCCTCTTGAATTTGTCGCCCGCGTACAAGACTTCGCAATGAGAAAAATAGCGGTCGGTAATCTGCGCCAGAAATCTATGAGGCCGGTCCGACTGGCTGTTGTCGAAAATCCAGGCAAGGTTCGAAGCGGCTATCGCGCCGGGCAGATTTTCGAGGCACTTGAAGTAACGCGAAACAATCCTGTCTTGCGGGACGTCGTGGCCACCGTGGGCAACCCGGTTTGCCACGCGCCCCAGGTTGATCTCCGGTTTGTCGGTTGCAACGAAAAACAGCCGAACTTCGAAGCCGCTAGCTCGCGCCGCAAGCATGTAATCGATATGCGAAGTATGGGACATCACGGTTTCGAAACTGTGGTCAATTCGACTGGCCATCGCCTTTGTTCGCTTCTCGCGCACCATTTCTTGTGCCTGGCGGGCTACATCGATGGGAGAGCCAGTCAGACCTGCGGCAATCTCGTCGGCATTGAAATAGGCACCCAGGTCCACGCCCTGTGAGCGAAGCGCAGCGATGAGTGTTGATTTTCCCGAACCATTTGGCCCGGCGATCACCGTCAGAACCGGCATTCAATTCAGGCCGCAGACTTCTTCTGACGCCGATTGGAACGCATAGCTTCCAGAAATGCCCTGCTTCGTTCCAGCAATTCGGCGCTGTCCATCGAGGCGATTTCCTCACCGGCATCGATGCGTGCCTGTATTTCTTTGCGCACTGCTTCCTGCGCTGCGGGGAGTGCCTTGAGGACGTCCTCGATTTGCGAAGCTTTCTGCGTCATAGGTCTGCTTGTATAGACCAAATCTGAACGATTGCCAATCACCCCGTCCGGAACGCATGGGTTATCGGATACCTGCGATCCCGCCCGAAGTTCCGCGACCCCAGCTTGACCCCCGGCGGGGCCTGGCGGCGTTTGTATTCGGCCAGATGCAGCAGCCGCTCGATGCGGATTACCGTGTCGCGGTCGAAGCCCTCCGAAACCAGCTGCTCGACGCTTTCCTCATGCTCGACCAGACCAAGCAGGATCGCATCGAGCACATCATAGGGCGGCAGCGAATCGGAGTCCTTCTGGTCCGGGCGCAATTCGGCGCTGGGCGGCTTGGCGATGATGTTTTGCGGGATCACCCTTCCTTCCGGCCCCAGCCCGATCCTGGGCTTGTGCTTATTGCGCCACTCCGAAATGGCGAAAACAGTCATTTTGTAGGCGTCCTTCAGCGGATTATAGCCGCCAGCCATATCGCCATAGATCGTCGCATAGCCGACGCTCATCTCACTCTTGTTGCCGGTGGTCAGCAGCATCGGGCCGAACTTGTTGCTGAGCGCCATCAGCGTCACGCCCCTGATGCGCGATTGCAAATTCTCCTCGGTGATATCGACTTTGGTATCGGCGAAGCTGCCACTGAGCATTTCGTCGAACCCTGCGACGGCTGGCTGGATCGGGATGGTATCGAGCCTGCATCCGATCAGCCTTGCGCATTCCGCCGCATCGTCGAGGCTTTCCTGGCTGGTGAAGCGGCTCGGCAGCATGACGCACCACACCCGTTCCGGCCCCAGCGCATCGGCGGCGATGGCGGCGCAGATGGCGCTGTCGATCCCACCCGAGAGGCCGAGCACCACGCCGGGAAAGCGGTTGCGCGTCACATAATCGCGTAGCGCCAGCACCATCGCGCAATAGATATCCTCCGGGTGCTCGGCGAGGGGTGCAATCTCGCCCTTGTCGCAGCGCCAGCCATTGGCGGTGCGGGTCCAGTTGGTAGTGACTTCCTGCTCTTCCCAGTCCTTCATCTGCACGGCGAGGCTGCCGTCGCCGTTGACGACAAAACTCGCCCCGTCGAACACCAGCTCATCCTGCCCGCCGACGCGGTTCAAAAAGGCGAGCGGCAGGCCAGTGGCAGCGGCGCGGCGCTTGGCGACGCCGTCGATGCGCAGCGTGTCCTTGTCGATCTCATAGGGGCTGCCGTTGACGCAGATGAACAGCTCGGCGCCAAAATCGGCGAGGTGCTTGCAGACATCGGGTAGCCAGATGTCCTCGCAGATCGGCACGCCGATCATCGTGCCCTTGAACACGATCGGTTCGGGCAGAGGGCCGGCGGTGAATACGCGTGGCTCGTCGAAGACGCCGTAATTGGGCAGCTCGTGCTTGAAGCGAACGGCGGCAACCTTGCCTTGATCGAGCAAGGCCACGCCATTGTGCAAGGCCCCGTCGCGCACGAAGACCGAGCCGACCAGCATGGCGGGGCCCTGGCTGGCCGTGGCCTTGGCGAGCTTGTCGAGCTCGGCTGCGGCGCGCTGGATCAGCGCGGGCTTGAGGATCAGATCTTCCGGCGGATAGCCGATGAGATGCAACTCGGGAAAGACGATCAGGTCCGAGCCCTTAGCCCGCTCGCGCGCGGCGAGCATCGCTGCGGCATTGGCGGCGAGATCGCCGACCGACTGGTTCAATTGGGCGAGGGTGATTTTGAGCGTATCGGCCATTTGGGCCTGATGCCGGGAAGTTCAGCCCTGTGCAATGGCCCGTGCAATGAGGAGAAGGCGGAGCGGCGGCGAATCCTTAGGCCTTGGCAGCGCTCCGCCCCAATCCATCACATCTTCTTTTCAGCCTCGGCAGTTGCCTTCTCGGCAGCGGCGCTGGCAGCGGGAGCCGGAGCTGCGACGGCATCGCTGGCAGCGCCCGAAGCTTCACCGCCCGGCGCGGCGGCGGCATCCGAGGCGGGTACAGCGGAAGCATCAACCCCCGACATCGCCTCTTCGGCGGGCATTTCGACGTTTTCGGCCGTGGCTTCTTCACTGGCCTTGTCGGATTTGCCGCAGGCGGCGAGCGTCAGCGCGGCGGCGCAGGCCAGCGTGACAGTGGCGAAAGTCTTCATGCGAAACCCCTTCTTGAGCGGTCAATGTAATTATGTCCAACAGGCCAGCTTGAACACAGCAAGCCTGCGGGCCGCGTTTAGCCGTCTGCGCCGCACAAGGCAAATCGACTGGTGAGAAAATCTCCTGAAGGGCTGCGGTCTTGCTATCATATAAAGATTTCTTTATATCCTATTGGTAATCGAGAATGACCATGCGGATCGACCCTCTCTTGCGCGCGCTGGCCGACCTGACGCGGCTGCGGATCATGCGGCTGCTCAGCGCCATGGAACTGGCGGTGGGCGAGCTGGCCCAGGTGCTGGGGCAAAGCCAGCCGCGGGTCTCGCGCCATATCCGCATTCTGTGCGACGCGGGCCTTGCCGAGCGGCGCAAGGAAGGCAGCTGGGTATTCCTGCGCAGCGCCATTGGCGAAGATCGCGCCCCGCCGCTGGGTGCGGTTGCGGCGCGGCTGCTCAGCGTGGCAGAGGGCGACGATGCCGCTTTCGCCGCCCAATGCGCCGAAGACCGCCGCCACCTTGCCGCGATCAGGTCGGCACGCGCAGCCAGTGCCGAGGTCTGGTTCGCCCGCCACGCCGAGGAATGGGACACATTGCGGGTTCTGCATACCCCTGACGGGCCGGTGGAAGCGGCGCTCGATGCGGCACTGGGCGGCAAGCTTGGCGCACTGCTCGATGTCGGCACCGGCACCGGGCGCATGGCCGAACTCTTCGCCCCGCGCGCGGCCCGGCTTACCGGCATCGACAAGAGTCCGGAGATGCTGCGGCTGGCGCGGGCACGCTTGCAGCAGCTTCCCGCCGGACAGATCGATCTGGTGCAAGGCGATTTCACCGCACTGCCGTTTGCCGCGAACAGCTTCGACACGGTGCTGTTTCACCAGGTGTTGCATTATGCGCAGCAACCCGAAGCGGTGCTGACTGAGGCGGCGCGCGTGGCGCGGGTCGGCGGGCGGATCGCCATCGTCGATTTCGCCGCGCATGACCGCGAGGAACTGCGCAGCCAGCACGCCCATGCCCGGCTGGGTTTTTCCGACGAACAGATGCTGGCCTATCTCAGCGCCGCCGGTTTCACCCCCGACGCGACGATTGCCCTGCCCGGCCATACCCTCACCGTGAAAATCTGGACGGGACGCAAGCATTCGGGCACGGGCGGGCCGATGATTGCCGACACACCGTTTCAGGCCACCAGCCGATGAACACTCCTCACGACACGCCTTTATTCGCCGCCCCACGCGGCGACATATCGGTTTCCTTCGAATTCTTCCCGCCCAAAACCGAGAAGATGGAAGAGCAGCTGTGGGGAGCGATTGTCGAACTGGCACCGCTGTGCCCCAGCTTCGTCTCGGTCACCTATGGTGCCGGCGGATCGACCCGCGAGCGTACCCATGCCACGGTGGCACGGATCATCCGCGAAACCGATCTGGTGCCGGCCGCGCATCTCACCTGCGTCGCCGCCAGCAAGGATGAGATCGCCGAGGTTGCCGACCAGTATTGGCAGGCAGGCGTGCGCCACATCGTCGCCCTGCGCGGCGATCCGCCGCCGGAGGCGGGCGGGCGCTTTACCCCGCATCCTCAAGGCTATGCCAATGCCGCAGAGCTGGTGGCAGGCTTGCGAGGGCTCCACGATTTCGAGATTTCGGTGGCCGCTTATCCCGAAGTCCATCCCGATGCGGTAAGTGCCGAGGCCGACCTCGACAATCTCAAGCGCAAACTCGATGCCGGGGCGACCCGCGCGATCACCCAGTTCTTCTATTCGAGCGACGCTTATTTTCGATTCCTGGACAAGGCGCTGGCTGCCGGGATCACCGCGCCGATCGTGCCCGGGATCATGCCGGTGACCAGCTTCGCCGCGATCCGCCGGATGTCGGCGAACACCACTATCCCCGATTGGATGGAACGGATGTTCGATGGTCTGGACGAACGCCCCGGCCCGCGCGCACTGGTTGCCGCCACGGTCGCCGCCGAATTCTGCCGCGGCCTTTATGACGGCGGGGTGCGCAACTTTCATTTTTACACGCTCAACCGGGCGGAGCAGGCCTATGCGGTATGCCATCTGCTGGGATTGAGGGCAAAGGTAGCTGGATGACCCAACACCACCCTCAACGCCGTCACCCTGAACTTGTTTCAGGGTCCATTTCGCCTCCTGACCGGAGCGTGGAATGGCCCGCTCAGTTCACCGTTGGGACGCCTATCGTGAC
>JAHFPT010000322.1 GCA_023266625.1 Novosphingobium sp. | reverse complement strand
CGCGCGCTTCGTCGATGCTAGCGCAAGCGGGAAAGACTAGGCCATGGCATCCGACCTTCTCTCGATCAGCAAGAGCGGCGCGCAGGTAGCGCGCATTGCGCTCGATGTTACCGCGCAGAACATTTCGAACGCAGCAAGCGAGGGCTATGTCCGCCGCAGCGTGTCGCTGGCCGAAGTCGCCTCGTCGGGCGGCGGGATGCGCGTCGGCGATGTGTCGCTGTCGGGTGTCCGGCTCGACGGCATAGTCCGCAACGCCGATGTCTTCCGCCAGGCCGAGGTCCGCCGGACTGGCAGCGATGCCGCCCGCGCCGATGCCGAGGTCGCCGGGCTCGAGAATATCCAGACCGCGGTGGAGGGCGCCAATGTCTTCCCCGCCATCGTCAAGTTCGAAGGGGCGCTGCAGCAGCTTGCCGCCGATCCTACCAACAGTTCCCTGCGGACTGCGGTAGTCGAAGAGGCGCGGACGATGACCCGAAGCTTCAATATCGCCTCCCAGGGTCTCGATTCTGCGGGTGACGGTTTGCGCTTTGAGGCCACCGATGGCGTCAAGCAGGTGAACTTGCTGTCCCAGGAACTTGCGCGGGTCAATCTGCGCCTGGCGCGCGCAGCGGATGCGAGCAGCGACCAGTCGGCCCTGCTCGACCAGCGCGATTCGCTGCTGCAGTCGCTGAGCGGCTACACCGATATCACCACGACTATTGCCGCCGACCAGACGGTCGAAGTGCGGCTGGGCGGCGCGACCGGGCCACAGCTCGTGACCGGTGGCAGTGCTTCCGCCTTCGCCATGACGACGGCGGCGGACGGCACATTGTCTTTCTCGGTTAACGGCACCGCCGTCGCACCTTCGGCGGGCTCGCTTGCCGGAAAGGCGCAGGCGCTGGTCAAGCTCGCCGACGTCCGCTCGCGGATAGACGCCGTCGCTTCCAGCCTGATCGGCGCGGCAAATGCCGCCCAGGCGACAGGTGTTGCGCTGGACGGCTCGCCGGGCCAGCCGATGTTCAGCGGCACCGGCGCGGGCGACATCGCACTCGTGCTGGCCGATGGCGCGGGTCTTGCGACTGCGCCTGCGGGCGCCGGCGCGAACAGCCGGAATCCAGCCAATCTCGACGCGCTGCGCAATGGTCTCGACAGCGCCGACCCATCGGGGGCAATGGATGCGGCCATCTTCGATATTTCCAGCACAGTAGCCGGACGCACTGTCAGCCGCGATGCACTGACCGCCATCGCCGACAACTCCAGGATAGCCCTGCAGACACAGGCCGGCGTCGATCTCGATCAGGAGGCAGTCAATCTCATGCGCTACCAGCAGGCGTTCCAGGCTTCGGGGCGGGTGATGCAGGTGGCCTCCGATATCTTCGCATCGCTGTTGGCGATCCGGTGAGGTGAAATCATGACGATGATCAGCAACAGTACCAGCGCCTTCTATGAACGCGCCTCCCTGGGGATCGGCGACTTGCGCCGCCGCGCGGAAGAGCTGCAAGCGCAACTGGGCAGCGGTGAGAAACTCTCGCGCTCTTCGGACAATCCGGTGGTCGCCTCGCGCCTGCGGGTGCTGTCGCGCTCCGATCAGCTGTCGGGCATCAACCAGGCCAACGCCGATCGCGCCTCGGCCGATCTGACTCTCGCCGACGATGCGCTTTCCTCGTTCGGCGACTATGTGACACGCGCCAAGGAGCTTGCGCTTCAGGCGAGCAACGGCACCCTGACCAACGCCCAGCGCGCCGGGATCGGGACCGAACTCGCCCAGATCCACGGCAACCTCGTCGCTTTGGCCAACAGCCGCGACAGCGCTGGTCATTCGCTGTTCGGCGGCGAGATTGCGGGCCAGCCCTACAGTCTCGACGCCTCCGGCAACGCCGTCTATGCCGGCACCGCCAGCGCCGGAGAAATCTCCCTGGGTGAGGGTCAGACTGTCAGCCGCGGGCTGACCGGACCTGAATTTCTCAATTTCAGCGTCGCCGGGTCTCCGACCGATCTCATGGCGGTCGTCAAGGGCCTGGCCGACGCATTGCAGGGCGGCTCGGCGGATCCCGCCGCCTCGGCACGCGACGCGCTCGGCGCGCTCGACGCCGGCTTCGACGCAATTACCACCGGCCAGACGCTGATCGGCGCGCGGCTGTCCTGGATCGATCTCACCACCGCGCATCGCGAGAATCTGGGCGAGCTGCGCTCCGAGGAGGAAACCACGATCGGTGCGACAGACATTGCCAGCACCATGGCTCAGCTCCAGCAGACGATGCTGGTTCTGGAGGCCAGCCAGGCCAGCTTCGCCAGGCTTTCCAGCCTGTCGTTGTTCAGTGTGCTGCAGTGACTCGCTTAGAATTGATCTGACCAGGAAGGGATTACCGCATGTTTGCCGTCATCGGGATCATCATCCTGATCGTCATGGTGTTCGGGGGCTTCGCCATCACCGGCGGTGCGCTCGGCCCGGTGATGCACGCCATTCCGCACGAGATGCTGATTATCGGCGGAGCGGCGATCGGTGCGCTGGTCACCGGCAACTCGACGCACGAGCTGAAGGCACTGGGCAGCTGCTTCGGGCGGATTGCCAAGGGGCCCAAGCACACCAAGCAGGATCACATCGATGCCATCGCCCTGACGACGCGGCTGATGAAGCTGTTGCGCACCGAGGGTCCGGTGGCGCTGGAAAGCCACGTCACCGAACCGGCCGACTCGGCGATCTTTGCCGAATTCCCTCGCCTGCTCACCAACAAGCCGCTGATCGCCCTGATCTGCGACACGCTGACCCTGCTGGTCGTCTCTTCGGGGACGCTGGAGGTGCATGCGGTCGAGGAAGTCATGGACAATGCGATGAAGACGCATTTCCACGAACTGCATGAACCGCACCATACGCTCCAGGGCCTTGCCGATGCGCTCCCGGCGCTGGGTATCGTCGCGGCGGTGCTCGGCGTGGTCAAGACAATGGGCTCGATCGACAAGCCGCCGGCGATCCTCGGCGGCATGATCGGCTCGGCGCTGGTCGGCACCTTCTTGGGCGTGCTGCTGGCCTATGGCATCGTCTCGCCGCTCGCCTCGCGGCTCAAGCAGGTGAACGACCAGGACGAACAGATTTTCCAAGCGGTCAAGCAGATCATCATTGCTTCGCTGCACGGCTGGCCGCAACCGCTCGTGGTTGAAAGCGCCCGCTCCGGCCTCGGCCACAGTTTCCGCCCCGGCCTGTCCGAACTGCTCGACGCATTGCGGGGCCGCTGAGCCATGGCTGGCGCGGATTCCCGGCGCGGTCGCAATGATTCGCCGCCGCCGATCATCGTCAAGAAGGTGACGGTCGTCGCCGGCGGCCATCATGGCGGGGCCTGGAAGGTGGCCTATGCCGACTTCGTCACCGCGATGATGGCCTTCTTCCTGCTGCTGTGGCTGCTTGGCGCGACCACGGAAAAGCAGCGCAAGGGCATTGCCGACTATTTCACGCCGACACTGGTCAAAATGCGGGAAGGAAGCGCCGGCGCCGATGGGCTGCTGGGCGGTTCGTCGATCACCGATGTCGACAACTACCCGCACAAGGCCGGCCAGACCGGCACGCGCACGCTGACCATTCCGCGCGACGCCACCGGCGGCCCCAAGGAAGGCGGCACGGCGATCAAGCGCGTTCAGCACATGAGCGACCGGCTTCAGGCGAAACTCGCCGCCTCTCCGCAGTTGCAAAGGCTCTCCCGTCAGGTCCGCATGGTGGATAGCGCCGAAGGCATCCGGATCGACCTGGTCGATGATGCCGACTTCTCGATGTTCCGGCTTGGCACCACGATGCTGACACCCGATGCGCAGCAGTTGCTGCACGCCATCGCCGATATCGTCATCCCCGAGGAAGGCGGTCTTCTGGTCCGCGGGCACACCGATGCATTGCCCTGGCGCCCGGGCGTCTCGGCCAACAACTGGTCGCTCTCGGCCGGTCGCGCCGAGGCGACCCGCCAGTCGCTGCTGAGCGACGGGATTCCAGAGATTCGCTTCCGCCGGATCGAGGGTGTCGCCGACCGCGAACTCCTGGTGAAGGACAACCCGCAGGATCCGCGCAACCGCCGGATCTCGATCCTGTTGATGCACTGAGCGGAGCTTATTACTACCGGCGCGCGATATTATTCATCGACCGCGCCCCGCAGTCTGGCCCTGCGCCCGCAAGATGCGCGTGGAAGTGAACCCGGACATTGGGCACGTCTCAACAAGCTATGTCGAACGCCAGAACCTCACCATGCGTATGGCGATTCGTCGCTTCTCCCGGTTGACCAACGCTTTCAGCAAGAAGCTCGAGAACCATTGTCACGCGCTGGCGCTCTATTTCGTGTTC
>JAHFPT010000129.1 GCA_023266625.1 Novosphingobium sp. | reverse complement strand
CGCGCCGCATCGTCGGTCTCGACCGATGCCAGCGCCCCCCAGGCGGCCAGCCGCATGCGGTCGCTCGGGTGACCATGGCCGAAGCGCAGCGCCAAATCCCTCGCCTCGTCGCCCCCAAGCCCGACCGCGATGCGGACAAAGGCCTCGCTTGAGCCATTGCTGATGATCCGCCCGACGCAGTTCTTGGTCAGATCGAAGCTATACTGGTCTAGCCAGCCCTGCGCGCCACTGGTGTGCATGATGTTCAGCGAGACCGAGAGAGCATCGCCCGGGGCCTGATCGTGGACATCGAGATGCGCGCGGTAGAGCATGATCTTGCCCTCCTCGAGCCGCGCGCGCTCGATGAAGCGCAGATCGACTGGCTCGCCGCGTGCTCCCGCGACATCCTCATAGTCGAACTCGTAATAATTGCTCCAGTAGCCCGGTCCGAAATAGCCCAAAGTCAGGAAGCTGAAATTGTGGTCGTGTGGCAGCGAATAGACGAAAGCCCCGCCGCCGCTGGCGCGCATCGTGTGTTCATCCTCCGAGGGCCAGATATTGGCGCGGATGAAATAATCGCCCTCGCCCGGCGGCTTGAGCATGATCACCTGCGGGCCATAGCTGTTCTCACCGGCATCCTCGCGGTGGCGCGCGGCGAGCTCGCCGATCAGCAGATCGCCGAGAAAGTTGCGGTCGTTGCCGAGGCAGCGCAATTGCCGCGCGGCGTGGTGCAGGCTGTCCTCGTCGCCGGGGCTAAAGCCGCGCGTAGTCAGCGCATCGGCGCATTCGGCGAGGCTGGCGACGGCCTGGTCCTCAAGCGCGATCACGCGGGGCATGGTGCGAACTCCTGCAATTGCGGATGCGCCTCGACCAGCTGCGCCCGCAGCGCCCCGGCAGGGCCTGCAAGGGCATCGCCCGGGGCCGCAGCGACGGCGCAAAGCGTCTGGAAACCCGCCAGTGTGTCGAGTGCCAAACATTCGCGCAGTGCCTGCCAGCGCAGCGCCGTGCTGCCTTCATCGCGCGCCAGCTCTGCCATCAGCGGCGCGGCATCCTTGCGGCCCATCCGGCCAAGCAGCGCCAGCATCAGTTCGATACGGCTGTCGCGCGGATTGCCGGCAGTCTGACGCAGCAGCGCGCCTGTGGCGAGATCGTATTCGCGCGTCGGCCCGGCCCCTTCCCAGCGGCGCTGGAGCCGCAGCGAAACCAGCGCGCCGTCGATATGGTGCAGCAGCCGCGCCTCGTGCTCACCATCGCGGAAGGCAACTGTGCCGGGTTCGATCGAGACCGCCTTGCGGTGCAATTCTGCCTGCCTCGGACCACTTGGCTGGCATTCGACCAGCTCGGCATCCGCCCTGCCAGTAAGAACATGTTCCCAGGTCTGATTTGGGCCGAAGCGCGCGGTCGCCGGTTCGGGCTTGCCGTGCAGGCCGAGGCCATCGATGGCGACCAGCGACAGCGTGACATTGCCCGTGCGTATCAGCAGCAGGGTCGATGAGACGCCGTCGGTAAAGTGCCGCAGCGGGACATGGCCGAGCGGCGCGGCGGCAAGTGCTTCGGCAGTCGCGGCGGTGAAGTCCGCAGCGAGAGCCGGTGCCGCGCCATTGCCTGCCTCGAACAGCGCCGCCAGCTCCGGGCAATCGGCCAGCGCCGCTCCGTTGGCAAAGGCAGTCAGGCTGTCGATCAGCGCCGCAACCTCGGGCTTGCCGCGCCAGCCAGCCATCGCCTGATGCAGCGCCTCTTGCGCGTCGCGCTGCGGGGAATCATCGCCCCGCAGCGCGCGCAGTTCGGGATGAATGTCCATCCCGCGTCCTGCCTCAGAACAGGCCCCGGGGCGGGATCAGCTCATAGAGATAGGTCATCAGAATGACGATCGTATCGTCCGAATCAGCGATCCGGGTCGTGTGCAACAGGCTTCCGAAGAGGCCGGTCAGCGTATCCAGATCGGGAAGCGACGACAGGTCGATTTTGGGCAGGTTCATGTGATATCCCCCAAAGAAACGGGACACAGCGCCCCGCTTGGAGAGACTGGCTCAGGTGGGTGGGGGGTTTGAAATTAAAAGATTGTCATCGGGGGGTAAGGTCGCAAAGTGAAGGGTCGGCATGGCACCTCCCTATTGTAGTTCGATTTGGTAATGAATGGCCCGCCCTCTCCCCCTTGAGGGGAGAGGGTACGAAGGCTTGGCAGCTTGCTGCCTAGCCGGAGTTGGTGAGGGGTGGTCCGCCCTCTCGATAGGGCGGTACACCCCCACCCTACCCTCCCCCTCAAGGGGGAGGGCTTCCAGCGCGCGGGGGCAAACCCGGGCCTGACGTGGCGCGGATATTGCGCGCGGCCCGGGACCGCTGGGTGGCGGAGCTGTTTCCGGGGGAGGAGCGGGTTTGGGGACTGTTGGGGGAGGAGTTGGCGGGGTGATCTATGAAAGCAAGCTTCCAACCCGCTGCTAACATTGCACACCCGTCAGCCATAAGTTAGCTTGCATTCGTCCGTAGTGAGGTGAAGCATGATTACGAACAGCTATCTACGTATGTTTTCGCGTTATAATCGCTGGCAAAATACGGAACTTTTTGGCGCGGCAGCGAAACTCGCTGAAGAAGATCGAAAGAAGGATCGCGGAGCTTTCTGGCAGTCAATTCACGGCACACTCTCTCATATCTATTGGGGGGATCGGATTTGGTTCTCGCGCTTCAATGTGGCCGAAGCACCATCTGTTCCGCAAAAGCAAAGTGCTTCATTTGTTGATGATTGGTCTGAATTGGTAGGCAAGCGCTCCGCCCTCGATGATGTCATTGTCGAATGGTGTGACGCTTTTGATAGCGGACCTGTTGTAGGCCAATTGAAATGGTTCAGCGGCTCTGTGGGCCGCGAGGTAGAAGCTCCACTTGGTATGGTGCTCCCGCACATCTTCAATCATCAAACCCATCATCGCGGGCAAGCCCACGCAATGATAACGGCTGCAGGTGGTGTGACGTCTGATACAGATTTGTTTATTATGCCTCGCGAGCTCTGGCCAAGCTCCTAAAACCGCCCATCCCTAGGAAACCCCGTCGGCGGCAGCCTCCCAGCCGCCCCCCGCGCCACCTTCCACATCCGCATATCCGTCTCCGTCCGCACCCGGCCGCTATCCCCGCCCATCTTCCAGCTCAGCCCGTCCTCCAGCTTCAGCGTCACCGCATCCGCCAGCCCGCCGTCGCGGTAACGCTGCAACGTCACCCCCTGCCCCTTGGCCAGAACCGGCAGTTCCTCGAGGCTGAAGATCACCAGCTTGCGGTTGTCGCCTACAATCGCGATGTGATCGTGCTCCGCTGGGATTTCACGCACGACGACGAGCTTCACGCCGGGCTTGGTATTCATCACCCCCCGGCCCTTGCGGGTTTCGGCCAGCAGCTCGTCCGCCAAGGCTGCAAAGCCCCGGCCAGCATTGGAAGCCAGCAATAGCTGCGCGCCGGGCTTGTAAACCAGCAGCGACACAATCTGCGCCTCGGCGTCGATATCCAGCATCGTCCGGATCGGCTCGCCGAAGCCGCGTGCGCCGGGGAGTTTGTCGGTGCCCAGCGTGTAGAAGCGCCCATTGTCGCAGGCGATCAGCAGCTTGTCGGTGGTCTGGGCGTGGAAGGCGAAGGCGGGGCCGTCGCCTTCCTTGAACTTGGTTTCGCCATCTAGCGGAAGATGCCCGCTGGCGCCCTTGATCCAGCCGCGCGCCGAGAGGATCACCGTTACCGGCGCCTTCTCGATCATCGCGTCCATGTTGAATTCGCGCGTCGGGGCCGCCTCGGCCAGCGTCGTGCGGCGGCGACCGAGCAGGGTATCCTCGGCGTATTCCTTGCGCAGATTGCCAAGATCGCGCTTCAGCCTCGTGCGCTGCCTCGCTGGGCTGTCGAGCAGCTTTTGCAGCTCTTCCTGCTCGGCCAGCAGTTCGGCATGCTCCTTGCGCAGCTCCATTTCCTCAAGCTTGCGCAAGGACCGCAGCCGCATGTTGAGGATCGCCTCGGCCTGGCGGTCAGTGAGGTCGAATTCGGCCATCATCAGCACCTTGGGCTCATCCTCGCTGCGGATGATCTCGATGATCCGGTCGAGATTGAGGTAGGCGACGATATAGCCGAGCACCAGTTCGAGCCGCGCGGCGATCTTGTCGAGCCGGTGCTGGCTGCGGCGCAGCAGGATGTCGATCTGGCTCTTGATCCACTCCTGCAGCAGCAGCTTCAGCGACAGCACGCCGGGCGTGCGGTTCTCATCCAGCACGTTGAGATTGAGGCTGAAACGGCTTTCGAGGTCGCTCAGGCGGTAGAGGCTTTCCTTGAGCAGATCGGGATCGACGTTGCGGTTCTTGGGCGTGAACACGAGGCGGATCTTCTCGTCGCTCTCGTCGCGGATGTCTTCGAGGATCGGCAGCTTCTTGTCATTGATCAGCGCGGCGACCTGCTCGATCAATTTGCCCTTCTGCACCATGTAGGGCATTTCGCTGACCACCAGCTGCCACATGCCGTTGCCCAGCCGCTCAATCCCGGCCTCGCGGTCGGCCTGATCCTTTGACTCGGCGGCATGGAACCGCGCGCGGACCCGGAAGGCGCCCTTGCCGCTGGCATAGGCGGCGGAAATGGCCGCCGCGCTGTCGACGATCACGCCGCCGGTGGCAAGGTCCGGCCCGTGGAACAGTTCCATCAGCTGGGCATGTTCGGCGTGGGGATTGTCGATCAGCAGCAGCGTCGCGTCGATAATCTCGGCGACATTGTGGCTGGGGATGCTTGTCGCCATGCCGACGGCAATGCCCATCGCGCCATTGGCCAGCAGATTGGGGAACAGGCCGGGGAAGATTTCCGGCTCTTCGTCCTCGCCATTATAGGTCGGGTGATAGTTGACCGTGCCTTCGTCCAGCCCCGCCATCAGCTGGATCGCCGCCCTGGTCATCCGCGCTTCGGTGTAGCGATAGGCGGCGGGGTTATCGCCATCGATATTGCCGAAGTTGCCCTGCCCCTCGACCAGCGGATAGCGCAGCGAGAAATCCTGCGCGAGCCGGACCATGGCATCGTAGACCGACTGGTCGCCATGCGGGTGATATTTGCCGATGACATCGCCGACGACGCGGGCCGATTTCTTGAACGCCTGCCCCGGATCGAGCTTCAACTGCCGCATCGCCCACAGCAGGCGGCGGTGGACCGGCTTCAGCCCGTCGCGCAGGTCGGGGAGCGAACGGGCGGTGATCGTGGAGAGGGCATAGACGAGGTAGCGTTCCGACAGGGCGCTGTCGAACGGGGCATCGACGATGGCGTCGAAGGGATCGGGTTCGGTGGTGTCGGTGGGCATGTTGGGGAGGCCCTAGCAACGGGTGTTAACGGGGGCCACTGGCCCGTACTGGTTTTGCGCAATCAAAAGGGGATAAGGACTTTTCGCGCAGAGGCGCGGAGGCGCAGAGGGGAATCGCGACGGGCGAAGCCCTCTAAAATCTGATCGGCTCGGATTACGGGCAGGTTTGAACAGCAAGAAAGGCCTGCGGCACCAAGCAACCTCTCTGCGCCTCTGCGCCTCTGCGCGAAACCCTCTTACTACCTTCGCTGCATATCGCGGCTTTCCCCCGGAATGCGCACTTCGATCCCGTCCAGCGCATCGCTCAGCACAATCTGGCACGACAGGCGGCTGGTGCGCGCGACATCGGCGGCGAGGTCGAGCATGTCCTCTTCGTCCGCCGCGGCGGTGGGGAGCTTGGCGAACCATTCGGGCGTAACGATGACATGGCAGGTCGAACAGGCCATCTGGCCCTCGCAGGTGCCCTCCAGCGGCAAGCCAGCGGCCTGGGCGACAGCGAGCATGACTTCGCCCACCGCAGCTTCCCTTTCGACGCGTCCGCCGTCGGCTGTCACGAAACAGACTTTGACCAACTCTATACTCCTTGAGCCACCGCTGCGATTTCAATCGCGCGACATGCCTCCTCAACCTCCTCCCTAGTCGTATAGCGGCCAAACCCCAAGCGAATCGAGCTGCGGGCCTGACGCGCCTCAAGGCCGATGGCTGTCAGCACCCGGCTGGGCGCGCCGGTGCCGCTGCCACATGCCGACCCTGCGGAGAAGGCAATTTCGCGGCAATCGCTCATCAGGCGGGGGAAATTGAGGCCTTCGAGGTGCAGGCTCAGATTGCCCGGCCAGCGCGATATTTCGCTGCCATTAAGGCCCCAGCGCGAGAGGATCGAACGGGCCAGGCTCGCAAGGCCCGAAAGGTGTTGGAAATCGGCGTCCATCCGCACTTTTGCCAGCGCCGCCGCCGCGCCGAACCCGGCGCAAAGCGCGGGGCTGAGCGTGCCCGAACGCAGCCCGCTTTCCTGCCCGCCGCCGTGGATTAGCGGGGCCACGGCAACGCCGTCGCGCACCCACAGCGCGCCAATCCCTTTGGGGCCATAGAGCTTGTGCGCGGTCAGCGCGATAAGGTCCGCGCCAGCGGGCGGGGCAATCTTGCCCGCGCCCTGCACGGCATCGCACAGGAACAGTGCACCCACCTCATGCGCCCGCTCAGCCAACCGCGCGACGGGCTGGATCGTGCCGATCTCGTTGTTGACTTGCATCACCGCGACGAGACCGGTGCCATCGTCGATTTCCACTTCGGGATCGACCAGACCTTCCGCGCTGACCGGTAATTCCTGCACATCCGCGCCGCTCGCCAGTGCGGCGTTGACCACGGCGGAGTGTTCGATTGCCGAGAAGGCAATGTTTCCTCGCGGTACTGCCAGGATCGCCTGATTGATCGCCTCGGTCGCCCCGCTGGTGAAAGTGACCCGGCCGCCCTTGGGCAGCAATGCCGCAACCTGCTCACGCGCCACCTCGACCGCCGCTGCTGCCGCCCTGCCCGGCTTGTGCATGGAGTGCGGGTTGGCGAAGCCCATGGCTTCCGGGCCTGACAGCCACGGCAACATCGCCTCCTTTGCCTCGGGCGCGAGCGGGGTGGTCGCCTGGTGGTCGAGATAGATCATGACGCGTACCTCCGGGCACAGCAGTGTGGTTGCGGCGTGGTGGCGGCGTGGTCGAGATAGATCGGGTCAGGCGGCATGTTCGGAAAAGTTGCTTTCGGAGGGATCGTTTCTATATAGCGCTGCGCTTCCATTCACAGCCCCAAGCGCAGCGGTGGCCGGTTTCCGGCTGGCCGCGCGGCGGGCGTTCATTCGCAGGTAAACCAAACCATGCCCTCAGTCATCTTCCCCGGCCCCGAAGGCCGCCTTGAAGGCCGTTTCCAGCCGGGCCCGCGCCCGCGCGCGCCGGTCGCGATGATCCTGCATCCGCATCCTCAGGCCGGCGGCACGATGAACGACCGGATCACCCAGGCAATGTACAAAACCTTCGTCGCTCGCGGTTTCGCCACCTTGCGCTTCAACTTTCGCGGCGTCGGGCGCAGCCAGGGCAGTTTTGACAATGGCATCGGCGAACTGTCCGACGCTGCCGCCGCGCTCGACTGGGTGCAGTCGATCCATGCCGAGGCACAAACCACCTGGATCGGCGGCTATAGCTTCGGCGCGCTGATCGGCATGCAACTGCTGATGCGACGACCGGAAATCCGCGGGTTTATCTCGATCTCGCCGCCTGCCAACATGTATGATTTCAGCTTCCTCGCCCCCTGCCCAGCCTCGGGCATCGTCGTCCAGGGTGCGGCGGATACGGTGGTAACGCCGGGCGCGGTGCAAAAGCTGGTCGACAAGCTGCGTACCCAGCGGCACATCACCATCCATCACGACGAGATCGCGCGCGCCAACCATTTTTATGAGAACGAACTCGACGACATGATGCATTCGGTCGATAATTATCTCGACATGCGCCTGTCGCCGGATTGCCCGATCAAATAGCCCGCAATCACATAGTCAGGGTCAGAACCTAACGCGGAACCTGCTGCAACGGCGGCGTATCGCCGCCGCCGGGCAAGGTCCAGATCGCAACATTGGCGGCTATCACCGCCGCAAGCACCAGCATCAGTGCTGCCTGCTTGCCAGAACGATTGCGCCGCCACAGGAACAAGGCACCCGCGACAAGCACAATCGCGGTGAGCACCATAGCCGCAAGAACCGCATCCATTCGCAGCGCCTCAGACTGCTTCATCGTCGGACAAAGTCTTCCTGTCCGGTTCAAGCAGCTGCGCCAGCTCGCCCGGAGGCAAACCTCTACCGGTTGCTCGCGCCGCAAAATAGCCGCCTGCCAGCATCGCCAACAAGGGCAATATACGATCGCGCAAAGCGGGATCGATTGCGCCGTCCTCCGCTTCGTAGCGCGGAAGGCGCGCCAGGATTGCGACGCCTGGCGCGGTATCGACAGCCTCGTGACCCATCACAGCCGCCGCCAGATCGCCACCGCCAAGATCATCGAGCATTGCCAGCAGAGCGTCCAAACCGCCAGCGAAACCCCGAAAGCCAGCCAGCAGCCCTGGCAGCAATGCCTCAGCCCCCGCCAGCGTGGTTGCAGGCGGCTCGCCAAGTATGCGCGCCAGGGCATTGATTCCCCCGCTATGCCGGAGTGTCTCAAACATCGTTTAACTCATCTCCGGGTCATACGTGTGACCCATTATTTTTAGCGACCGAATCTGATAGTATAGACAAATTCCTCTGGCGAACAGGGGCAGAAGCAACACTCCCGGGATGCACCGCACAGAAGCTGGACTTGCCCTGGGTGACTAACCGCAAGGGACCGTGCCGACAGGCGTCGCCGTACCGGCTGCGCCCGTGGCAATCAGCGAAGTCGATGTCGAAGCCAATCTCGCCAGCATGCTGCGGGCAAGGATCTCAACTGGCGAACCTCGATTATCGATCTGATGATGCTGCTGGACATCGATTCCAGCCTGGACAACCGCAAGAAACTGGCGACCGGGCTTGGCTATACCGGCGCGCTCGACGGGTCTGCCGAAATGGCTGCACAAGGCAACGATGCGTCAGCTCCCGACCAATGGCGGCAAGGTTCCAGCGTCGATGACCGATTAGGTTCTGACGCTAGCAATAGATTTCGCTGAAGACAAAAATAAAGGGGCGTGCCGCCCGAAATCGGCACCACGCCCTTGGTAATTCACTGGCTTGTTCGGGCGCTATTTCTTGCCGAAAAGACCCGATGCCATACCAACGATATCGTTGATCGGATTGCCGTCCCCATCGCGGTCGAGCATATTGAGAAGACCGGCGGCCTGGGGATGATTGGCCATCACTTGGTTGAGCTGGCCGAGCGCAGCATTCCCGCCAAGCTGTTCGAGTACCTGTGTCATGGTTCCGGAATCGATGCCCGTCTGGTCCGAAGCCGCATCGACCGTGTCGCCCGGCTGAGGATGGGCCGCTGCCAACGCGGAAACCGCCTGTTCGGCCACGGACGGATCGATTCCGAGCCTGCCTGCGATTCCGGCAATGTCCATGTTCTGGCCAACCTGACCGAGGATACTATCAAGAAGGCTCATTTTTGCGACTCCTGCAAAGGGATCACCTTACTGGCCGCTATTTTCCTTGCCCTCAAATAAAATCGATGAATCCCCGTGCAGGGCAAAGAACCAGTTTCCTTCTATGCGGCAGTCGGCGCGGCCTGGCGAACCCCCTCGTCGACATGCTCGGCAAATTCCTCGAAATTCTCGACGAATTTGCGCACCAAATCTTGCGCTGTGCGGTCATAGGCTTCGGCATCTGCCCAGGCACCGCGCGGATCGAGCAGCTTGCTATCGACACCCGGCACCGCCACCGGCACTTCGAAGCCGAAATTCGCATCCTTGCGGAACTCGGCGGTGTTGAGGCTGCCATCCAGCGCGGCGTTGAGCAGCGCGCGGGTCGCCTTGATCGGCATGCGGCTGATCCCCGGCATGGTCGCGAGGCCGCCGGTCCAGCCGGTGTTGACCAGCCAGCACTTGACCCCGCCCTTCGCGATCCGCTCCTTGAGCAGATTGCCGTAAACCGAAGGGTGGCGCGGCATGAAGGGCGCGCCGAAGCAGGTCGAGAAGGTGGCTTCCGGCTCGGTGACACCGATTTCGGTCCCGGCGACACGGGCGGTGTAGCCCGAGAGGAAGTGATACATCGCCTGATCGGGCGTCAGCCGCGCGATCGGCGGCAGTACGCCATAGGCATCGGCGGTAAGGAAGATGATATTGGCGGGGACCGGCCCAAGGTTCTCATCCGAGGCATTCGGTATAAAATTGATCGGATAGGAACCCCGGCTGTTCTCGGCGAGCGAGGCATCGTCGAAATCGAGCTGGCGGGTTACCGGGTCGATCACGACATTTTCCAGCACCGTGCCGAAACGCTTGGTGGTGGCGAAAATCTCCGGTTCCGCCTCGGGCGACAGCCGGATCATCTTGGCGTAGCAGCCGCCTTCGAAATTGAACACGGCGGTGTCCGACCAGCCATGCTCGTCATCGCCGATCAGCGTACGGCTGGCATCGGCCGACAGCGTCGTCTTGCCAGTGCCCGACAGGCCGAAGAACACCGCCGTCTTGCCATCGGGACCGATGTTGGCCGAGCAATGCATCGGCATCACGCCCTTGACCGGCAGCAGATAGTTGAGAATGCCGAACACGCTCTTCTTCATTTCACCGGCATAGGCGGTGCCGCCGATCAGGATCAGCTTCTCGGTGAGATTGACTGCAACAACGGTCCCGCCGCGCGTGCCATGGCGCGCCGGATCGGCCTTGAAGCTGGGCAGGTCGATAATCGTATATTCGGGAACAAATCCTGTAAGTTCAGAGTCTTCTGGCCGGACCAGCAGAGTGCGGATGAACAAATTGTGCCAGGCAAATTCATTAACCACCCGGACATTGACCCGGTGCTCTGCTTGCGAGCCGCCGAACAGGTCAGCGACATAGAGCTGCTCCTTCGCACCCAGCGCCAAGAGAAAATCGGCCTTGAGCGCGGCAAAATGCTCGGGCGTCATCGCCGCATTGGTTTTGCCCCACCAGACGCTGTCGGCGGTTTCCGAATCCTTGACGGTAAATTTGTCCTTGGCCGAGCGGCCGGTGTGCTTGCCGGTCTGCACCACCAGCGGACCATCGGCGGCGAGCACGCCTTCGCCATTGCGGACGGCATGTTCGACCAGCGGTGCCGTACCCAGATTGGCGAAAATCGCCGCCTTGGTGATGATACCCTGGCGGTCAAGCGGGTGGCTGAGCGAGGCGGCGGTCAACGATTTCTCCTGGTATTGAAGCGAGACGGCGTCAGACTATGTGTCGGCCTATGTGTCGGCGCCGGATTGATCGGGAATTGTCAAGATTCGAGCCGCGCATAGCGGCGCGGCCAATTCCCGTCAAATCGCGGGGTGTGCGCAGTTCTCCATCGCCAGTTCTCCATCGATAGCAGCATTCGATTGCAAACCTTCTCCCAACTTGTCGTGCCAAGCGCGAGGGGCTACCCACCTCCCCTGTATGGACGAACCGCAAACCTCCCTGCCCGTCCCCGGCCCAGTCCCCTGCGTGCCCGCGCGCCAATCGATCGCCCTGGTCGACGACGACCGCAATATCCTGACTACCGTTTCGATTGCCCTCCAGGCCGAAGGTTTCGCGACACGGGTCTATGCCGATGGCCAGACCGCCTTGAAGGCACTGCTCGACAATCCGCCCGACCTTGCCATCTTCGATATCAAGATGCCGCGCATGGATGGACTCGAGCTGCTCCAGCAGCTGCGCGAAAAAAGTGCGCTACCAGTCATCTTCCTGACTTCGAAGGACGAGGAAACCGACGAGGCGCTGGGCCTGGCGCTGGGCGCGGACGACTATATCGCCAAACCATTCAGCCAGCGGCTGCTGGTTGCGCGCATCCGCGCTATCCTGCGCCGCGGCGAGCTGGTCCGCGCCGACAGCGAAACCCCGGCAGCGGAAGGCCTGCCCGAGCCGATCCAGCGCGGCAGGCTGACAATGGACCCGGCGCGCCACCACGTCGCCTGGGATGGCAAGCCGGTCTCGCTCACCGTCACCGAATTCCTCATCCTCGAAACCCTCGCCAGCCGCCCCGGCGTGGTCAAAAGCCGCAACCAGCTGATGGATGCCGCCTATAGCGACGATATTTTCGTCGATGACCGCACCATCGACAGCCATATCAAGCGCCTGCGCCGCAAGTTCCGCGCCGCCGATCCTTCCTTCGCCGCGATCGATACGCTCTATGGCGCGGGCTATTCTTTCGTCGGCGATTGATGGCACGCCGCGAACCCCGCTACCGGAGCCGACTGGCGCGGCTGCGCTGGAGCCTTGGCGTCTCACTGACTTCGCGCATCCTGGCGGTCAATATCATCGCGCTCGGCCTGCTCGCGGGAAGCCTGTTCTACCTCGATTCCTATCGCAACCGGCTGCTGGCAGAGCGCTATCAGCTGGCCCGCGCCGAGGCCGAAGTCGCTGCCGGGGCGCTGGCAGTGACCAACCGGGCGCAGCGCCGGGCGCTGGTGGTGCGGACCGCTACGCAGCAGAAGCTGCGGCTGCGGCTTTATGGCCGCGACGGTTCGCTGGTGGCCGACAGTTTCGATCTGGCCGAACCCTCGTTCAAATTCGCCAATCCGGCTGGCGAGCCGTGGTATCTTCAAGCCGCACGAAGCCTCGACCGGGGCATGGATTTCCTGCTCGGTGCCGCGCCAATCCCGGATTATCGCGAACCTAAGGAAGATAATGCCGACTCCTGGCCTGAAGCCGCCGAGGCGCGCGCTAGCGGGGCAACTGTGATTCGTCAGCGCCAGGCACCTGACCGCACCCCGGTGATCTCCGCCGCCGCTCCGGTCGGCACCCTAGGCCAGGTCTTGCTGACCACCCGCAATGCCACCGACATCACCGAAAATGTCCGTGACGCCCGCCAGACCCTGGTGATTATCGTCGGCGCGGCATCGATCATCTCGATCCTGCTGTCGCTGTTTCTCGCCCGCACCATTGTCCAGCCGCTGCGCCTGCTGGTGCGCGCCGCAGTGCGGGTGCGGCTGGGGCGCGAACGCGAGGTGGTGGTGCCACGCCTGCCCGAGCGGCGCGACGAGATCGGTCTGCTCGCCCGGGCGATTTCCGACATGACGTCAGCACTCAGACAGCGCATCGACGCGGTGGAGAGCTTCGCCGCCGATGTTGCCCACGAGCTCAAGAACCCCCTGGCCTCGTTACGTAGCGCGCTGGAATCGCTCGAGCGGGTCGAGCAGCCCGAGCTGCGCCGCCAGCTATCCGCCATCGCTGCCCACGATGTCCTGCGGATCGACCGTCTGGTCACCGAAATCGCCGATGCCAGCCGCATCGATGCCGAGCTGAGCCGCACCATTTTCGAGCCGGTCGATATTCTCGCGCTGGTCGAGGCGCTGGCCGAGGCGCGGCGGCAGCGCGGGGTCAATGGCGACTGCGCGCTCGTGGTGACCCATGCCGACCCCGGACCCTGGCTGGTGCCCGGCGATGCGCCCAGGCTCGAGCGGGTGCTGGAAAACCTGCTCGACAACGCCGTTTCCTTCTCGCCGCCCGGCGGCACCATCAAAGTCGCGTTGGCCCGTGACGAAGACCAAATAGCAATAACCGTCATCGACGACGGCCCCGGCATTCCGCCCGACGCACGCGAGAAAGTGTTCGAGCGGTTCCATTCGCTGCGCCCGGCAGCTGAGGACTTCGGCAATCACAGCGGGCTGGGCCTCGCCATCGCCCGCACTATCGTCGAGGCGCATGACGGCGCGCTTATGGTGCGCGATGTCGGCGGCAGCCGCAGCGGGGCCTGCCTGGCGCTGACGCTGCCCGCCTGGAGCGAAGAGTGATGCAGCCGCATCAGGCCACGGCGGTCGCCATCGGTGGGCAGGCACTACTGATCGAAGGGCCGCCCGGCTCCGGCAAATCGAGCCTGGCGCTGGCGCTGATCGACCGGGGCGCGCGGCTGATCGGCGATGACAGCCTGCTGCTGGAGGTGGCCTCCGGGCAGCTGCTGGCGCATCCCCATCCCAATACGCGCGGGCTGCTCGAAGTGCGGGGTCTTGGGTTGCTGACCTTCGAAGTCTGCGAGGCGGTGCCGGTCGCGCTGGTGCTGAGCCTGGACAAGCAGGCACCGCGCCATATCGAGGCGGCGGAGAGCAGCGAACGCGCGGGGATCACCATGCCGATGCTGCGCCTGTGGCCGGATAGCCCGGTGCTGCACCTGAAAGCGGAACTGGCGCTGGAACGGTTTGGGTTGGCAACGGAAGGCTGAAAAAATGGCCCGCCGCAAGGCCGCTCAGAAGTTGAGTCCATTGAGTGTCAGTTGGGCAGCAACCGGACAATTGGCGGCGATCAGGGCTTGCCATATGCCCCGCTTGGCGCTTCAATGCCAGCAACGGGCAAGACAGGCCCGACGGGAGGGAACATCATGCGCCGAATCACGCTTGGCTTTGCCGCAGTAGCCTGCGCCGCGCTGCTCATCGCCGGCTGCAGCAAGAGCGGTACGCCGCAATCCGAAGACGGCGTCGGCACCGAGGCCAACTGGACAGCTCCGCAAGGCGGAGCCGACGAGGCGGGCTACAGCCGTCTTGCCGAGATCACCCCGGCCAATGCCGGCAAGCTCGGCCTCGCCTGGTCGATGGACCTGCCCGAGGAAGTGACGCTGGAATCCACCCCGCTGGCAGTGGATGGCACGCTCTATTTCGCAGGCGGCTATGCCGAGGTCTATGCGGTCGATGCGGTGAGCGGCAAGCTGCTGTGGAAGTTCGATCCGGCCACCTGG
>JAHFPT010000321.1 GCA_023266625.1 Novosphingobium sp. | reverse complement strand
ATACTGCCGCCCATTTCGGGCGGCTCGACATCCTGGTCAACAATGCCGGCGGCGTCACCTACCGGCCTTTTGTCCAACTCCAGCCGAAGAACTGGCAGCGCCATATCGACATGAACCTGATCAGCAACCTCGCCGCGACCTCTGCCGCGATCCCGCACATGATTGCGGCGGGCGGCGGATCGATCATCGCGGTGACCAGCATCGAAGCTAGCCGCGCCGCACCCGGCTATGCGGTCTATGCCGCGTGCAAGGCGGGCATCAACAATCTGACACGCACCCTGGCAGTGGAACTTTCCGAACACGGCATCCGGGTGAATGCGATTGCGCCCGATAGCACGCGGACGCCCAGCATGAGCGGCGTGTTCGATGGGTCAGGCGATCCTGCGCGCTGGCCAGCGCCTTCGCCCGAACGCCAGGAAACCATCCGCCGCCGCATTCCACTGGGCCGCCAGGGCATTGCCGGCGAATGCGGCGATCTGATCGCCTTTCTTGCTTCGCCGCTCGCATCCTACATAACCGGGGCAATCATTCCGATCGACGGCGGAACCTGGGCCAGCGGCGGCTGGATTCGAGACCGGGATGGCAAATGGGTCTTGCCGCCGGACATTCCCCCGGCAGCTTGAACCCATCACGGAGAATACGAACATGGTCTTCCCAGTCAGCGTCACGCTGCCCTTTGACAATATCGACCAGCCCGAGGAATTCGGCACGATGGATGCTGTCCGCGAAGTCGGGCATGCGCTGGAGGAAGCGGGTTTCACCACCGGCACTGTCACCGACCATCCCGCGCCAAGCTCGCGCTGGCTGGATGGTGGCGGCCACTATGCGCAGGACCCCTTCGTCATGCTCTCACTGCTGGCGGCCATGACGACGAAATTGCGCCTCCAGACCAGCATCGTCGTGCTGCCATACCGTAATCCGTTCGTCACCGCCCGCGCGGTTTCCAGCCTCGATGTCTATTCGAAAGGCCGCGTGTCACTGGGCATCGGGGCGGGCTACCTGAAGGCCGAATACAAGGCGCTTGGCGTAGATTTCGATTCTCGCAACGCGCTTATGGATGAATATATCCGGGCGATGAAGCTGGCCTGGACCGGCGAGGATTTCACCTTCGAAGGCACCGGCTACACGGCGCTGGGCAATCGCATCCGCCCTGCCCCCATCCAGAAGCCCCACCCCCCAATCCTGATCGGCGGCAACAGCCGCATGGCGATCCGCCGCGCAGTCGAACTGGGCGATAGCTGGGCTCCGTTCTTTGCCCCTGCCGCAGTCCTCAGCATGGCCCGGACGGCTTCGATCGCCGAGGAAGAGGATGTCGATGCCGCGCTCGCCTATATGCATGCCCATTGCGAGAAGGTTGGCCGGGAGGTTCCGCCACAGTTGTATTTCGCTGGCAGTGGCATGATCGGGCAGGGATATGACACGCAGGAATTCATCGACCAGATCGGTGCCTTGCGGAAAAAGGGTGCCGCTGGCGTTGGTGTGGGCATCTCCGCCGACAGTCGGTCACAGTGGTGTGACCTTGCCCGCGATTTCGGCGAAAACGTGCTGGCGAAGCTGGAATGATGAAACAAGGCGAGACCGATACCGTGACGACAGATAACGAAACTGCACCGCAACACCTCCACTACGAGGAACAGGGCAATGTCGCGGTCATAAGCTATGACCGGCCCGATTGCCGCAATGCGATGAACAACCAGACCTATCGCGAACTGGTCGCTGCGGTCGAGCGGGCGAATGCATCCGAGGCAGTCGGCGCCATCGTGCTGACGCACAAGGGGCCGGTGTTCTGCGCAGGGATAGACCTCAAGGCCCTGCCGGAGGAGAAGGATCCCCTCACCGGCATCCGCCCCTCAGTCGCCACCATGGGCATGGCGAATGACACCAGCTGGGTTCACCTGATGAAGCGGTCCAAGCCGACCGTGGCGGCGCTGAACGGCGCGGCGATCGGGCTGGGCGCGACACATGTGCTTGCCGTGGACATCCGCATCGGCTCCCGCGCGGCGAGCTTCTCGTTTCCGTTCCTGACGCGCGGATCGATGCCGGAATTCGGTTTTTCGGCGCTCCTGCCGCAGATCGTCGGCTTCGGTGCGGCGATCGACATGTGCCTGACATCGGCCAAGCTCGATGCCGAGACCTGCCTTGCCAAGGGCCTGCTTACCCGGCTGACCGAGGCCGAGGATGCCCTGCCCGAAGCGATCGCGCTCGCCTCCGAAATCGGCAGGCATTCGCTGCTCCAGGTCTCGCTGACCCGCCAACTGATCTACGACAATGCCGGCGAAAGCGACTGGAACACGATCATGACCCGCGAGCGCGAGGCCTTCATCCAGCTGTTCCGTGGACAGCGCGCCGCGCGCCAGGCGCAGGAAGCGGCAGCCGGCGGCTGACCGGTCAGAGCCAGGCTTCGTCCGGCAACGGGTTTTCGTCGGCAAGGAAGCGCCGCAAATTGTCGATGAACAGCTCGGCGATGCGCAAGTGCCGCCCGTCGCCATGCCCGGCCCCGTGCGGGCTCAGAAGGATTTTGGGGTGAGTCCAGAGCGGGCTGTCGTCCATCCGCTCCTTGCGATAGAGCCAGGCTTCCTCGACCGAGTGGACATCGAGAATGGCATAGTCGAGATGCCCGCTGTCCAGTGCGGCGAGCAATGCGTCCTCGTCCACTTGCGCCGCGCGCGCCACGTTGACGAACACGGCGCCCGGCTTCATCCGCGCGAAGAAATCGGCATTGGCGATCCCTTGTGTTTCCGGCGTGCTGGGCATCGAAAAGACGACCACATCGGCCAGCCCGAGATTGTCCGGAACCGCAGCCGGCGCGATCATCTCGTCCACCGGCTCGCTACTGGTCGGATTGCGGCGCACGCCAATGGTGCGGGCGCCGAACGCACGGGCGCGTTCCGACGTGCGGCTGCCGATCGCCCCCATGCCATAAATCAGCCAGGTCGTGCCGCATATCTCGCGGAAATCGTCGCGGGGATAGTCCTTCTCGTCGCGCGATACGCGCCGTTCATCCGCGCGGTGGAAGCGTTCCAGCACCGTGCGCATGACGAATTCGGCAATCGAGATCGCGCTTACATGCGCCGCCGTCAGCCGGGCGCCGCGCTGCAAAATATCCTGAAGCAGGGGAATGTCGGTCCCGGCCCCAAGCGATTGCGCCCATTGCAGGTCCGGCGCTGTTTCAAGGAGGTGCTTGAACGTGCGCCGCAATGGGCCGCGCAGGGCTTCGATGGTCAGCCAGACGACATTTGCCGGCACATCGGCCGGGGCGACTTCCTTACCGTCGAGAATGGCGACTTCCGCACTTTCGATCAGCGCATAGCGCACGGGAAAGTTGGCGGCGTCGAACAACGGCTTCCATTGTTCGTATGCTGGCTTGGCAATGACAACACAGGGAATGGACACAATCGTTCCTTTCAAATGGCGAAGCATTCAGGCCGAATGCATAGTATGCGATATGTCACCCCCACGGGCAAAGTCGAACAAGCATTTTCACAGGTGGCTATGTAAATTCTAATTGTTGACGGTCGGAGTCCGGAGGAACAGGCTGCTGCAGCGATCCCGGCGTCGTGCCATGCAAAAGGAGGAACATCTTGGCCTACGAAACCATCCGTTACGACGTCTCCGATGGCATCGCCACGATCACGCTCGATCGCGGTGACGGGCTCAATGCGATGAGCAAGCAGATGATGAACGAACTGCTCGCCGTGTTCGACGAAACCGATGACGACGACGCCGTGCGCGCAGTGATCGTCACCGGGGCGGGCGAACGCGCGTTCTGCGTCGGGGCAGACCTGTCTTCCGGGGCCGAGACCTTCGACTTCGGCGACGATGCTGCCTGGACCGATGCCGGCTCGCCGGTTCGCGCCGACGGCTCGGTCGATTTCTCGCATCCCGGTGTACGCGACGGCGGCGGGCTGATTACCTTGCGGATTTTCGCCTCGCGCAAGCCGGTTATCGCCGCGTTCAATGGCGTCGCGGCAGGCGTGGGCACCACGATGACTCTGCCGATGGACTTCCGCCTGGCCAGCACCAAGGCCCGCTTCGGGCTGGTCTTCGCCCGGCGCGGGATAGTACCAGAATCGGCTGCCGCCTGGTTCCTGCCGCGCCTGGTCGGCATCGGCAAGGCATTGGAATGGTGCTATTCGGGCCGCGTTTTCCCGGCTGACGAAGCGCTTCAAGCCGGGCTGCTCCATTCCGTCCACGCCCCCGAAGACCTGCTGCCCGCCGCCCGCGCGCTGGCGCACGAGTTGACCGATCACGGCTCGCCGGTCTCCATCGCCATGACCCGGCGCATGCTGTGGACTGGCCTTGCCCAGCTGCATCCCATGGAAGCGCACCAGATTGACAGTCGC
>JAHFPT010000128.1 GCA_023266625.1 Novosphingobium sp. | reverse complement strand
CCGATTGGTCCCAATGGCAAGATCGACCGCACTGGCTTGCAGCTGGAGCTGGCCGCATGAAGCCGCTTGGCCCCATTCCGCCTGGCTTTGGTGCCGTGGATGGCGAGTTGTGCATCGGTGATGTGCCGGTGAGTGCCCTTGTGGCGCGTGCTGGCGGTACACCCTTGTTCGTTTATTCCGCCGAGATGATTCGCCGCCGCGTCGCCGATCTGCGCCAGGCCATGCCGGATAGTCTGGCGATCCATTATGCCATAAAAGCAAATCCATATCAGCCAATTCTTCAACTACTTTCTGAACTTATCGATGGCTTCGACATCGCCTCGGGCGGGGAACTGACGATGGTCCGGGCGGCGGGGATCGATCCTGCCCTTGTCAGCTTTGCCGGACCGGGCAAGCGCGACAGCGAACTTGAAGCGGCGATCGCTGCCGGAGTGACGCTGAACCTTGAATCGGAGGGTGAAGCGGAGCGGGCGCTGGTGATTTCCGGGCGGCTCGGGATTACACCCAAGCTGGCCATCCGGGTTAATCCGGATTTCGACCTCAAGGGCTCGGGGATGAAAATGGGTGGCGGGGCCAAGCCGTTTGGCGTCGATGCCGAACGGGTGCCTGCGCTGGCCAAGCGGATCATTGCCGCTGGGGCCGAGTGGCGGGGTTTCCATATTTTCGCTGGTAGCCAGGCACTTGATGCCGATGCCATTGCCGAAACCCAGGCGCAAACGCTTGGACTCGCGGCGCGACTTGCCGATGCGAGTGGCGCAGTGCTGCCGCATTGCAATCTCGGCGGCGGCTTCGGCATCCCCTATTTCCCGGGTGACGAAGTGCTCGACATCGCCAGCATCGGCGCGCGGCTTGGCAAGCAGTTCGCCAGCCTGCCGCCGGAGCTGGCGGATACCAAATTCTGCATCGAGCTGGGCCGCTATCTGGTTGGTGAAGCAGGGGTTTATCTCACCCGCATCATCGACCGGAAGATCAGCCACGGTGAGGTTTTCCTGGTGGTCGATGGCGGATTGCATCACCAGCTGGCGGCCTCCGGCAATTTCGGCACGGTCGTGCGCCGCAACTATCCCTCCGCCATTGCCAGTCGCTTTGGTGCAGCAGTCGAGGAGGAAGCCTCAATCGTCGGCTGCCTGTGCACGCCGCTCGACCGGCTGGCAGAGAAGGGCGGGTTCCCCAGAGCCGACGTCGGCGACATTGCCGCAATCTTCTGCGCCGGTGCCTATGGCGCGAGTGCCAGCCCAGCGGCATTTCTGGGCCAGGGTCCGGCCCTCGAAATGCTGGTTTAAGCCTCGGCATCTCAGCTGTCCCTGTTTGGGACTAACCTCAAAAAATCCCCGAAAATCCGCGTTTGCGGCTCAAGGCTAACGGTATGTTCACCCTTTTTGCCGATAGCGGAAGGGTCACTGTCAGTTCGCCGTCCAGGATAGGATTTCCGGGTCGAAGGGCTGGCTCCGCTGAGGACATGCCGAATGCCTGCCAATCGTCTATCCCGCTTGCTTGCCGGCAGCGCCCCCGTGATTGTTCCCGTGATTGTACTGGGGGCCAGTCTGGCCTTGAGCGGCTGCTCGGGTGGTGCCAACGGCCCTCAGCTGCCACCGGCATCGTTTGTCGCGATGCAGGAAGGGCCGGGCGAGGAATATGTCATTGGCCCGCTCGATGAGTTGACGGTCTTCGTCTGGCGCAATCCGGAATTGGGTGCCAGCGTGCAGGTTCGCCCCGACGGGCGGATCACCACGCCGTTGATCACTGACATGCCTGCGGTCGGCAAGACGCCTTCGATGCTGGCAGAAGACCTCAAGTTGCAGCTTTCGCAATATATCCAGGATCCGCTGGTATCGGTGATCGTCAACAAATTTGCCGGCACCTTCAGCCAGCAGGTTCGCGTGGTCGGGGCGACCGGCAAACCAGCTTCCTTGCCCTATCGTGCCAATATGACGCTGCTCGATGCGATGATCGCGGTCGGCGGCCTGTCGGAATACGCCGCCGGCAACAAGGCGCGGCTGATCCGCTTCGACAAGGAGCGCGGGCAGCAGAAGGAATTCGCGCTCCGCCTGAGCGACTTGCTCAGGAAAGGCGACAGCCGGGCCAACGTCATGCTGATGCCTGGTGACGTCATCATCATCCCCGAAAGCATGTTCTGAGCGTGGCGAAGGGGCGATCCATCCGATGAATTCGATTTACGACGAGTTGCGCGCTGCAATCCACAGTGTGTGGAACCGTCGCTGGCTGGCGCTGGCGGTGGCCTGGGGGGTATGCCTGGTGGGCTGGCTGCTGGTCGCCATGGTGCCCAACAGCTATGAATCGCGCGCGCGCATTTTCGTTCAGCTGGATGACGCGCTCGCCGAACAGATCGGTATCGGGCTCAGCAATCGCAAGCGCGACATCGACCGGGTGCAGCAGACGCTGACCAGCGCGATCAATCTGGAAAAAGTTGTCCGCTCGACCCAGATCGGCAAGGATATCACTTCGCCCAAGCAGATGGAATCTGCGGTGCTGGGTCTGGCCAAGGCGATCAAAGTCGTCAGCCAGCAGGACAATCTCTTCGAGATCACTGCGGTTTCGCGCAGCGGCGGGCTTTCGGATGCCCAGAATGCCAAGCTGGCCCAAGATATCGTCCAGAAGATGATCGATATCTTCCGCGAGGAAAACATGGCGGGCGGGCGCGGCGAAATGAGCGAGACGCTCGACTTCATGAACCAGCAGCTTGCCGACCGGCAGAAAGAGCTGGAATCGGCCGAACAGCGGCGCATGGTATTCGAAAGCCAGCATCCCGAAATGGTGCAGGGCGGTATCGGAGCGATGCAGCGGCTTGAGGCCGGGCGCTCGGAATTGCGCGGTGTCGATGCCGATCTTGCTGCCGCACAGAGCGCCTTGGCGTCGATCAACGGCCAGCTGGCTGGAACCCCGCAGACGCTTGCCGGCGTAGGCCCGGCCGGCGGCGCACGCGGCGCTCTGGCGCAGGCCAGTGCCGAACTCGCCGGAATGCGCGCGCGCGGCCTCACCGACAACCACCCCGACGTCATCGCAATCAAGAATCAAGTGGCTTCCTTGCGGGCTATGGTCCAGGCGGAAGGCAGCAACAGCGTCGGCGGTGTGCCCAATCCGGCCTATTCCTCGCTGGTTTCGATCAGGGCCGAGCGTCAGGCCAATGTCCAGTCGCTCCAATCGCGGCGCGCTTCGCTTCAGGCCGAAGTTGCCTCGCTGACCTCCAACCAGATCAGCAATCCGCAGCTTGCCGCTGAAGCCCAGCACATCAGCCGCGACTACGACGTGCTCAAGCAGCAATATGACAAGCTCTTGCAGGACCGCGAGCAGCTGCGCCTGCGCGGCCAGGTCGAGACCGAACGCAACTCGATCAAGTTCCAGATCGTCGATCCGCCGACGACCCCGCGTGCTCCGACTGCGCCCAACCGGCCGCTGTTGCTGTTCGGCGTGCTGATCATGGGCATCGGTGCCGGTGTCAGCGCCGCCTTCGGTATCGGCCAATTGCGCTCGACTTTCTCGACCACAGCCAAGCTCGAACAGGCCATCGGCTTGCCGGTTCTCGGTTCGATTACCGAGACGCTGAACGAGGCAGGCCGTGAGTTGCGCCGACGTCGCTGGCGGCAATTCGTGGCCGGAACTGCCGCACTGGGGGCTGTCTTCATATTGCTCCTGCTTGTTGAATTTATCCAGGTCCGGATGGTGGCGTGAGGGGCATGCAATGAGCGAATATAGCAAATTCCCGCTCCCGCCCGAAGCGGGTGAAGCTGCGCCTGGCGGCTCGCTGATCGAACGCGCTGTCAAGGCGTTCGACTGGAGCAGGCTCGCCCCGCCGCCGGTGCCGGAACGCATTGCCGATGCCGCTCTCCGGCAAAGGCCCAATCTCAACAAGCCCAATCTCAACAAGCTGGAGCTGGCACCGCTTGCGGCCGAACCTGTCGCCGTGCCAGCGACGCTGCCATTTTCTGTGCTAGATGGGCCAGAAGCAGTCCCTCAGCCTGCGGCATCGCCGGAACCGGTCGTGTTTCCGGCTCGGGAAGTGCGGCGCAAGCCAGCAGAATTCCCAGCAGAATTCCCAGCAGAATTCCCAGCAGAATTCCCAGCAGAATTCCCAGCAGAATTCAGCGGCACGTACCACCCGATCAATCGCAAGCATCTGCGCGATCAGGGATTGATCGTCCCAGAGGGCAGCGTCACCGGATTGCTTGAAGAATTCCGCATCGTCAAACGCCATGTCCTGCTTCAGGCGGCGGAGCTGCGGGGCATGTCCGGCGCCGACGGATCGGCGCAGCGGGTGCTGATCTGCTCGCCGTTGCCAGGCGAAGGCAAAACCTATTGTGCGATCAATCTGGCGCTGTCGATTGCGGCGGAGAAGGAAAGCGAAGTCCTGCTGGTCGATGCCGATTTCGCCAAGCCATCGGTGCTGAGCAGGCTTGGCTTGCCCGGCGGGCCTGGGCTGATGGACGCTTTGGCCGATCCCTCGATTGACGTTGCCGAGCTGGTACTGGGCACGGACATTCCCGGCCTGTGGGTGCTTCCCGCCGGCAATGCGACCAATTCCGACAGCGAATATCTGAATTCATCGCGCACCGCAGCGGTGCTCGACCGGCTCACCGAGGGCGCGCCGCATCGCATCATTATCTTCGATTCTCCCCCGGCGCTTGCGGCTTCGCCCGCCGCAGAGCTCGCCAAATTTGCCGGACAGGCGCTGCTCATTGCCCGTGCTGATCGCACCGGCGAAGGCGCACTGAAGGATGCAGTCTCGCTGCTGTCTGCCTGCCCCAACATTCAGCTGCTGCTCAATGCCGCAAACTTCAGCCCGAGCGGTCGCCGCTTCGGCACCTATTACGGCTACAAGGGATAATCGAGATGTCGCATTTTCCTAGGATGTGGGCGGGTCTAGCCGCGCTGCTTGCCGGTCTCGTGCCGCTGGCGGCAGCTGCGCAAACGCTTGACTACGGCGATGTCGGCGCGAATGGCGAAGCGGCGCAGGATGGCGGCTCTTCCAGCCGGGGCTCCAGTGGCGGGCAACGGGCCAAGCATCGCGGCGGCCGCCATGGCAGCTATGTCGCGCCCTATATCGAAGCCCGGCAGGTTGTTTCAGCCGAGCTCTCGCCCGGCAACGACGTCGTCACCTACAGCACGATAGCCGCAGGCGTCGATGCGACGGTGGCCGGACGCAACAACGCTGCTTCGGTCTCGCTGCGCTATGAGCGCCGGATCGGCTGGGGCAAAGCGAACAGCGGCGACACGATCAGCGGCCTCCTGCGCGGCTATGCTTCGGTGGTGCCGCAGACGCTGCAGATCGATGCCGGCGTGCTCGCAACGCGCACGCGCGTCGAGAGTGGCGGCGCTGCTGTGCTTGCCCCGCTGGGCGACGATGATTCGGTCACCCAGCTCTATTCCGCCTATGCCGGACCCACGCTCTCGACCGAGGCGGGCGACGCCAAGATCGATGCCCATTACCGGATCGGCTACACCAAGGTCGAAAGCCCCAATTCCATCATCACTATTCCTGGTCAACCACCGCTCGATATCTTCGACAAGAGTATCGCGCATGATGCCGGAATTCACATCGGCACCCGGGCGGGCACGGTTCTGCCCGTCGGAATCGGTGCCGGAGCAGGCTATTACCGTGAGGATATCTCCAATCTCGATCAGCGTATCGAGGACTTGCATGCCCGCGCCGATTTCACTCTACCGGTGTCGCGCGACCTCGCCCTGGCCGCCGGTGTTGGCTATGAGAAGGTCGAGATTTCGAGCCGCGATGCTCTGCGCGACGCGAACGGTTTCCCGGTAATTTCCGGCAATGGTTTCGTCACCGACAAGAGCACGCCGCGCCAGATTGCCTATCATGCCGATGGGCTGATCTGGGATGCCGGGGTGATCTGGCGGCCCAGCCGCCGCACCCAGCTCGAAGCGCATGTTGGCCGCCGCTATGGCACCATCAGTTATTTTGGCAGCTTCTCCTATGCTCCCAATGAGCGCAGCGCTTTCAATGTCGCGGTTTACGACAGTATTTCGGGCTTTGGCGGGCAGCTGAACCGCGCGCTGGCCGATTTGCCGGCCCAGTTCACCGCCAATCGCAATCCGCTGACCGGGGATTTGTCGGGCTGCGTTGCTGCGCTTGAAAAGGGCAACTGTCTGAACGGTGCGCTCGGCTCGGTGCGCTCGGCGACTTTCCGGGCGCGCGGCGTCGCGGCGAGCTATAATATCCAGCTCGGCAATATGTCCGCTGGCATCGGCGCAGGTTATGACCGGCGCAAGTTCATCGCCGCGCCAGGTACGGTCCTCGCCGTCGCCAATGGCGTCATCGACGAGAACTACTGGCTGGTTGCCTATCTGGGTGGCCGCATCGACCGCAGTTCGCACTATTCGGTCAATCTCTACGCCAACTGGTTCCAAAGCGGATCGTCCTTTGCTGGCGATTCCTCGGCCTTGGGCGCTACCCTCGCCTATTATCGCAACCTGACCGACCATCTGGAGGCAACAGCAGCGCTTGGCATCGACAACATCAGCCGCCCCGAGCCGCTGCAAGGCCTGACAAGCGCATCGGCGCTGGCCGGTCTGCGCTATACCTTTTAAGCCCAATGGAGGCATGTAATGTTCGATGATTTTTATGGGCTCAGGGGCCGACCGTTCCAGCTGACGCCTGACCCGGCTTTCTATTTCGAGAGCCTGACGCACCGCAAGGCGTTGTCCTACCTCGGCTATGGCCTGGCGCAGGGTGAAGGCTTCGTGGTCATCACCGGCGAAGTCGGTGCGGGCAAATCGACGCTGGTCGCGCATCTGATGTCGACCATCGATCCGTCCCGGCTGACCGCCGCCCATGTGGTCACCAGCAAGCTCGACAGCGAGGAGCTGGTACACGTCGTCGCGCAAGCCTTCGGCCTGGTGATCGAGGGACACGACAAGGCGACGGCGCTGGGCGCGATCGAAGGTTTCTTGCACGAGGAAGCGCGCAGCGGGCGACGCTGTCTGCTGATCGTCGATGAATCGCAGAACCTGTCTATCGGCGCGCTCGAAGAGCTGCGCATGCTCTCGAACTTCCAGCTCGGCTCGCACCCGCTGCTCCAGACACTGCTGCTCGGTCAGCCCGAATTCCGTGAAACCCTGCACGAGCATCCTCAGCTCGAACAGCTGCGCCAGCGGGTTATCGCCGCGCATCATCTCGACGCGATGGAGTCGAGCGAGCTCCAGCCCTATATCGAACACCGGATGAAATGCGTTGGCTGGGAAGGCAATCCCGCCTTCGACCAGCGGGTGTTCGCCGAGATCTATACCGCTTCGGGCGGTTTGCCGCGGCGGATCAACCAGATCGTCAACCGGTTGCTACTGCTCGGCGCGGTTGATAAACGCACCCGCATCGACGGGGTGATGCTGTCGCAAGTGCTCTCGGAACTGACCGAAGACGGCACGCTGTCGCTGATGCGCCAGGCAGCCAAGCCCGCCAGTCAGCCGCTTGAGAGCACATTCGCGAGTAAGCTGGAGCCAGCCGATATCGCAGCCTTTGCCCAGATCGAGGCAGCGCTCGCCGAACGCGATGCGCAGATCGCCGAGCTGCAGCACGCAGTGCTCGAACTGGCAAATTCCAGCGAGGCACAATTGGCACCGCAGGATCAGGCGGATGGCGGATTTTTCGTTGGGGTCCATGAGCGCATTTCCGCGCTGGAAAGCCAGATGATCGAGCAGGATCGCACGATCCGCCACACGCTGACCATGTTAATCGAGTGGATCGAGGCTGGCGATACCCAGCGCGTTGCCGCCTGACCTTAGAGAGCAATGATCGCTTGGACCCTGTGCTGCCCACCAACGGTTTATCCGTCGACGTCGAGGACTGGTTTCAGGTCGGCGCGTTCGAAAATGTGATCGAGCGCGTCGATTGGGATGGGCTGGCGGACCGGGTCGAAAACAATTGCGCCGCGATTCTCGACCTGTTCGCCGAAGCCGACGTCAAGGCCACCTTCTTTACCCTCGGCTGGGTGGCAAAGCGCCATCCGGCGCTGATGCGCCGCATCAGCGAAGCCGGGCATGAGCTCGCCAGCCATGGCTGGGATCATCAGCGTGTGTTCCGCATGGAGCGCAAGAGCTTCGCCAGCGATCTCGAGATGAGCCGCAAGGTCATCGAGGATGCCGCAGGGGTGAGCGTTACCGGCTACCGCGCGCCAAGTTTCTCGATCGATTTCCGCACCCCCTGGGCCTATATGATCCTGGCCGAACAGGGCTTTGCCTACAGTTCCAGCGTCGCGCCGATCGCGCATGATCATTATGGCTGGCGCGAGGCACCGCGCTTCGCTTTCAAACCGCTGCCATGGTCCGATCTGGTCGAAATTCCGGTGACCACCGCGCTGTTCGCCGGGCGCAGGCTGGCGGCGGGGGGAGGGGGCTTCTTCCGGGTGCTGCCCTATGGTTTTTCGCGCTGGGCGATCCGGCAGGTAAACCGGCGCGATGGCCGGCCGGCAGTGTTCTATTTCCATCCCTGGGAAATCGATCCCGATCAGCCGCGCGTCAGCGCCGCGCCGCTCAAATCGAAGCTGCGCCACTACACCAATCTCGATGGCATGGCAGACAAGCTGCGCCAGTTGATCTTCGACTTCCACTGGGGCCGGATGGACGTTCTGGCGGCGCGCGAATTGCTGACGGCCGAGGCACTCGCGGCATGAACGCGCCCTTCCTCCGCGTGCGTGATACCCAGCGCCTGGCGAATCTCGATGAGCCCGATGAGTGCGCGCGGATCGACGCGTTCCTGGCTGGTCATCCGGAAACGACACCGTTCCACCGACCGGCCTGGCTGGCGGCAGTCGCCAAGGGGACCAGTAACCGGGCTCTGGCACTGGTCGCCGAACGCAATGGCGAGATTGTTGCCTTTCTGCCGCTCAGCGCCGTCCATTCGCCGCTGTTCGGGCGCCTGCTCGCCTCGAGCGGCTTTGCTGTCGGTGGCGGTGTGCTGACTGCCGCTGGAACCGATGCCTCCGGGCTGTTCGCCGCAGCCGAAGAGCTGGCACAGCGCCTTTCCAGTCCCACTATCGAATTGCGCGGCGGTGCGCTGCCGCAGGGGCGTGCGGGCTGGCAGATCAAGGACCGGTCGCATTGCGGCTTCATCGCACCGCTTGCCGCAGACGACGAGGCACAATTGCTCGCCATTCCGCGCAAGCAGCGGGCCGAGGTCCGCAAGGGGCTGGATCAACCGCTAGCGGTTACGGTGGGCACTGCTGAACCGGACCGGGCAGCGCATTACGCGGTCTATGCGACAAGCGTCCGCAATCTCGGTACGCCGGTGTTCCCGCGCAGCCTGTTCGACGCCGTTCTCGACCAGTTTGGCGAGGATGCGGACATCCTCACGGTCAGTCATGGCGGAACGCCGGTTGCCAGCGTGCTCTCGCTCTACCATCGCAGCGCGGTCATGCCCTATTGGGGCGGCGGCGTCTGGCAGGCGCGGCAACTGCGCGCCAATGACCGGATGTATTACGAACTCATGCTCCACGCCCGGCGGCGCGGTTGCAGCCATTTCGATTTCGGCCGCTCGAAAACCGGCAGCGGCGCTTATGAATTCAAGCGCAATTGGGGCTTCGAGCCGGAGCCGCTGGGCTATGCCAGCTGGACTGCGCCTGGTACGGATGCCCGCGACGCCGATCCCACCAGCGCCAAGCATGCGCTGCAAATCGCCATCTGGCGGCGCTTGCCGCTGGCGCTGGCCAACCGTTTCGGACCGCTGATTGCCCGGGGGCTGGGGTGATGAGCGAAATCCTGTTCATCTCGCACCGCATCCCGTTTCCGCCAGATCGCGGCGACAAGATCCGTTCGCACCATATCGTCAAGCGCCTCGCACGCATCGCGCCCGTGCATATCGCCACCTTTGCCGACGATGAGCTCGATATGGGTGAGGAAGTCGAGCTGGCGGCGCTGGCCCGTAGTTACAAACTGGTGCGCCGGACCAAGCCACTGGTGCTGGCCGGGTTCCAGGCGCTAACTGCGCGTCAGCCAGTCAGTCTGACGGCCTTCCATGATGCCGGGCTTGCTGCCTATATCGATACTGTCCTCGCCACCCACCCGATCTCGACGATCTACGTGTTTTCCGGGCAGATGGGCCAATATGTCCCGGCCGATTTTGCCGGTCGGGTGATTGTCGACTTTGTCGATGTCGATTCGGCCAAGTTCGAGGCCTATGCCGCCAAACGGCATCCGGCGCTGCGCTGGATCGAAGCGCGCGAAGCGCGGATGCTGCGCGATGAGGAAGCCCGGCTCGCAGCCCGCGCCGATGTCAGCCTGCTGATCTCTGCTGCCGAAGCAGAACTCTTTGCAGCGCGGTTGACCCCGCAGGAGCGAGCGGTCAGCGATATTCGTGTGCTGGCCAATGGCATCGACACCGGCTTTTTCGATCCTGCTACGGTGGAAAGTGAGCCACAACTGGCCGAATTTTCCTATCCCCGCCTGATCTTCTCCGGACAGATGGATTATGCCCCCAATGTCGAGGCGGCATTGCGGGTGGCGACCCGCATCTTGCCGCTGGTCCGCAACAGCTTTCCCGATGCCAGTTTCCATGTCGTCGGACGGCGACCGACGCTCAAACTGCTCGAGCGCCATGGAGTTGCAGGCTGCCATATCTGGGGACGGGTCGATGACATGCGCTGCTGGCTCAAGGGTTCGGATATGGCGATTGTGCCGCTTGAGATTGCGCGCGGTATCCAGAACAAGGTGCTGGAAGCCATGGCCATGGCCTTGCCAGTGGTGCTGACTCCAGATGCGGCGACTGGCATCGGCGCAGTCGATGGCCAGCATTTCAGCATTGCCGATAGCGACGAGGCGCTGGCTGAGGCCGCAGTCGCGATGCTGCGCGATCCGCGTCGCTGCAAGATCAGCGGGTTGGCCGCACGACGCTTCGTGACCGATCAAGCCAGCTGGCAATCTGCTCTGGATTCTCTGCCCGAGATCGCTGGCTGGACCGGGCGCAGCGTGCGCAATGCTGCGTAATGGTCTTATCGGGCCGCTGCCCCAACTGAGCGAAGGCTGGCATCCTCCGCTCGCCTGGCGCAGGCCGCTGCTGCGGCTGGTGCTGGTCTGGTTGACCCTCGCAATTCTGTTTCGCGCCGACTGGGGGGCGATGGCGGCCCAGTGGTGGGATATTTCGACCTACAACCATATTCTGCTGATCCCGGCGATCATCGCCTGGCTGGTCTGGCAGCGCCTGGGTCAGCTCGCCCGATTGCGGCCTGACAGCTGGTGGCCGGGGCTGATGATCTTTGCGGTGGCCGTGTTGATCTGGGTACTGGGCGCATTCGCCGGTCTGGCGATCATCAGGCAATTCGGCGCGATAGCCATGCTGATCACCGCCAGTTTGACGCTATTGGGGCCGCGCGTCGGTGCAGGACTGGCTTTCCCGCTGGGCTATATGCTGCTGCTGGTGCCGTTTGGCGAAGAGCTGGTGGCACCGATGCAGATGGTTACGGCGGCAATGACGGTCGCCATGGTGCATTGGAGCGGCATCCCTGCGGCGATCGACGGGGTCTTCATCGACACCCCCGCCGGGCTGTTCGAGGTGGCCGAGGCCTGTTCCGGCGTCATTTTCCTGATTGCCATGTTTGCCTTCGGGGTGCTGGCAGCCCATGTTTGCTTTACCTCCTGGCGGCGGCGCATCGGCTTCATGATGCTGTCGCTGGTAATACCGGTCCTGGCCAACAGCGTCCGCGCCTGGGGCACGATTTTTGCCGCGCAATATGTCGGCGTGGAAAGGGCTGCGGGCTTTGATCATATCGTCTATGGCTGGCTGTTCTTCGCACTAATCATCGCGGCAACACTGGCACTGTCGTGGCGCTATTTCGACCGTCCGCGCGACGCTGCATTGATCGATGCCGAAGCCATCTCAGCTTCACCGCTGCTTTCCCGGCTGGCGGCGATGCACATCGGTGCAGCTCCGGCGCTGGCGATACTTGCCGCGCTGACGCTTGGCGCGGTGGCCTGGTTGAGCGCCGCCGAACGGCTGACTGCACCGCTGCCGCGCCAGATAGCGCTGCCCGAGGTGCCTGGCTGGCACCGCGTCGATTATGCCCCGCGCGGCTGGTGGGAACCGCGCGCGGGCGGTGCCGAGCACCGCCTGCTGGGGCGCTATGCCGATGGCGAGAGCCGCGAGGCCGATGTTTTCATCGCGCTCTACGGCGCGCAGGGGACCGGGCGCAAAGCCGCCGGCTTTGGCGAAGGTGCGCTAAGGCCGGACAGCGGTTGGTCGTGGCAAGCACCGGGACCGGAGATAGGCTGGGGAAAATCCGACCGGCTGCTCGGCCCCTATCGAACCGCCAGGTTGGCCTATACCACCTACCGGACCGGCGATCTGCTATCCGGCAGTGCCGCGCGGCTCAGCCTCGCTAATCTACAGGATCGCTTGGTTTTGCGTGCGCGTCCGACCATGATGCTGATCCTCTCTGCCGAAGAGAAGCCAGGCAAGCCTGCGGCGCAATCCCTTGCCGCTTTCCGCCAATCCACTGGCCCGCTCGAAGGCTGGATGGACCGCATCGCCGCTCTCCGCTAGGCGAGAGGCGCTATGTGCGGATTTGCCGGTATTTATCATCTCTCTACGCCCAAGCCGGTTGATCCGGCGCGGGTCGAACGGATGTGCGATGCCATTGCCCATCGCGGCCCGGACGGCTTCGGCGTGTGGACTGCGCCGGGGGTCGGCCTTGGCCATCGCCGCCTGTCGATCATCGATATTGCCGGCTCGCCGCAGCCGATGGCCTCAAGCGACGGCCGGGCGATGCTGGTGTTCAACGGCGAAATCTACAACTACCGCGAATTGCGCGAGGAATTGCGTGGCTGCGGTGCCCGGTTTCACACCGATGGCGACAGCGAGGTAATCCTCGCCGCCTGGCAGCGCTGGGGGCCGGGCTGCCTGCCGCGCCTGCATGGCATGTTCGCCTTCGCCATATACGATCTGGGCCAGCGCACGCTGTTTCTGGCGCGTGACCGGCTGGGGGTAAAGCCGCTGTTCATGGCCCCGCTGAGCGATGGCAGCCTGATTTTCGGGTCCGAGCTCAAGGCGCTGACCGCGCATCCACTGCTGCGCCGCGAAGCCGATCCACTGGCGGTGGAGGATTATCTTGCCTGGGGCTATGTGCCCGACACCCGCTCGATGCTGAAGGGCGTCACCAAGCTGCCTGCTGGCCATTCGTTGCTGCTGCGCTGCGATGCACCGATGCCTAAACCTGAGCGGTGGTGGGATGTTTCCTTTGCCGGGCGGCGCAAGGAAAAGCCCGCCGACCTCGAGGCCGAGCTACTGCATCTGTTGCGCGAGGCGGTGACCTCTCGGATGGTCGCGGATGTGCCGCTGGGTGCGTTCCTGTCGGGCGGGGTCGACAGTTCCAGCGTCGTCGCGCTGATGGCCGAGGCGAGTTCCAGCCCAGTCAAGACCTGCTCGATCGGCTTCGATGTCGCTGCGCTCGACGAGAGCGATTATGCAAGGCAAGTGGCCCAGCGCTTCGCCACGGACCATCACAGCCGCGTCGTATCGCCCGATGATTTCGAGGCGATCGATCAACTCGCCGCGATGTTCGACGAGCCTTTCGCCGACGCTTCGGCGCTGCCGACCTGGCGAGTCTGCCAGCTCGCGCGCGAAACCGTAACCGTAGCCCTGTCGGGCGACGGGGCCGACGAGGCTTTTGCCGGATATCGTCGCCATATCTTCCAGCGACACGAGGATCGCCTGCGCGGACTCTTGCCCCTCGGCTTGCGCCGCGCGGTGTTCGGCTCGCTGGGTGCGATCTATCCCAAGGCGGACTGGGCACCGCGACCGCTTCGCGCCAGGACCACCCTGCTCGCGCTCGCCGCCAGCAGCGAAGAGGCCTATGCCAATGCCCTATCCGTCACCGGCGCGGATCTCAGGAATTCGCTCTACACAACGGAGTTTCAGCGCCTTCGCGGCGATTACCGGGCTGAAGACGCCTTGCTGGAGCTGATGCGCGGGGCACCGGCGCGCAGCGGGCTTGACCGGGCGCAATATGCCGATCTCAAATTCTGGTTGCCCGGCGATATTCTCACCAAGGTCGACCGGACAAGCATGGCGGTCAGTCTGGAGGCGCGCGAGCCGCTGCTCGATCACCGGCTGATCGAATTCGCTGCCAGCCTTCCCGAGCAACTGCGCGTGCGCAGCGGGCAGGGCAAATGGCTGATGAAGCAGACGATGCGCCGCTATCTGCCCGACGACATTCTGTTCCGCCCCAAACAGGGCTTCGTCACGCCCATCGCGCAATGGCTGCGCGGACCCTTGGCCGGCGCGGCGCGCAGTATCTCCGAAAGCGCGGCATTGGCCCGGACCGGCTGGTTCGACAGTGCCTACCTGAGGTCAATTGCTGAATCGCATATTGCCGGGCGCAGCGACACATCGCGGCTGCTCTGGCAGCTGCTGATGCTCGACAAATCACTGAGCCAGCTGGGAATCCTGTCTTGATCCCGAACTTTGTGTGATAAATATACCATAGTTTTGCAATTTCGAACGGAACGAACCCTGGCAATCAGGATTCGTCCGCAGGCTCTCAGGTGCCGAGATGATGGACCAATTGAGTGGCTGTTGGCCGAGTCATTGGCGCATGATTATCCGGGCAGCATTAGGCGCGGACACCTAGAGATTGAATCTGGGAAATAAATTAGCCACTATATGTAGTTAGCTACCCCACCTAACGCCCGGTGGTTGTGTGCGTCAAGTTCTGCAAATTGGCGGTCATGGTGCTGGTCATGCGGCTTGGCGTAGTTCGGTTTTCTTGTGCTCGCGCAGGTCGTCCATGTTGAGGTAGCGGTTGGCTTCGAGC
>JAHFPT010000320.1 GCA_023266625.1 Novosphingobium sp. | reverse complement strand
GCTTATCGTAGAAGCGGCCATAGACGGCGGTTCGCGGGCGATTATGCTGGCCAGCGTCGCTGTCGCCCGCTCGCTCGACATGGATGTCACCGCCGAAGGCGTCGAAACCGAAGCCCAGGCCGATCTGGTTCGCGCGGCGGGATGCGACCAGATCCAGGGCTGGCTCTATTACAAGGCGATGCGCGCCGAGGACTTCACCGCCCAACTTCTGCACGACGCAGGCAAAATCTACAAACGCACAAAGCAAAAGGCAAAGAAGGCCGCCTGATCGCCTGCGGGCGAGTACATCCGGTCAGCTATCACTTGGGGAACTGAAATGATTAACCCATTGGCATTCAAGCACCAGTCCATCGCCGACAAAATGCGACTACTCCTCGGCGTTCAGGCGATCATCACCATGCTGACTGCGGGAGTGGCGGCGTTCGGAATATACCAGGGGTCGGGCAGCGTGTCGGACACTGCCACCGGCACCGGCTTCACCGGCTGGGTGGCGTCCGCCGTTGCAGCGCTTGGGACATATGCCGTTGTCAATGCCTGTATCGCCATACGGATGACCCGGCGGGAAATCTCCACGCCGATCGAGACCATCACCGCCTCGATGCTGAAACTGGCCGACGGCGACAACAATATCACCGTTCCCGGGGTTGAGCGTACTGACGAGATCGGCGACATGGCGCGTTCACTCGAAGTGTTCCGCAGGGGATATCTCAAGATCGAGCGCCTGCGGGCCGACGCCGAGGAGGCCGCCAAGGCCCAGATTGAAGCGCAGGAAGAAAAGATCCGGGGTGCCGATGAGCAGCAGCAGCGCAAGGCCCTGTGGCTGAACGATCTTGCCAAGAAGTTCGAACAATCGCTCGGGGAAGTCGTAGGCGGCGTTGCTGCAGCCTCAAGCCAGCTCCAGCTGACCGCAAGCTCGATGGCCGCCGCTGCCGAACAGTCCGCGATGCAGACCGGCGAAGTCTCCACCGCGTTGGGCGAAGCCTCGGCCGGGGTTACGGCAGCAGCTGCTGCGAGCGACGAATTTGCTATGTCAATCGGGGAAATCAGCCGCCAGGCGGCGACTTCTGCGGAACTGGCCCGCAAAGCAACCAACGCCGCCGCCGAAGCGGATGCAACGATTGCCACGCTTTCGGTATCGGCGCAGCAGGTCGGCAAGATCGTCGAACTGATCTCGAACATCGCCCAACGGACCAATCTGCTGGCTCTCAATGCCTCGATCGAAGCGGCGCGTGGCGGCGAGGCCGGTCGCGGCTTTGCGGTGGTTGCTTCCGAGGTCAAGGAACTGGCCGCGCGCACCAGCAAGGCAACCGAGGAGGTCGCCGAGCAGATCCGCGCGATTCAGGGGTCGACCGGTGACAGCGTGCATGCGCTACGTGATATCAAGAAGCAGGTGGAACAGCTCGAATCGACTTCTGTCTCAATTGCAGCTGCGGTCGACCAGCAGTCGATCGCCGGGCAGGACCTCGCTCGCAGCATCGATCTTGCCGCCCGCAGTGCCGACGAGGTTGCCTCCAACATCGTCCAAGTCCGCGAAACCTCGCTGGCAACCGGAGCTGCCGCTTCGCAGGTGCTCAACTCATCGACCGAGCTTGAAGCACAGGCTGCGTCGCTGAAGTTCCAGGCTGAGGAATTCCTCAAGCACGTGCGCGTCGTCTGACGTACCTCTCAGGCGGCTTCCGCTTAAATCGGCGCGCCTAAAATCTTGCACAGATTCTTACACATAAATCCGAGCATCAAACATTTATCGTTTATTATAATATGTTTATCTGAGGCCCGCTCCACTCAAAATCGTTTGTTGCAAGACGTGCCCGTTCGAGTCGGGCCAGGGGCACCAGGCTGTCGATGGTCCGACCACTAAACCGATTGTTCGATATTCACATGCGGACGTGGTGGAACTGGTAGACGTGCCGGATTCAAAAGCAATTCAAAATCCGGTTCCGAGAGGAGTGCGGGTTCGATTCCCGCCGCCGCACCATCGAACAGGAATGATTTTTCGCAAGCGTTGACGCGGAATTGTGCGACATCTGCATACTGGATCGCTGCCCGCACGATCCTATCGATCAGAATTGCCGCCAAAAGTGATCGATAGAAGCAGGGTCCATCGATCATGAGCTTTATCAAAAGCGATCGGCCGTAAGTGGGCCGATTTCGGTCTGGCAGGTTTCGGGCATCGAATCTTGAATAGCTGCCGTTTTGCGCCCCCAGATCAGGGCTTGGGACGACTGGTGTGTTGTGGATTGTCGAGGTGGAGCTACAAACCCCCTAAACGAGAGCTTCGTCAAGCCGGGATGTGTCGGGCTTCCGGCAGGTAACCGGCGTAACGAGGCGCAAGCGACCACTACGCGGGCGGTGCTGGCCGCACTACTAGCGATTGACATGTGGTGCCGGGCATTTGGGCACATGAGAGACCTGCATCCCAGTTGAACTTAGACGAAGATCTTTTCGGCGTTGGCGTGAAGCTTCGCCGCCATCGTCTCGGCGCCTTCGCTTGCCAATGCGACGTTACACACCTGATAGGCGAAGGTGGGCTCCGCGCCGATGTCGGCCAGCGCCGCGAAGATGGCGCGGACATCCACATTGCCATCCCCCGGCAATGGGCGCTCGGTGATGTTTCGCATGAAGTAGTCGGTCGTCGACGTAAACGGCGCAGGCGGGGAATCGGTCGGCTGGACGTAGGAAATGCGCGTCCCGGGGATCGTGCGCAACAGGTCGTAATCGGGCCCGCCAGGCTGATTGTGCCAGTGCCCGAAGTCGAGGCAGATCCCGCCATTATCCGCTCCTGACGCCTGCACGATGCGCCACGCGGTCGCCAGATCGGGCACCGCATACCAGGGCATGAATTCCAGGCTGACCTTGATATCGTGAGCGCGGGCGCGCTCGCACAAGGTGGCGAAGCCGTCCGCAGCTTGCGAGAGCGAGCCGAGTTGCGGCGCCATGTTGGCGGCATGGAGCACGCCCGCGCCGATCGCGGAAGCCGCATCGAGTAGCAGGTCCGCATCTGCGGTACCTCCATCAGGACCTTTGCCCCAATTCATCCCACCCTCGAGCGCGCCGGCGAACATGCCTTCATCCTGGAGCAGCTTGCGGGTTTCGACGGCACCGTAGCTGGCGATCCAGTTGGGCTGGAACGCCAGACTTCGGAAACCCGCCTTGCCGGCGATGCGAATGAGCCGCTCGACGTCGTCGCGAACATGATGGTGCGGATCGGGATGAAGCGTGCTCACGCACAGGCCAGCCTGATCGGCAGTGTAAGTCGAAGTCGTCATGGGAACCTCCAGATCGTCAATGAGGGTCAGCGTTGCTTCTTGGCCGTGGTCGCGGTGAAATCGGGATCCTTGTTCGCCACCCAATCGACAAATTTGCGCATGGTGGGCTCGGCCAGCAGGCCCTCCACATCCATCCCATGGCGCTGCAGTTCGGAATTGGTGAAATGGGCGATCAGCGTCTGCTGGCAAATGGGGTGCATGGGCACAACATCGCGCCCGCCCCGGCTCTTGGGCACGGGATGGTGCCAGACAATGGTCTTGCCAGTCGGTCTGCCGCATAACCAGCAGGGTGCCGCCATCGCCGGAACCTCCTCCTCGCGATGCAAGTCTCCATAAGGATCATGTTTCGAATGTTTGCGGGCCATGCCTCTGCCTGAATTGCCTGAATTTGCGCTGCCCGCCTAATAACGGGTGCGTTCAGCATTACCACACTGGTATCTCTCGCGACGGAAGCCGATTTTTGTGTCGAAGCCGCAAGACTTCCTGTGCCACAATCAGCATGCCACGATCAGAGAGGACCCCGCCCCATGCACCTCGACCTTCACGTCTCCCGTTTTGACTGGGCGGGCGCGCCGTCCGCCATCGGCCCCGGCGTCGCGCGCCTTGCCCGCGCGGCGGAGAGCGCCGGCGTCAGGACATTGTCCTTCATGGATCATTATTTCCAGATGGAGAACGCAGGCCCGGCCGAGGACCCAATGCTCGAAGTCTATACCGCGCTTGGCTTCGTAGCCGGTGTCACGGAGCGACTGCGCCTCCGCGCGCTGGTGACAGGCGCCACCTATCGCCACCCCGGTCTCCTCGCGAAAATCGTCACTACTCTCGACGTGCTGTCGGGCGGCCGTGCCGAACTCGGCATCGGGGCGGCGTGGTACGAGCGTGAGCATGTGGGGCTGGGCGTGCCGTTTCCGCCGATCGCCGAACGGTTCGCGCGGCTGGAGGAGACCATCCGCATCTGTCTCCAGATGTGGAGTGACAACAATGGACCGTTCGAGGGCACCTATTACCAGCTCGCCGAAACGCTCTGTTCCCCGCCGCCAGTCTCCTCGCCGCGCCCATCGATCCTGATCGGCGGCGGCGGGGAGAAGAAGACGCTG